>JAKITD010000009.1 GCA_021648265.1 Flavobacteriaceae bacterium | reverse complement strand
TTGAAGAATTAATATTTTGAATAGCATCACTACATCATAAGGCTTAGCTCCTGCATTATTCTTTTTGTTGGTATTGAGAAGTTTGCGCTCTAAAGGTTCTCGAAACAATTCAAAATCAATCACTTTGATAATCGCTTCTAATGGATTACCCATAGCTGATAAGCGTTCTCGGGTAAACTCTTCATCAAATAGACCTTTTTTTCCTTGTGTTTTGTACATTTGATTTAAATTGGATTTTTACAAGACAAATATATGTGTATTCATTTGAATAACAGAGAATTAAATTTTAGAAGTCCCCATATGTACAGTTTTCTTTCATTTAGTAGTTTACGTACTCAGTAATCTCCAAACCATAACCAATCATTCCCACTCTTTTTTCGGTATTTTTTGAATTGGTAACCAATCTAATTTTACGAATTCCTAGGTCGTGAAGTATTTGTGCACCAATACCAAAGTCTTTAGAGTCCATTACGATTCTTGGAGCTTTTGCTACTTCATTATCAGATTGTGCTTCTTTTAAAGCTTTTAATCTAGAAAGTAAATTTATAGACTGACTTTGCTGATTAATAAACACAATAGCACCTTTTCCTTCGGTATCAAATACCGAGAACATATCATCCAATTTTTTGTCTGAATTACTGGTTAAGGTTCCTAAAATATCATTATTTATTAATGTAGAATTCACTTTTATTAATACCGGTTCTCCATCGCTCCATTGTCCTTTTGTCAAGGCAATATGAATTTGATCGTTGGTGGTTTGTTGGTAAGCTCGCAATCTATAACTTCCGTATTTGGTGTTGATTTGAAAGTCTTCTTTCTTATTAATTAGTGAATCGTGTTCCATTCGATAAGCAACTAAATCTTCAATAGAAATTAGTTTTAAATCGAATTTTTCAGCCACTTTTAATAGTTGAGGTAAACGAGCCATGGTGCCGTCTTTATTTAATATTTCTACTAAAATCCCCGCTGGTTGAAGCCCTGCAAGTCTAGCTAAATCTATAGATGCTTCGGTATGACCTGTTCTTCTTAAAACGCCACCTTCTTTTGCACGAAGCGGAAATATATGTCCTGGACGACCTAAGTCTTGTACCTTAGTGTTTTTATCTACCAGAGCTTTTATAGTTTTTGCACGATCGTGAACCGAAATTCCAGTTGTACAACCGTTTCCAATTAAATCTACGGAAACCGTAAAGGGAGTATGGTGTAGAACTGTGTTGTTTTTTACCATTAGATTTAGATCTAATTCTTCGCAACGTTCTTCGGTTAAAGGAGCACAAATAAGTCCTCGACCGTGAGTTGCCATAAAATTGATCATCTCTGGAGTTACCATTTCGGCAGCTGCGATAAAATCTCCTTCATTTTCACGGTTTTCATCGTCCACAACGATGATTACTTTTCCTTTTTTAATATCTTCAATTGCTTCGGAAATAGTGCTAAGCTGAAATGTAGTTCCGTTATTAGTAGAATTCATAGTGATTTTTTAAGATTGCAAAGATATTGAAATTAAGCGTCTTTTGATTCGTCTTTATTTTTCTTCTTGAAGAGTTTTGTAATCCTTTCAGAAAATGCACCTATATCAATAATTCCTTGATCGGTAGTTGCACGATAAGTTAGCCAAATGCCTAGCGGAAACATTATAACGGTACTTAGCCAAGCGGCTACAAAAGGAGAAATACTGCCATCTTCAGCACTGTTTTTTGCAAAAATACCAATAAAGTGATAGGTTAAAAACAACAAAATTGCAACCACCATAGGTAATCCCAGACCTCCTTTACGGATTATTGCACCCAAAGGAGCACCAACAAAAAATAAAACAATACAAGCGACCGCTAAAGCAAATTTTTCGTGCAATGCGATTTCGTATTTGTTTAATCGTTTTGCTTTAATAAAATATTCTTTCTTTTTTGCTTCTACAGATTGCAGGGAACTTTTTATGTTGTTTAATGCCATTTTTACAATTTCAGATTGATGTTTTGCATTAAATAAATTAAGCAGAGTATCTGTTTTTTGAAATGGAATAGAATCTTTTATAATTCGAATATTTGATTTTTTTTTATCTGGTCGATTAAATTTTGAAATACCAGTTCTAAAATACATATTCTTTGTGAAAGCTTTGATATTATTGTTAAAACGTACCGATTGTGAGTCTATTTCTGCTCGTAATTCGCTAACATTATACATGTTATGATTGTTTAGTTTGTTCTCTTTATTTATGTCTTTATTATTTAATTCGGTTAAATCGATATTAATTATATACTGTTCAAAATAACTTTTTACAAACTCTTTGTTTTTCTTTTTTTTTGGGTCTTTACTAATAATGTCGCTGTAATAATTACCATCGTTTAAAGCTAATGAGAGAGTATTACTTCCTTCTTTAGAAGTTAATTCGCCATTATCTGCAATTATTACGGTGTTGTTTTCTGAGATGTGTTTGGCATCTTTTTTATGTATTACAATTCCAGTTAAAAACTGATCGTTTTCGCCACTTTTTTTATCTACTTTTATATTGAATTCATCACCAATTTGATTAAACTGTCCTTCAGAAATTACCATTGAAGGTTTAAATTGTTGAATATTTCTTCTAAGATTTAACCATTTATATTCTGCCAAAGGAATGATGCTATTTGCAAAAAAGAACACTAAGATACTAAGGAGTAAAATGAAAAATGTCAAACTTTTCATGGCTCTTTGTAATGATATCCCGGTAGATTTCATAGCTGCGAATTCGTAGTTTTCAGAAAAGCTTCCGAAGACCATTAAAGATGCGACAAGTATGGTAAGTGGTAATACCAAAGGAATAAGTCGAGGTAATACAAACCATAGAAATTTTAAAATGATAAAGAAATCTAGACCTCTTCCAGCTAATTCTGAAATGTAAAGCCAAATACTTTGAAGTACGAAAATAAACATCAAAATAGTGAATACACTTAAAAAGGTTTTTAAGTAGGAAACTAAAATGTATCGGTCTAGGATTTTCATTTATTAATTAATCCAGCTTATTAATGTAATATCCTTCTGCTGTATATTTTGCTTTATCAAAAACAAAAATATTTTTAGATATTGGCTGGTTGGTTTTAAATAAATTTACGGTAATTGTGTAACTCGTTCCTGATGAATCTGTTTGAATTAGTTTATAAACGTGTTTGGTTTGCATATCAATTCCCAACAAAATATCTTTAATTTCTGCGTTGGTATCGATAGGAATTATCTTTACAAACTGAATTTTTCTTCCTTGAATATTTTGAAGTATATCCATTTTATAAGTATATCCGTTTTCGTAAAAAGTAAGCATTTTTGAAGCTGAAACTCCTTTGTTTTCTTCTGAGTTATAGCTTGAAATTGTCACTTCTTCATCTTCGGGAACTATTGTATAAATAGTTAATCCATTAAAAATACGGGTAACTCCTAGCATATTTAAAACATACTTTTCACCTTGTAAAGTAATGTCGCCACGTGTATCTTGTTTTACATTTTCTTTGGTATTTAATAAGGTGTATTTAAAATCTATTATAATATTTTCATAGCTTTTCACCTTATTAGAAACTTCGTCTAAAAGTGTTTTTGCATTCTGTGCTTGTATATTTATTGCTGAAAATACTAGCATTCCAAATAGGAAAATAAGATTAATTTTAGTCTTCATTGTATTCGTTTTCTAAATGTTGGTTTAAGGCTTCGAGTGTTGGTACTAATACTTGTCTGGCTTTACTGCCTTCAAAAGGTCCCACAATACCAGAGGCTTCTAGTTGATCGATAATTCTACCTGCACGATTATAGCCTAATTTTAATTTTCGTTGTAATAGTGAGGTGGATCCTTGTTGGGCAATTACTAATACTTCGGCTGCTTCTCTAAATAATTTGTCTCGTTCGCTCAGGTTATTATCAAGATTTGTGCCACCACCTTCTTCGCCAACATATTCTGGTAATAAATAAGCATCTGGATAGGCTTTTTGTGAACCAATATAATCGGTCATATCTGCTACTTCAGGAGTATCTACAAAGGCACATTGTATTCTAATAAGTTCATTTCCTTGTGTGTAAAGCATATCTCCACGACCTATTAATTGATCAGCTCCAGAACTATCTAATATGGTTCTTGAATCTATTTTACTAGTAACTCTAAAGGCTATACGAGCTGGGAAATTTGCTTTAATAATACCCGTAATTACATTTACAGAAGGTCGTTGTGTCGCTACAATTAAATGGATTCCAATAGCACGTGCTAACTGGGCTAAACGAGCAATGGGCATTTCAACTTCTTTACCTGCGGTCATAATTAAATCGGCAAATTCATCAATAACCAAAACGATATATGGTAAAAAACGATGTCCTTCTTCTGGGTTTAATTTTCGAGTTTTAAATTTGGTATTGTATTCTTTTATATTTCGGACATAGGCATTTTTAAGCAAGTCGTACCGATCGTCCATTTCAATACAAAGAGAATTTAATGTGTTTACAACCTTGTTGGTATCGGTAATAATGGCTTCTTCGGTATCTGGAAGTTTTGCTAAAAAATGACGTTCAATTTTATTGAATAAAGTCAGTTCTACTTTTTTTGGATCTACCAAAACAAACTTTACTTCGGCTGGATGTTTTTTGTAAAGAAGTGAAGTTAAAATGGCATTTAATCCAACCGATTTACCTTGTCCAGTTGCTCCAGCCATTAAAAGGTGAGGCATTTTCGCTAAATCGACTACAAATGTTTCGTTGCTAATTGTTTTTCCGAAGGCAATAGGAAGTTCCATTTCTGCATTCTGAAACTTAGGAGAAGCAATTACAGAACGCATTGAAACAATACTTGGGTTTTTGTTTGGAACTTCTATACCAATAGTTCCTCGACCTGGAATTGGAGCGATGATACGAATACCAAGAGCAGAAAGCGATAAAGCAATATCGTCTTCTAGGTTTTTAATTTTTGAAATCCGAATTCCTGCTTCGGGTACAATTTCGTAAAGAGTTACGGTAGGCCCAACGGTAGCTTTTATACTTGCAATGCCTATTTTATAATTGTTAAGCGTTTTTACAATTTTGTTTTTATTTTCTTCTAATTCTTCTTGGTTAATGGTAATTCCTGTATTGGTTGAATAATCTTTTAACAACTCAATGGTTGGAAATTTATATTTACTAAGCTCTAATTTTGGGTCAAATTCGCCAAAATTTTCTACCAATTTATCGCTAAGATTTTTTGAAATTTCTTTTTCTTCCACTACTTTTTCTACCTCGATATCTATGCTTTCTTCAGATTCAATAATAAGAGGAATATCTTCTTTTGGAGTTTTAATTACATTCTCAGGTTTTTCTATAACTGAAGTTGCTAATTCGATTTCTTCGGAAGTGGTATCCAAAGGAACTGAAACGTTTAAAGGTTTTTCTGAAAGGGTTTCGGAGGTATTTGTATGGTTGTTTTCTGAAGTAAAATCATCTGCAATTTCTTTTTTAGTGCTTTTAAAAGCAGATGCTATGTGTTCTGGGGTTAATTTTAACCGAAGCACTAGATATACAATTAATAAGAAAGTCATTACCAAAACAGCACCGATGAGTCCTAGGTAATCTTGAAGTAAATCGTTGATTTCAAAACCAATTACGCCGCTAAACAATGGATTTACAGTTGGAAAAAAACCGAAAAATATCGAAATCCAAATCATTACTAAACTGCCCCAAAACCAAAATTTCAAAAGCTTTGTTTTGTTATAACTTAAAAAGTAAAATGCTCCTGTGAGTGTTATTAAAAAAGCAATGATTAATGAAGCGATTCCGAAGCCTTTATAAACAAAAAAGTCACCAATATTTGCACCAAAGGTATTCAGCCAGTTTTTGGTTTCTAATTTTCGTGTAGCCAATTCGCCAACAATACTTTGGTCTGCTTGCCAAGAGAAAAAGTACGAAACAAACGAAAGAATTAATGCTATACCTAATAAAAACAAAAACCCTCCCCAAATTATATTCTGTTGTTTGGAAAGTGTAAAGTTGATTTTTTCACGTGATTTAGTAGTGGTTTTGGTACTAGGTTTATTTTTTTTCACCATTAATTAATAGGTTGTATTTCAACAAAAATACAAATATCAAACGGGACAAACTACATATTATTTTTTTTTAATAAAATAGATGGAAACCTAAAGTTTTTGATGCTAAAATATTTTTGGAATATAAATAATACAAGCAATAACAATGGCCGTGAGTGCTGTTAAAAACACAGCTCCAGCAGATAGATCTTTTATAAGTCCAATTTTAGGATGTTGTTCTGGATGAATAAAATCAGCAATTTCTTCGATGGCTGTATTTATTCCTTCGGTACCCATTACTAATCCTATGGCTAAGGTTTGAAACATCCACTCGGTAGTTGAAATATGAAAATAGAATCCTGCAATTGTTACTAATATCGCAATTACTGCTTGTACTTTTATACTTGCTTCTTGTTTTAAAAGTAAGTAAAAACCTTTTAGAGCATAATAGATTCCTTTAATTCTGCCTTTAATAAAAGAGTTGTTGTTTTTCATAAAATTATTTCAAATTTACTGTTTTAAACAAAAAAAAAGACTGTCAATTGACAGTCTTTTTAAATTTCTCTTTTTCATTTAACATTTACTCACAACGTGGACCGTAAGCTCCTTCTAATATTCCTTGTTGAACAGTAATTACTTCACCGTCAATAATAATATCTATTGGGTAAGATAGATAATATCCTTGTGCTAAGTAGTCATCAACTTCTTGGTTTGAATTTGCTGTTACAGTTACACCGTTTAAATATAAAGTTACAGGGAATACATATTCGTAGCAATCATCACCACCATTATTACAGTCTGGAGCATCCCAATCTATTTCTTGATAACAATCTTCTATGCCAACAATATAAACTCCTAGAGTTCCATCTTCAAGTCCACCAAGTCCAAAATTTTCTATCGTTAAAGGAAGACTTGCTAAAGAATAGGTTCCGATAAAGAAATCATCTCCAACATATAGACCAAACGCTTCACTTCCGTTTACATTCTCATATTCAAAATCAATAGTTAACACGTAGGTTCCTGTTGGATTACAGTCACCTGTTTCTACTTCAAGTTCAGAAATAGAACAATCGCCACCGTTACCATTACAATCTGGAGCATCCCATTCTTCTTCTTCACAACAATCATCACCGTTAGCTCCTTCAAAACAAACTTTTATGTAATCCTCGTCGTAACCACTTAATTCAAAATTAGCAATTGTTAAAGGAAGACTTGCTACAGGATAATTTCCTAATAATACACCATTTCTAACATATAAGTCAAAGTTTTCTTGAGTACCTGTGTAATCAAAGTTTATTGTAATTGAATATGTGCCATCACCATTACAATCTCCAAGAGTTACATGAAGTTCTTCAATTTCACATTCATCATCATTTTCACAATCTACAAAATCGTTAGGCGTAAAGCCGTCACATAGTGCATAACACTCGTTTTGGTATGTTACAATTGTACCTCCATTAGGAGTTTCTACTTCTACACAAACTGGATCGGATACATTATCACAATCACAAGGGGGTTCATTGTAGTCACAGTTTTCTAGTAAAACTATAAATTCGGCTTCGTTATTAATGGTAACAATTTCAATTTGATTTGTTTCTGAGTCGTAAACTTCAACATCAAAAGGAAAAACAATCCCTACAACATATATATCGTTATTTGCTCCAATTATTACTGTAATAAGTTCTTCGTTGCTATTTACAGTAACGGTGGATCCATCGTTATTTATTAACTCGATTGGATAAACAAATTCAAAACAGAAATCGAAAATAAGATTTCCTGTTGGTTGCTCGTTAGGATTTACTGATCCATCTTCGTTGTACATAGTTCTTAATTCAGCAATCACATTTTGTACTGAATCACTTTGTTGAGCATCTGGTAAGTTGTCAATATCATTGTTGTCTGTACAGGAAGAGAATATTCCGATACTAATAATAAGACTTAATAAAAGTAATTTAAATTTTTTCATAATAATTTTTTAAAGGTTATTTAATGGTTACTATCAATGAAACAATAAACTTATAAATTACCCTACCAAAATATTAAACAAATATTAAATAAAAAAATCCTCCCGTTGATGAGGATTTTTAAATATAGGTTTTCTGAACTATTATAAAACAGCTAAAGCGTTTTCGTAATTTGGTTCGTTTACGGTTTCTGAAACTTGTTCGGTGTAAATTACAGTCCCTTCTTCATTTAAAATAATTACGCTTCTTGAAAGCAATGCGTCTAAAGGACCATTGATGAAAATCATTCCGTAGTCTTTTCCAAACTGTCCTGTTTTATAATCTGAAAGATTTATTACATTATCCAATCCTTCTGCTCCACAAAAACGTCCTTGAGCAAATGGTAAGTCGCGAGAAATACATAATACTTTTGTGTTTTCTAAGTTTCCTGCTTCTTTATTAAATTGTCTAACTGAAGCTGCACAAGTACCAGTATCGATACTCGGAAAAATATTTAACACCAATTTACTTCCATTAAAATCTGATAAAGATTTAGTTGATAAATCGCCTGCGGTTAATGAAAAGTTTGGTGCTTTTGAACCTACTTTTGGTAATTCTCCAGAAGTATTAAATTCGTTTCCTTTTAATGTTACTGTTGCCATAATTTGTTTTATTTATGGTATAAAAGTAAAAAATCCTTTTATAAGAAAAAAGGATTTGTGCCAAGATTATTTGAATAAATATTATTGGTCAATTGAGCCTAAAACTCGTTTCATAAAGCCATTTAAAGCTTCTTTTTTTGGAGTACCGTCTTTTATCATTTTATGAACTTCGACGGCTCCGTACATATTTGAAATTAACTCACCAATTACATCCAATTCTTCATCTTTTAATGAAGGAACCTCGGTTAAGGCTTCTAATGTTTCAATGGCTTCGATTACAAAATCTTCGTCGTTTTCTTCGATAAAGTTTGTAAGGTGTTTAATTATAGGTAATTTCATAGGTACTATATTGATTACTATTATTATTTATTTTGGTATTGGTCACTTCGGTACACTTCTCCTAAGGTCGAAGCACTCAGTTACCCTTGTAAAAAATTAACAATTAAACTACTTCGTTCACTAAATCCTTTAATACTTCAAATTTATTGGTTTGTGTCTGATTGACAAAAGTTCCGTTTTTAAAAGTAGCGAAGGTTGGTAAATTATCAACGGTTGCCATTTTACGAGATTCAGGAAATTTTTCAGCATCGACCAATACAAAAGTTACGTTTTCATTTTCGGAAGCTAATTTCTTAAACTTCGGTTTCATAATACGGCAATTTCCGCACCAAGTCGCCATATATTGTACGATTACGGTTTCGTTGTTTGCAACGAGTTCGTTTAAATTATCTTGATTTAATTCTTGTAACATAGTGTTGAAATTTAATGTCATTGCGAGGAGTGAAACGAGGTGGCAATCTTTTTGTAATTAGCAGATTGCTTCGTTACTCTCGCAATGACATTTATTAATTAATGTGAAGCCAAATACTCAGCAGTTCCTTTTGCATTAGGTTTCATTGCGTCTTTTCCTTCTTCCCAGTTTGCTGGACATACTTCACCGTTAGTTTGTACGTGAGTATAAGCATCAATTAAACGTAAATATTCTTTTACATTTCTTCCTAAAGGCATATCGTTTACACTTTCGTGGAAAATTTTACCTTCTTCATCAATTAAATAAGTAGCTCTATAAGTTACATTACTTCCTTCTATTTGAATCGTGTCGGTTTCTTCATCGTATCTTTCATCAGCGATATCTAAAATACCTAAAACGCTAGATAAGTTTCTGGTAGTATCTGCTAAAAGAGGGTAAGTAACACCTTCAATTCCTCCGTTATCTTTTGCGGTACTTAACCAAGCAAAATGTACTTGAGCAGAATCACAAGAAGCTCCGATTACCAAAGTATTTCTTTTTTCAAATTCTCCTAAAGCTGCTTGAAAAGCGTGAAGTTCTGTTGGACATACAAAAGTAAAATCTTTTGGATACCAAAATAAAACAACTTTCTTTTTATTGTTTACTGCCTCTTCTAATACATTAACGTTGAATGTATCGCCCATATCGTTCATTGCTTCTACACTGATGTTTGGGAATTTTTTACCTACTAATGACATATTTTTAATTTTATGGTTTATGATTAATTTTTACAATTACAAAAGTAACACACAACACTTAAAAATAACGTTAATGAAATTTTAATTTTTTATTCGACAATAGAAATAATTGATGCATATAAAATAACAATAAATAAAAGTTATTTGCCTTTCGAGGTTAATTGACGGATTTTAATGTTTAAAGCAGCAAAAAGAAGCGTTGTAAATGGACTTAACCAGTTAAAGATTGCGTACACAAAATATTCACCAACACTAACTCCAAGAACCCCACTTTGGTATGCCCCACAAGTATTCCAAGGAACTAATACCGAAGTTACTGTACCTGAATCTTCTAGGGTTCTACTTAAGTTTTCGGGAGCCAATCCTTTTTCTTTAAAAGCTTTTGCATACATTTTTCCAGGAATAACAATCGCTAAATATTGATCACTTGCAGTTACGTTTAATACCAAACAACTGGTAACAGTACTTGCAAATAATCCGAAAGAGGTATGAAATAATTGCAATAATGCTCTACTAATTCTTGCCAAGGCACCAATAGCATCCATTACACCTCCAAAAACCATTGCACAAATGATTAGCCAAATGGTACCTAACATTCCACTCATTCCACCTGCTGAAAATAATTTTCCTAACATTTTATCGTCAGTAGCAACAGTAGTGTCTATTGTTATTGCATTCATAAGACCTTTGTAGCCTGTATTAAAGTTAAGAGTTTCTCCGCCACCTATTGTTGCAACAATATCTGGTTGAAAAATTAAAGCTGCAACGCCACCTAAAAGTGTTCCTATTAATAATGCGATTAATGGAGGTGTTTTTTTAATTATTAACCCAATTACAGCAATAGGCACAAGAAACAACCAAGGACTTATATTGAAAGATTTTTCTATCGATTCTAAAATAATGTGAGTATCAGCAACACCTTCTGGTTCAATAGTAAATCCAAGAATAATAAATATGATTAAAGTGACAATAATCGTTGGTATGGTAGTAATTGTCATATAACGAATATGAGTAAACAAATCGGTTCCGGCCATAGCAGGAGCAAGGTTGGTAGTGTCACTCATAGGTGACATTTTATCTCCAAAATAGGCTCCAGAAAGTACAGCTCCAGCGGTCATTCCTAAGGAAACTCCTAAGACTTCAGCGATACCAATTAAAGCTATTCCTACCGTTGCCGATGTAGTCCAACTACTACCAGTGGCAATGGATATTATCGCACAAATCACTACACAAGAAGCTAAGAATATGGTTGGATTTAATATTTGTAAACCGTAATAAATCATTGTTGGAATAATTCCGCTTATTAGCCAAGTACCCGCTAAAGATCCCACCATTAAAAGGATTAAAATTGCACCCGTTGTAGATTTTACATTTACGGCAACTTCCTCCATCATTTGTTCAAAAGATACTTTGTTAAAAAAACCAACTATAGCAGCAACGGCAGCTCCCATTAATAAGATAAACTGATTACTACCACTTAAAGCATCATCGCCATAGGCGAAAAATACATTATAAAAAAGCATAATTACCAAGGCGAGAATAGGTATTAAAGCCTCCCAAATATTGAGTTCTTTATTTTCAATTATTGGCTCGTCTTCTGGTGGATGATTTTTAATGTCTTGACTTTGCATAAAGTTATATTTTTGGAATTGTAATGTTACGATTTTGAAAAGGGAATTACAAATAGCTATTTAAACATTTTAATTATTTCTGTTAACTACTCATTCAAGCATAATAATAATAATAAAACTTTAATTGTACCGTACACTCTATCAAAACCACCTCTTACACAATTAACAGCTAACTTTAGACAATGTAAATAAATATTACAAAAAATAGTTAGATATTGTGATGTCATAATTTTTAGTTAATTTATTTAATCAGAATATCATAATATTTAATGAATCGTAATAATTATATAATATTTATAGTCTGTCTTTTTATAGTTCAGATGGTTTCTTTCTCACCTCTTTCTGCACAATCCAAAATAGATAGTCTAGAACAACAGATTTCACTTCAAAACGGAAAAGAAAAAATAAAAACTCAATTAAATTTAACCAACGAGTATATATGGAGAAATTCTAAAACAGCAGATTCCTTATTAAAAGAAATTAATAAAGACTTAACTACCTACAAAGACACTGAAAACTATATTCTATACTACTACTATAAAAGTTTGGTATCCATTATTTCCGAAAACTTTAAGGAAGCCAAAAAAGAAGCAGATTCTGCATTGTTTTATACCGAAAATTTCAAAGACTCCATCAAGTATAAATCAAAAATATATTTGGTTTACAGCACAATTTCTGATAATGAATCTAAAATAAAAGAAGCAATAGAATACCAATTAATTGCACTACGGTATGCAGAATCTATCAATTATTATTCCCAAATAGCGACTATCTGTAATGGCTTAGGGAAATCTTATGAGTATTTGTCAGATTATAAAACAGCAAAAAAATATTTATCTCGGGCCATTAGCATTAAAGAAAAAAGAAATGAATATGACGATCATTTAAGCAGAATTTATACCAATTTAAGCAACTGTTTAGATGCCGAAGGAAATTATAAAGAATCATTAGCATATTTAGATAAGGCTATTGTATTAAAAAAAACTCACCATAGTCTTTTAGATTTAAGTGTCGCATACAATAATAAGGCATACACGCTTTTTTTAATGAAGGATTATTCAAATGCTGAAAAAGCTGTTGTAAACTCCATAAGGTATTCAGATTCTATTTCTTCTGAAGCAGATAAAATGTATGCATACACTACCTATGCTGAAATTCTTTTTGAAACCAACCAAATAAACAAAGCAAAAGAATACCTAAACAAATCGATTGTTTTAACAAAAAAAAATAACGATTTATACCTAGTAAAATATAATTTAGATTTGCTCTATAACATCTATATAAAAGAGGGAGATTATAAAAAAGCAGTCGTTTATTTAGAAGAAAAAAACATTGTAATAGATTCTATTTATAATGTAAAAAACAGAACGGCTATAAAAAAGTTAGAACTAGATTATGAAACCGAAAAGAAAAACAAAGAAATAGAGCTTTTAAATAAAGAAAAAGAAATCAATAATTTAAAACTTAAAAAAAGCGAACAACTCCAATTGGCTTTTTTAGTTTTAGCAGTATTGGCAATTACAGTATTAATTTTACTATGGTCCAGACATAAAAACAAAATAAATACTGCCAAACTTTTTAAAGAATCGATGCAGCGTGATTTCGATAAAAAATTAGCAATCCTGGAGCTTCAGGCTTTACGGGCACAAATGAATCCACATTTTTTATTCAACAGCTTAAATTCTATTAATAGTTTTATCATTAAAAACGAACAAGAATTAGCTTCAGAATATTTATCAAAATTCAGTAAACTTATTCGCTGTGTACTTAATAACTCTAAATTACCAAAAGTGATGTTATCTAACGAGTTGGAAGCACTTCGTTTGTATATTGAGATGGAATCCTTACGATTTAATAATAAATTTGAATATACTATTAATGTAGCTCCAGATATAGACGAAGACTACACAGAAATACCTCCTTTAATTATTCAACCTTATGTAGAAAATAGTATTTGGCATGGTTTAATGAATAAAAAAGATGGAAAAGGAAAATTAAAAATTGAAATAAAAAAAGAGAATAATGTATTAATTTGCATTATTGAAGACAACGGAATAGGAAGAGAAGCCGCCAAACATTTTAAAAGCAAAGGTGCTGAAAAAAGAAAATCCTATGGTATGGATATCACAGAAGAAAGATTAAGCTTTATAAATAATGATTCTGATAATCATTCAAATTTAAAAATTGTAGATTTAAATGATGAATCTGGCAAAGGAATTGGTACCCGCGTACAACTTAAAATAAAAACCCAATGTTAAAATGTATAATTGTTGATGATGAGCAGCATTGTATAGACACCTTACAATGGCAAATAGAAAAGTACGCACCCAATGCCCAATTGATGGAAACATTTACTTCTCCCGAAAAAGCACTTAAATACTTGGCTACAAACACCATCGATGTATTATTTTTAGATATCGATATGCCAGAAATGAATGGTTTTGAAATGCTAAAAAACATTGAGAAAATTAATTTCGAAATCATTTTCACAACCGCTTACGACGAGTTTGCTGTAAAAGCTTTTAAAGCAAGTGCCATTGATTATTTGTTAAAACCGGTAGATAAATCAGATTTAGTTTTAGCGGTTCAAAAAGTAAGCGACAAAAAAAAGTCAAACCATCTTCCAGCGCAAATTGAAATATTATACAATGCCATCAATAATAAAAAAGAAGTAAAAGAACGCCTAGCAGTACCTACATTAGAAGGGCTTCATTTTATAAAAATCAAAGACATTATTTATTGTATTTCAGATAGTAATTATACCCATATTCATCTAGAAAATGCGAAAAACTTATTGGTTTGTAAAACCCTTAAAGAAATTGAAGCCATGTTAAGTGATGGTAGCTTTATTCGCATTCATAAATCGCATTTAATTAATTATAAAAAAATAGAAAAATTTATTCGCGGCGATGGTGGTTATGTAATTATGGACGATAAAAAATCGTTAAGTGTAAGCCGAAATAGAAAAGAAGCATTGCTATCTATTTTTGAAAATTAATACCAAACTGCCATCAAGAAGGAGATTTAGAAAATAAATTATTTTTTTGCTTGTGCAATGAAAAAAATCTTTGCATAGCCTTAGTTATGGAAATATTTTTTGAAGAAGTTCAAGTAAAAAAGAAATGTTTTATATTTTGCTTCTTGATGGTAATTTGGTATAAGGTTACCTCAAACTAACTGAAAATTACCAATCACATAGAATATGGTGTTGTAACTAACTACCACCAAATTAAAACCCTATAAAATATTAGTTTTAAAAAAGATTTAAAATTAGTATTATGCATTTTTCTATAAGTTTTGTCGTTCTTTTTTTTGCCCCTTTTTACGCAATCTCTCAAGTGGGTATTGGTACCACAACTCCCAATGCCCAGTTAGAGATTAAATCTACCAACCAAGCAACTCCTGCTAATACGGACGGAATCCTTATCCCAAAAGTAGATGAGTTTCCAGTAACAGCTCCTACAGCATCACAAGACGGTATGATGGTCTATGTTACAGGTAGCGGAACCCCAAGTAAAGGGTATTATTATTGGGATAATGCAACCACGAGTTGGCTTTCTCTTTTTGGAGATTCAAATACTCTTGACCAAGCCTATGACGAAGGTGGAGCAGGAGCAGGACGTACTATTACCGCAACAGATGGTGCGGTAATTATAGCCGGTGAAGATGGGTTTTTGGTAACAGGAACTATATGGTCTG
This sequence comes from Flavobacteriaceae bacterium, assembly GCA_021648265.1. GTDB lineage: Bacteria > Bacteroidota > Bacteroidia > Flavobacteriales > Flavobacteriaceae > Marifrigoribacter. The sequence goes on along the minus strand of JAKITD010000009.1, from coordinate 45,870 downwards.
GAGATGTGGCTCCCTCTGGAACTGGGTCTAAAATGTTTTTTAACCCTCGTAAAGCTGCTTTTAGAGCGGGATATGTAAATGGAACACAATGGGATGATGCATCTATAGGTTATTCTTCCGCAGCAATGGGAGAGAATACAACTGCTTCTGGGAGTTTATCCACAGCAATGGGAGTGAGTACAACTGCTTCTGGGTATTCTTCCACAGCAATGGGTTTTGGTACAACTGCTTCTGAGTCTTATTCCACAGCAATGGGTTATGGAGCAAATGCTTCTGGGCAATATTCCACAGCAATGGGAGTGAATACAATCGCTTCTGGGTCTTCTTCCATAGCAATAGGAAGGAATACAACTGCTTCTGGGGTTTCTTCCACAACAATAGGATTTTTTACAACATCACCTTCTGCATTTGAAACTGCAATAGGGTCTTATAACACAGCATATACACCTATTGATACTAACACTTGGAATGTAGCAGATCGTTTGTTTGTTATAGGAAATGGAGCAGATGCTGCTAATAAAAGTAATGCCCTAACTATCTACAAAAACGGCTTAATGAACATCAATGATGAATACAATATGCCTTTAACAGACGGCGCCACCAACCAAGTACTACAAACCGATGGTTCTGGAAGTTTAAGTTGGGTGGATGGCTCAATATTAGGAGTTGAAAAAATAAATGACCTTAGCGATGGAAAATCAGACAACGATGGTACTGAAGATGGCTCTTCTATTTTTCTTGGAATAAATGCTGGAGCAAATGATGATAGTACAGACAACCAAAATGTAGGTATTGGTTTTGAAGCTTTACAGGTAAGCACGACAGGTAACAAAAACAACGCAATTGGTTATAAGGCACTTTCTTCTAACACAACAGGTAATAGTAACACTGCAAACGGAAGTTGGTCGCTCTCTTCCAATACAGAAGGTAATTTTAACACTGTAAGCGGATATGGGTCACTTCTTACCAACACAACAGGAGATAATAATACAGTAAACGGATATAGGTCACTTTCTTTAAACATAACTGGTTCTAGTAACACTGCAACCGGATTTCAGTCAGGATATAGAAGTATAGGGAGTAGAAACATATATTTAGGTTATCAATCAGGTTTTTATGAATCTGGAAGCGACAAACTCTATATAGAAAGCTCTAATGCAGATGCCAATAACGCCTTAATTTATGGGGAGTTTGATAACAATATTTTAAGAGTTAATGGTGAGTTACAGTTAGGAAACACCGCTGCAACACGTTATGCCATGCCAACAGCAGACGGTACCACCAACCAAGTTTTACAAACCGATGGTGCAGGAAGTTTAAGTTGGGTGGATGGCTCAACTTTAGGAGTTGAAAAAATTAATGATCTTAGCGATGGAAAATCTGATAACGATGGTACTGATAATGGTTCTTCTATTTTCCTTGGAATAAATGCAGGTTTAAATGATGATGGTACAGATAATGCAAATGTAGGTATTGGTTTTGAGGCTTTAAAAGCAAACACAACAAGTATTCATAATACTGCAACCGGATATCAATCACTTTACACTAATACAATAGGTTCTCGGAACACCGCATACGGATTTTGGTCACTTCCAGCTAACACAACAGGTGGTAATAACACCGCAAACGGTAATGAGTCACTTTTTAAGAACACAACAGGTGATAATAATACTGCAAACGGATCTACGTCACTTCGTTTCAACACAACAGGTGATAATAACACTGCAAACGGATATCAATCACTTTATTCTAACGGATGGGGGTATAGCAATACTGCAAACGGAGTTTCTTCACTTTATTCCAACACAGGAGGTTCTCTAAACACCGCAAGTGGTAATGAGTCACTTTATTCCAACACAAATGGTATTCAAAATACCTCAAACGGAGTTTCTTCACTTTATTCCAACACAACAGGTTCACAAAATACCGCAAACGGTAATGAGTCACTTTATTCCAACACAACAGGTTATAGAAACACCGCAATCGGTATTGTGTCACTTTATTCCAACACAACAGGTTTTAAAAACATCGCAATCGGTAATAAGTCACTATATTCCAATTTAACAGGTAGTAATAACACTGCAATTGGAGATAGTTCTGGATTTAATAGTACAGGTTTTAGAAACATATTTTTAGGTTTTAAAGCTGGTATAAACGAAACAGGTAGTGACAAACTCTATATAGAAAGCTCTAATGCAGATGCCAATAATGCCTTAATTTATGGTGAGTTTAATAACAATATTTTAAGAGTTAACGGTGAGTTACAATTAGGAAACACTGCAGCAACTCGTTATGCCATGCCAACAGCAGACGGCACCACCAACCAAGTACTACAAACCGATGGTGCTGGGAATTTAACTTGGGTGGATCCTTCTGCATTAGATGATGGCGATTGGGTAAGCGTAGGAGCCGATATAGAACGACAATCGGGTGATGTCTTTATTGGTAATGATGCCAACACCAATAATAACTTGTATATAAGTGCTCTTCTAATCGATTGGGACACACCTAGTTATTTTATAAATCCTGGTTACGAAAATAGAGTAAATGAAATTCAATTTGATACGGGTAGTGAATCAGATCCAAAAGTTCGTTTTGCTGAAACCAATTCTGGGTTTTTTAGCCCGGGAGCAGATATCACCTCTTATACGGCTAATGGTACAGAAGCAGTACGTTTTGAAGCAAATGGAATGGTGAAAATATTAACGGCAATCGATGCTGAAGGTACACCAGGGTCAGGGACATTAGAAATTGGAGGGGGTCTTCGGCTTGACAATAATGAGATTATTACCAATACTAATAGCACTTTATTCATTCAACATAATAATAATGGTGATTTATGGATTGATAACGGCACCTTTATGGTAGATGCGAGTACTAACAGAATTGGAATTTTAAATACTACACCCGCTACAGACCTACATTTAAAACAATCAGACAATTTACAAGCTGGAGGAGGAGGTTTTACTTTCGAAAGCGCATTGGCTAATATAAACTGGAAAATTTATCATTCAGGTTCTGCTATCTCTTTTGCAGAAAACGGGGTTCGAAGAGCTTATATTGCATCGGGAACTGGGGCTTATGTACAGCCTTCAGATGAGCGTTTAAAAAGAAATTTTGTTATTCAAAATAATTATTTATCTAAACTTAAAAACTTAAATATCTATAGTTATTATTATAAAAATCAAGAAAATGATAAACGAAGTATAGGGGTTAAAGCTCAAGAAATTCAATCACTTTTCCCAGAATTAATTAATAAAGATGAAGATGGATATTTAGGAATGAATTACGCAGGACTTTCCGTAGTAGCCATCCAAGCCATTAAAGAACAACAGATTGAAATAGAAAACCAACGTAAAGAAATTGAAGAGCTTAAGAAATTAGTACAACAGTTAATAGATAAAAAGTAAGTTTTTTCAGTAATGCCAAGTATACATTGTGTACTTATAAGTAAAGCCGTCTATTGTGGGGAATAGCCGGTTTTCTTTTTTATTTAATACCTAAATTTTACGCACTAACAGTTTCTAAAATTCCAACTTTGGTCATACACCTGCGCATCATTCTAAAAGTACGTTCAATATCGTTATCCAATCCTATAGAAACCCCCATCCTGTTAATCACTCATTAAAAACGGTCCAACACACAAAAAACCTACCTGCTAATAGTTAACACATTCTAAACCCCTGATATTTAATTAGTTTTATTGAATAAAATCTTTAACCATGAAAAAAATATTTATTCTACTCGTTCTACTTTCAATTAGTGGTTTTGCACAAAATAACATCAACTACAAAGCCCTTATAAAAGACGGTTCGGGCAATGTTATTGCTAATCAAAGTATAACCGTACAGTTTAGGATACTACAAGGAGTGGCTCAAACCAATGTATATCAAGAAACACAGACTCCAACCACAGACTCCAATGGTATTATAATCTTAAATATTGGCACAGGAACTGTTAACTCTGGTGTTTACGCAACGATAGATTGGGGAAGTGATGATCATTATTTAAATGTACAAATAGATACAAGTGGAGGTACTACATTTACCGATATGGGCACAACACAGTTTATGACCGTTCCTTACGCCATTCATTCTTTAACTTCTTCCAGTAGTCTCTCTGAAATTAACGACCTAAGCGATGCAAAATCTGATGATGACGGCACTAATGATGGCTCTTCTGTTTTTTTAGGAATAAATGCAGGTTTAAATGATGACAGTACAGATAATGGAAATGTAGGTATTGGCTTTGAAACTTTAATGGCAAATACAACAGGTAATTGGAATACAGCAAATGGTTATCGATCTTTGTATAACAATACAACAGGGTATAATAATGTAGCTACTGGCTTTAAATCACTGTTTAATAATACTGAAGGTGTACAAAATGTAGGAAACGGTAATATTACTCTTTTCTCTAATACAACTGGTTCTAGAAATACAGCCGTTGGAAATAATGCACTTTATAAAAATATTATTTCAAATAATAATGTTGCTCTTGGTTTTAATGCTGGTTATAATACTTTAGGAGAAGGCAATACACTTCTTGGCTTTGGGGCAGGTTATAACGAAACAGGAAGTAACACACTATATATCGAAAACTCTGATGCAGATGCAGATACTGCTTTAATTTATGGAGAGTTTGGAACCGATAATAGCACTACAGGAAATATTTTACGAGTAAATGGTGAGTTACAATTAGGTAATTCTCTAGCAAATCGTTATGCAATGCCCACAGCAGATGGTACAACTAACCAAATAATGCAAACCGATGGTAGTGGAATTTTGAGTTGGGTAGATACTTCTTCATTTGGAGTACAACAACTAAACGATTTAAACGATGCAAAATCTGATGATGACGGCAGCAATGATGGCTCTTCTGTTTTTTTAGGTATAAATGCAGGTCTTAATGATGATAGCACTCATAATCAAAATATAGGTATAGGATTAGATGCTTTAAAAAATAATACAGATGGAGATTTTAATACAGCCTTAGGGTATCAGTCACTTTTATTTAACATAAGTGGCGTAGCCAATACAGCCATAGGTCATCAATCACTTCTTTATAATACAGCTACTGGTAATACTGCAATGGGAAATGCTTCTATGTTGTATAATGTTTCTGGTCAACAAAATGTTGCAATTGGTGATGCTGCATTATCGCAAAATACAGATGGAAACAATAATACAGCCTTAGGTTATTCTGCAGGTACTAACAATATTATTGGAAATGGTAATATATTTTTAGGCTCTAGATCAGGATTTTACGAAACAGGAAGTAATAAACTATATATAGAAGATTCAAATGCAGGTGCAAATTCTGCTTTAATTTATGGCGAGTTTGGAACCGATAATAGCACTACAGGAAATATTTTACGTGTTAATGGCGAGTTACAATTAGGAAATAGTGTGGCAAATCGTTATGCAATGCCAACAGCAGACGGTACAACTAACCAAGTAATGCAAACAAATGGTTCTGGTGTTTTGAGTTGGGTAGATTCAAGTACATTAATTAATGGCTTATTAAGAGCTGACGGAAATACATGGCCAACCACAGGAGCAGGTGTTGAAATAGCTTATGATAATAGTGGAGGTATAGGTTATATTCAATCTTATGATAGAGGGACTTCAAATTGGAAAGATCTTGTGATTGCAGCTAATGAGATTGATTTGAGGACTAATAGTACTTCTCGTGTCACGGTGCAAAATGATGGTAAAGTAAAAATATTAGTAGCAAGCGATGCTTCAGGTACACCAGGGACTGGTTCTTTAGAAATTGCAAATTCATTACGAATTGATGATAATGAAATAATAACCAATCAAAATACAATACTATTATTACAAAATGATAATAATGGAGATTTAGCTGTTGACGGATTAACACTATATGTAGATTCAAGCGCAAATAGAGTAGGCTTTAAAACTTTAACTCCCTCCACAGACCTGCATTTAAAACAATCAGACAATTTACAAGGAGGTGGTGGAGGTATTACTTTTGAAAGTGCTTTGGACGTTATTAACTGGAAGATTTACCATTCAGGTGCTGCAATTTCTTTTGCTGAAAATGGGGTGCGTATAGCTTATATCGCTCCTGCAACAGGTGCTTATGTTACCACTTCGGATAGACGATTAAAGAAGAATATTAAAAAAGTGGATGATGATGTGTTGCCTAAACTTTCAAACATAGAAATTTACAGATATCATTATCTAGATCAGGATACTTCCGAAGAAAAAATATTGGGAGTAATGGCTCAAGATATACAACCCTATTTTCCCGAATTGGTGAATACAGATGAGGAAGGTAATCTAGGTTTGAACTATGCAGGACTTTCTGTAGTAGCTATTAAAGCCATTAAAGAGCAACAAAAAGAAATAGAAGATTTAAAAGTTGAAAATGAGTTGCTAAAAAAGCGATTAGATAAGATTGAAGCGATGCTTAATAAATAGTTTTCAACAAATAATTAAAATATTTCAATAAAAAAACAAAAACATATGAAAACTAAACTCACATTATTAATGATAGTATTAGGTTTTATAAGCACAGCTCAAACCATAGTAAAATATAGTATCGATAGTGGTGGAGCCGCTAAAATAGTTGGTGGAATTGATATTCTTTACACTATTGGTGAAGTAAATGTACAGGAGCAAATTGTTGGTGGAATTCAGGTTTCTCAAGGTTTTATCAACCCGATATTATTAGAAATAAAAATAGATTCAAAAGTATTTTTACAAGGACCTATACAAAACCCTGTTACTGCAGGACTTATGAACGATGATTTACGAGTAGATGGGGTGATTCCTACCACAAGTCCTTATACAGATGGACTTACTTGTAATACAACAGTTTTTAATGTAACTGGAAACGATGCTATTGTAGATTGGGTTTGGGTAGAACTACGTGATGAAGTTGATAATACGATTATTATAGATTCTCAATCGGCTTTATTACAGCGTGATGGTGATGTGGTTAGCGTAGATGGTGTTTTATCTGTTCCATTTAATCAGGCATCAGGAAATTATTTTCTTGCCATAAACCATCGCAACCATTTGGGTATTTTAAGTGCTACAGCTATTGCACTTACAGGAACAACCACTATTGACCTTAGTTCAGATCCATTGGCTGTTTATGGAGGTTCCAATGCTGTTAAAGATATGGGAAATGGTATTTATGCGATGTATGGAGGAGATGTTGACGATGATGGCCAGATACTCAACACAGATATTACCGAGGCACTATTACTTACCGGAACAGCAGGTTATTCTGGTGCAGATTCAGATTTAAACGGTCAGATACTCAATACAGATATTACGTTAATCATACAGATTAATGCAGGAAAAGCACAACAGTATTAATTTATAAATTCTAAAAAAACAACTAACTAATCCTAGATAAAAAAATAATAATTATGAAATATTTTATAACACTATATTTATTGCTGATAATGGGGAATTTTTTAGGTATTTCTCAAAACATTACACTATCCTTTGCTAACTCTGAAATTACCAATGATGGTGTAGATGATTTTTACGAAGTGGATGTTTTTATAACCTCAGACACAGATTATATACAAGGTTCGGGTCAGTTTTTTATAGATTATAACACGGCGGCCTTTGGTATAAACATACAGGCAAATGGAGGAATTACTTATGAACGCCCACTAACTTCAATTTTAGGAAGCACTACGGTTAACGTAGAAAACTATAATAGTTTTGTGGTCAATGACAATATTACCTCAAGAGTTTCCTTTTTATGGCAACAGTTTTGGTCATCTGGAGCTATTGGAGTCAATAATGTAACAGGAACTCCTGCCTTATTAGTACATATAAAAATGAAATTTATAGACTCAAATCAATCTCCAAATGTATGTTTTGATGCAGATTCTAACTCAGCCTTTAACGACCAATTTTTTACTGCCTGTGGACCTACCACCTTTGCAGGAGCAGATTGTTTTAACTTTCCAGGGACTCAGATTTTTGATTATGTTCCAGACTGTTCAGGAGCATTAATTTCCTGTATAACATCAACAACTTGGAATAGTACAGCTTGGGACAACGGTGTACCTAACAATACGATGAATGCAATTATTAATGGTGATTACAATACTGCGAGTGGAAATATTGACGCATGTTCGCTAACAATTAATAATAGTAATACTTTAACAGTTGCTTCTAATAATTATGTAAAAGTAGAATATGATATTACCGTAGATGGTACTTTAATTGTTGAACACGAAGGAAGCTTAGTGCAAGTAGATGATAACGCAACAGTGACCAACAACGGAACCATCAACGTAATAAAAACCACACCAGTAAACACAGCAGATTCTTTTAGTATCTTAGGAAGCATAATGAGCGGCACAACCAGAGGTGGAGCTTTTGCAAATAATAATGTGGTGATGTATCACAGTACCGCACAGTTTTTATTACATCCCGATGTAACTGCACTAGACCCAAATGCTGAGCATTTTGCAGATGATAATGGTGATAATTGGAGTTTTATACCAGCTTCAAACCCTACCACACAAACCTTTCCAGCAGAAGGATATTTGGTTGGACCCACCAATGGAAGCTATCCAAATGGCACTTACGATTTAACCTATAACGAAGGGACTTTAAACAATGGAATTTATACTAAAAACATAATTTATAACTTAGTAGGTACAGCTGCCGAAAACAAAAGCAACAGTCCAAATATATTGAGTAATCCCTACGCATCAGCTATCGATGCCGATGCTTTTATTACTAGCAATGCCGTTGTTGATGAGTTATATTATTGGGAACATTTAACAGCACCAGCACCAGCACCACAAGGTAATGGTACTGGACAATACCCAGGTTATCGTTTTGAAAACTGGAGTATGGGTGATATATCTATACGAAATGTAGGAGGAGGCATAGCGGCACCTAATGGAGGAATAACACCCACTCAATTTATACCATCAGGGCAAGGATTTGCCATAAAAGCCAATGCTGCTGGAGTTGTAACCTTTAATAATGCTTTACGTGTTACTGGGAACAATACAGGTTACAGAAATACAGATATAGAAAGAATGTATATAAATATCTCAAACGAGGCGTATGCTTTAAAAAGTTCAACATTAGTTACTTTTACAAATGATGCAACAGATGGTTATGAAGCAATGTACGATGCCAAGCGTCTGGCAATACCTATTTCAATTTATTCGGTATTAGATGAATATGAATTGGCAATACAAGGGCGATCTGTATTTACCACCGACAAAGTAATCCCGTTAGGATTTAGAACGATGGTAGAAGAAGAACAAACCTATACCATTTCTTTAGGAGATTTAGAAGGAGCAAACATAACACAAGTAACGGTTTATTTACAAGATAACTTACTACATACCGTTACGAATCTATCTGAAGGAAATTACACATTCACCTCCAACGAAAGCAACCAAAAAGACCGATTTGTAATTGTATTTGCAGACGAGCAATTAGGAAATGAAGATATGAATTTAGAAGCGATATCACTATATCCAAATCCTACAAATAATGTTTTAAATATTGCTTCGCCACTTTCATCAATTACTAATGTGGCAGTATATGATGTTAGAGGAAGAATGATTGCAACAACCACAGTAGAAAACAAACCTAATTTTAAATTAGATTTAACTAGTTATAATTCTGCAATGTATTTTGTTGAAATAGAAACAATCTCAGGTAAAATAACTAAACAAGTAATAAGAGAGTAATTTGTAAAGAATTTATTACTACAGACCGTCTTTAAGAAATTGAAGACGGTTTTTTATGGCAATTAGTATATTAAGTAAATCTCTCGCTGTTCTATTTACTAAATACTCAGGTTACGTTATAAATTGATAGAATCAACCAAATGTATATCATATAAATATTTTTTAAAAATTATACTCTTACAGGTTCTAAAATCCCTACTTTGGTCATACATCTACGCATCATTCTAAAAGTACGTTCAATATCGTTGTCCAATCCTATAGAAAAACGAATTAATCCATCGGTAAGTCCCATTTCAGCTTGTTCGTCTTCTGGTATTTCAGAGGAGGTGGAACTTCCTGGAGCAGAGAATAATGTTTTATAAAACCCCAAACTTACGGCTAAATAACCTAAATTTTCGTGTTGCATTAATTCCATTAATTCATTGGCTTTTTCTAATGAACCAACATCAAGAGTTAATAATCCACCAAAACCATACTCTTCATTCATCATTGTTTTAAATAATTCGTGTGATGGGTGAGAAGCAAGACCTGGATAAACCGTTTTAAGTCCTAAGTTTTCAAACTGTTCCGCAAGGTATTGTGCGTTTTTACTATGTTGCTTGATACGTATATGAAGCGTTCGCATATTTTTTAATATAGAAGCAGCACGTAAACTATCCATTGACGGACCTAATAACATGGCAGCACCATCAATCACACTTCTAAGGGAATTAATAAGCTCTTGCGATCCACAAACAACGCCACCCATAGTATCGTTAGTACCGTTGATAAATTTTGTTAAACTGTGTAAAACAACATCTGCACCCAATTCTATTGGAGAAATAATCATCGGTGAAAACGTATTATCTACCAATAATTGAAGTCCGTGTTTTTTAGCAATTTCAGCTAAACCTTTAATATCGGCAACTTCTAATAATGGATTACTAACCGCTTCACAATAAATAATTTTTGTGTTTTTAGTGATTGCAGCTTCTACTTTTTCCAAATTAGTAATATCTACAAAACTGGTTTGAACATTAAATTTTGGGGTAAAGTTTTTTAAGAAAGCATACGTGCCTCCGTAAATAGTTCTACTAGAAACTATGTGGTCGCCAGCATTACAAAACTGTAAAATAGTAGCTGTGATAGCTCCCATACCTGAACCTGCAACATTTGCGGTTTCTGTGCCTTCCATTGCTGCTAAAGCTTCTCCTAAATACAAGTTACTTGGTGAAGTATGTCTAGAATATAAATAGCAACCTTCTGCTTGCCCTTCAAAAGTATCGAGCATTGTTTTTGCAGAAAGAAAGGTGTAGGTTGCTGAATCTGAAATAGATGGATTTACGCCCCCAAATTCTCCGAAATATTGTAAATCTTGTATCTTATTTGCTGGTTTAAATTTCATAGGTATATAATATTTATTAGGTCACATGCTGTTCGCTATTAGTAATTCCATAAGGCGCCAAAAACTTTAACATGCTCGTTTCATTTATTGAGGATTTTTAAAATGAAGTACAAATTTAGGTTTTATATGTTTAATAATCAATGATATTGGTATAATTTAGAAAATAAATCTATATAAGCTGAAAATATAAAATTAATAATCCTAATATATCTGAAATATCAGTACATTCCCGAAAATTATTCAAAATGGATTTAGACAATACCGATAGAAACTTATTAAACTTCCTTCAGCAAGACTGTAAACAAACCAATAAAGAACTTTCTGCTAAATTGAATCTTTCCGTTACCGCAGTTTACGAACGGATTAAAAAATTAGAACGCGCCGGAGTAGTAAAAAAATATGTTGGTTTGTTAGACAAAGAGAAAGTAAATATGGGCTTTGTGGTGTTTTGTCAGATAAAACTAGTGCAACATGCCAAGGAATATTTAACTAAATTTGAAAAGGAAGTCACTCAATTAGATGAGGTATTAGAATGTTTTCATGTTTCTGGTGACTATGATTACCTCTTAAAAGTGATAGTTAAAGATATGCCGCATTTTAGATCATTTATGGTTACCAAACTCACTACCTTAAAACATATTGGGAGTACCCATACCTCCTTTACAATTAGTGAAGTAAAAAACACGACCGCAATTTCTTTATAATGAAAAGTAAAAAACATCTAGCTCTCGAATTGTTTGTGCTTTTTGTACTAATTCCATTGAGTTTACCGATAGCAATTCCTATTTGGTTAAAAGCTTCCTTTTTGGTTTTTGGAATTATTTATGCAGTTTTTATAATGTTTCGGGTTGAAAAAGGATCTTTTAAAATTCAGAGAAATTTACAATGGAAACCCTTCTGGAAACGTACACTCGTTTTATTCATCGGTATAAGTATAGTAACAACTTTATACGTTTATTTTATGGATGCCAATAAACTTTTTTGCGTCCCATTGAACAAACCAAAACTATGGCTCATTATTTTGTTGGTCTATACTTTTTTATCGGTTTGGCCTCAAGAAATAATGTACCGGACTTTTTTCTTTACTCGCTACGAACGACTTTTTAAAAATAAGAAACTACTCGTTTTTGTAAATGCTATTATCTTTTCGATGGCACATTTATTCTTCCGAAACACTTTGGTTATAGTATTGATTTTTATCGGAGGGTTACTCTTCGGAATGACCTATTTAAAAACAAAATCAACACTTTTAGTAAGTATTGAACACGCCATTTACGGTAATTGGCTTTTTACTGTCGGAATGGGACAGATGCTTGCTTTTCCTGGAATGGAGAGTTGTTAGACACGAATTCTCACGAATAAATCGTCTTCACGAGGAGGATACGACGAAGTAATCTCATAAATTATAGTTAATCTCATGAGATTGCCACGCTCCTGCGTCGCTCGCAATGACAAACTATAAACCAGAAACTGCTTTCTCAGCACAGCGTTCCCCATCCATAGCAGCAGAAATAATCCCGCCAGCATAACCGCCACCTTCACCACAAGGAAATAGACCTTCAATTTCTGGATGCTCTAAATTATCATTTCTCGGAATAGTAACAGGAGATGAGGTTCGAGATTCTACCCCAACGATATTTGCTTCGGAAGTATAAAAACCTTTCATTTTTATTCCGAATTGTTTGAAACCTGTTCTAAGTTTCCCACCAATTAATTTTGGCAATAAAGAATGTAAGGGAGCCGATTTTAATCCTGGTTGATATGAAGTATCGTTCAAACTAGAAGATAATTTTCCTTCCACAAAATCGGTGAGTCGTTGGGCAGGTGCTGTCTGTGTTCTTCCGCCAGAAGTCCAAGCAAGTTTCTCTAATGCTTTTTGATATTCCAATCCTTTTAAAGCACCAAAATGTTCGTATTTTGGAAGGTCTTTATTAACGTCAATCTCCACAACAATTCCAGAATTTGCATAGGGATTATTTCGTTTAGAAGGTGACATTCCGTTAACTACAATTTCGCCATTTGCAGTAGCCGCAGGAACTATAAAACCTCCTGGGCACATACAAAACGAATACACCCCACGATCTTTTACTTGATTCACTAAACTGTATGAAGCCGCTGGTAATTTAGGATCCCTTTCAGTTTCACAATGATATTGAATCGAATCGATAATATGTTGAGGATGCTCCACCCGAACGCCCATTGCAAAAGACTTGGCAATTAAAGCTGCTTCTTTTTTATGTAACAAATAGTAGATGTCTCTTGCCGAATGTCCCGTAGCTAAAATCACACGTTCCACCGTTAATTCTTCGTCATTTAACAACCGAATCGCTTTTATTTTATTTGCTTTAATAATAAAGTCGGTTACTCGTGTTTCAAATCTAATTTCACCACCAAATTTTAAAATGGTTTCCCGAATATTCTTCACTACTTTCGGTAATTTGTTAGTTCCGATATGCGGATGGGCATCTACTAAAATTTGTTCGGTTGCTCCGTGAAAGACCAAGTTTTCAAAAATTCTTCTAACATCACCACGTTTTAGACTTCGGGTGTATAGTTTTCCATCAGAATAGGTTCCTGCACCACCTTCACCAAAGCAATAATTGGAATCTTCATTTACAAAATGATCCTGATTAATCGCTTTTAAATCTCTTCTTCGATCTTGAACATTCTTCCCGCGTTCTAAAACCACAGGTTTAAAACCGAGTTCAATACAACGTAAAGCCGCATACATTCCTGCTGGTCCAAAACCGATAATATGAATTTCTTTAGCCGAAGAAACATCTTTATAATCAAAAGAATATTCAGATGTGCTTGGCATTTTTTCTCGAATATAAACGGCTACCTTATAATTAAAATAGATACTTGGTTTACGAGCATCGATCGATTTTCGAAGTACTTTAACTCCAGTAATGTCATTCAATTCAACTCTTAAAACCCGAGCAGCTTTAATTTTTAAAAGAGGAGCATCTCCTTCTTCTTTTAATTTTATACGTAGTTGAATTTCTTTTACCATTTTGCAAACTTAATCAATTAATAGGAACACAGATTACACTGATCCAACGGATGTTCACTGATTTAGAAAAATATCCGTGAAAACAGTAAAACCCGTTTTATCCGTGGTCTAATTTTAATAAACACAAACTTTAGTGAAAATCTATGCAATTAGTACCTAAAACTTTATATTTGCCCTCGCTAAAAACAACACTATGAACACATACGATGTTACTATAATTGGCTCCGGACCTGGAGGATATGTTGCAGCAATTCGTTGCGCACAATTAGGAATGAAAACTGCTTTAATCGAAAAATACAGTACTCTTGGAGGTACTTGCCTAAATGTTGGTTGTATTCCGAGTAAGGCTTTATTGGATTCTTCTCATCATTACGATGATGCGATTCGCCACTTTGAAGGACACGGAATTGAAATTTCTGGGGAAGTAAAAATCAGTTTGGAAAAAATGATCGCTCGTAAAGACAAAGTAGTGGAACAAACTACAGCCGGAATCGATTTTTTAATGAAGAAAAACAAAATCGAGGTCTTAAACGGAATCGGAAGTTTTAAAGATGCAACTCATATTTTAATTGCTAAAGAAGATGGTACTTCGGAAGAAATTGAAACCATAAACGTCATTGTAGCAACAGGTTCAAAACCAGCTACATTACCTTTTATAAAATTAGATAAAGAACGAATTATTACTTCAACAGAAGCGTTGAAACTAAAAGAAATTCCGAAGCATTTAGTAGTAATTGGCGGAGGAGTAATCGGATTAGAACTCGGACAAGTTTATAGAAGATTAGGAGCTGAAGTTTCTGTAGTTGAATATTTGGATCGCATTATTCCAACAATGGACAAAGCGCAAAGTAAAGAGTTGACCAAAGCATTAAAAAAGCAAGGAGTTAAGTTTTATCTTTCTCATAAAGTTTCGAGAGTTGCTAGAAAAGGAGATGAAGTTACTGTAATTGCAACCGATAAAAAAGATAAAGAAGTTACTGTCACAGGTGATTATTGTTTAGTTTCCGTAGGAAGAAAACCATTTACTGATGGATTAAATGCTGAAAACGCAGGAATAAAAATTTCTGAAAGAGGACAAATTGAAGTCAACGATCATTTACAAACCAATGTTTCAAATATTTATGCAATTGGCGATGTAATAAAAGGAGCAATGTTAGCTCATAAAGCGGAGGAAGAAGGTGTTTTTGTAGCAGAAACCTTAGCAGGACAAAAACCGCATATCAATTATAATTTAATTCCCAGTGTGGTTTATACTTGGCCTGAAGTTGCTTCGGTAGGAAAAACAGAAGAACAATTAATGGAAGCAGGAGTGAAGTATAAAGTTGGTCAATTCCCGATGCGAGCATTAGGAAGAGCAAGAGCCAGTGGCGATATTGACGGATTTGTAAAAATATTGAGTGATGAAACTACCGATGAGGTTTTAGGAGTGCATATGGTAGGAGCAAGAGTAGCCGATTTAATCGCAGAAGCAGTAGTAGCCATGGAATTTAGAGCCAGTGCCGAAGATATTTCTAGAATGAGTCACGCACATCCAACTTATGCCGAAGCCGTAAAAGAAGCAGCATTAGCAGCAACAGATAATCGTGCTTTGCATAGTTAAAAATTGTCATTCAGAGCAAAGCGAAGAATCTTAATGTTAAAACAAATAAATATTGAGTGTATTAAAATCCAATTCTTTCAAGAGTTGGATTTTTTATTTTCAATACCTTTGAACTTTATTAAAAAATAAGAAACTTTAATGCGTTTTGTAAAAAAATATTCTTTTTCGCTTAACAACAATTTTAAAGAGGCTTTACTCCATTGGGCGCAACAATTTGATGAGGTAGTTTGGTTAGACTCCAATCAGCACCAACAAAAACACTCAAATTACAAAGCAATTCTTGCAGTAGATGCGTTTACAGCAATTAAAACCGACTATTTCAATGCTTTTGATCAACTTGAAGAATACCAATTTAAAACTAAAGATTGGTTGTTTGGCTATCTGACATACGATTTAAAAAACGATGTAGAGAAACTACAATCCAATAATTTTGATGTATTGCATTTTCCAGATTTATATTTTTTTCAACCCAAAAAAATATTTCTTTTTTCAGAAAATGAAGTAGAAATACAATACCTCCATTTTGTAGATGATGAGTTGGATGCAGATTGGCAAGAAATAATTCACCTAAGTAAAAATCCACATTATTTTAAACCAGAATGTCTTTGCGAGGACGTAGGACGAAGCAAACTCATTAAGAAACCCGAATCTCCAATAAAAATCCACCTTCGCACTTCAAAAGATTCCTACTTCAAGAAGCTTTCAAAAATGTTAGATTATATTCATAAAGGCGATATTTATGAAGCCAATTTTTGTCAGGAGTTTTATTCAGAAAATACAAGTATAGATCCTGAAAAGACATTTATTCATTTAAATGAAATTTCAAAAACACCTTTTGCTACTTTTTTAAAATTGGGGATTTTTTATACTTTATCTGCATCTCCAGAACGTTATATAAGTAAGACTGGAAACACAATTATTTCACAACCAATTAAAGGAACTGCAAAACGTCATTCAACTAAAAGTGAAGATGATATGTTGAAAATTCAATTAGAAAACGATCCAAAAGAACGAAGTGAAAACATTATGATAACCGACTTAGTAAGAAACGACCTTTCTCGTTTTGCAAAGAAAGGCACCGTTAAAGTAGAAGAACTTTGCAAGGTGTATTCTTTTGAGCAAGTGCATCAAATGATTTCTACTATTACATGTGAAGTGGAAGAAATTATTTCACCTGTTAAAATAATAAAAGAAACCTTCCCAATGGGAAGTATGACAGGTGCTCCAAAAATTTCGGCAATGAAAATTATTGAGGAATTGGAAGATGCAAAACGAGGTTTGTACAGTGGTGCAGTTGGCTATTTTACACCCGATAATGATTTTGATTTTAACGTTATTATCCGAAGTATTTTATATAATTCCGATGAGAAATACGTAAGTTTTTCAGTGGGAGGTGCCATTACTGCTAAATCAATTCCCGAAAATGAATATGAGGAATGTTTGCTAAAAGCAAAAGCAATGCGGGAAGTTTTAGAAAACTAATTCCTGCGTCCACGTGGTTGCTGAAGCTATATAGGAAGAGCAAGGCAGGAATCAGCTCAAAGAATTACACATTTACAAATTAAATTAATTGTGAAAAATTTAAAATACTTACACAAACATATTAACTAAATTTGCAAAAAACATTTTAATACTTGCTTCAAAAATTTAATCATCATATCGACGATAAATTCCCTTTTTTAAAAGAGAAAAAAATACTTATTGCTTGTAGTGGAGGATTGGATAGCGTTGTATTAACGAGGTTGTTAAGAAATTTGAAATTCAATATTTCTTTGGCACATTGTAATTTTTCATTGCGGGGAGTAGAAAGTGATGGTGATGAAGAATTTGTTGAGAAATTAGCAGATAAATTATCAGTTCCAATTTTCACTAAAACATTTGACACAAAAACGTACGCAAATGATCATAAAATTTCTACTCAAATGGCAGCTCGTGATTTACGTTACGAGTGGTTTGATGAGCTAATTAATAATTTCAATTTCGATTATTTATTAACAGCTCATCATTTGGACGATGATTTAGAAACGTTTTTAATCAACCTTTCTAGAGGTACTGGATTGCGAGGATTAACAGGAATTCCTGAGAATAATGAAAAAATTATTAGACCTTTATTAAACTTTACAAGGCAAGATCTTTTAATATATGCCCAAAAAGAAACTATAAATTGGAGAGAAGATAGCAGTAATTCAAAAGCAGATTATCTTCGGAATAAACTGCGATTGGAAGTCATTCCTAAATTAAAGGAAACCGATGTTAGTTTACTAAAAAGCTTTCAACAAACACAAAAGCACTTAAAAGAAAGTTTATTGTTGGTGGAAGATTATATGGTGTTAATTCAGAATTTAGTTTTTACCGAAACAGCAAATGGATTAAAAATAGATATTTATAAACTTCAAGAATTACCCAACACTAAAGCCTTGTTGTATGAACTACTCTCACCTTACGGATTTACAGCTTGGGAGGATATTTCAGATTTATTAAATGCACAAAGTGGAAAGCAAATATTTTCAAATACACATCGACTTATAAAAGATAGAAGCGATTTTTTATTAACTGAAACTGATTCTAATTTGGATTCGGAAAGTATTTTTATTTCCGAAGAGTTGGAAACAATAGAAACTCCCTTCAAGCTTCAATTTGATAGAATTTCAGAAGTAAATAATCCATCTAATAAAGAGGTTTATGTAGATTTTGAAAAGTTAAAATTCCCTTTAGAAATAAGAACTTGGAAAGAGGGAGATTATTTTTATCCTTTCGGAATGAAAGGAAAAAAGAAATTGAGTAAGTTTTTTAAAGATGAAAAGTTATCTTTGGTCGCTAAGGAAAAAGTGAGGGTATTATGCACTGAGAATGTTATAGTATGGGTAATGGGAATGCGTTTAGACGATCGTTTTAAAGTTACCGAAAACACCAAAAAAACAGTAAAAATTACCTACAATTAAAAATATGAAACGAGCATGTTAAAATTTTTATCACAAAGGAAATCACTAATTGCGAACAGCAGATGTCATATTTAACAAATATTAAAGACATATGAAAAAGTTATTCTTATTAGTTGCATTATTCAGTTTTGTTTTTTCAGCAACATCACAAGTAATCCCAGGAATGGGAGGTCAAAATGGAGGAGAAATAAAAGACCCTGTAGATTGGGAAGGTGCAATTAAAAAATTGAGCGATACCGAATTTGAGTTATCAATTACAGGTTATATTGACGATAATTGGCACGTTTATTCGCAATACACACCCAATGAAGGGATTGGTCCTTTACCATTAAGTATGGATTTTCTAGATAAGGATGTAGATTTTACTTTAAAAGGAAAATTAGAGGAAAGTGAAACCCACAGAACATTTAGTGATGTTTGGGGTTTTGATGAAGTCTATTTTTCAGAAATGGTAACTTTAACTCAAAAAATTGAACTTAGCAATCCAGCTATTACTGTTATTAAAGCGGAACTTTTTTACCAAGTTTGTATTGATGTTTGTTTGAATGAAGAACGGTATATTGTTTTTGATCTATCTTCAAATGAAGTAAAGTTTATTGAAAATTTCGACGATTTTGAAGCATACAAATCAAAAGAAATTGCTAAAACTAAAGTTGAGGAATCTAATAAGAATGATTCAGAAAGTGGTAGTTCTTCTGATTCAAAAGGACTTTGGGCAATATTTTTTATCGCTTTTTCATTTGGTTTTGCAGCATTATTAACGCCTTGTGTTTTTCCGATGATTCCGTTAACGGTAAGCTTTTTTACCAAACAAAGTAAAACAAGAGCGGCAGGGATTAAAAATGCTATTATGTATGGGGTTTTTATTATTGTAATTTATGTATTACTCGGTTCGGTTATTGTTGGGATATTTGGTGCAGATGCGTTAAATGCATTATCTACAAATGTATGGTTTAATGTAATCTTCTTTTTGTTACTAGTATTTTTTGCAGTTTCCTTTTTGGGAGCTTTCGAAATAACCCTTCCGCAATCTTGGTCTAATAAAGTAGATAGTCAAGCCGATAGAGGAGGAATCATTGGAATATTTTTTATGGCATTGGCTTTAGCCATTGTTTCCTTTTCTTGTACAGGACCTATTGTTGGAACTTTACTAGTTGAGTCTGCTTCAAAAGGAGGAATTGCACCAATTATTGGAATGTTAGGTTTTTCTTTAGCCATCGCTTTACCTTTTGCTTTATTTGCAATGTTCCCAGGTTGGATGAACTCTCTCCCAAAGTCTGGAGGATGGTTGAATACTGTAAAAGTATTTTTAGGATTTTTAGAATTGGCATTGGCTTTCAAGTTTCTTTCAAACGCAGATTTAGTATTGCAATTACATTGGTTGGAACGTGAGATTTTCTTAGCAATTTGGATTGCAATTTTTGGTGCTTTGGCATTGTATCTCTTCGGGAAAATAAAATTGCCACACGATAGTAATGAAAACCATATATCGGTTGGAAGATTAACTTTAGGATTATTAGTAATGGCATTTACCATTTATTTGATTCCTGGAATTTGGGGGGCGCCTTTAAAATTGATTAGTGGTTTTCCACCGCCATTAAATTATAGTGAAGCTCCTTATGGAGTTGGTTATACTAAGTTGAGTAGTGCTAGTAGTGGTTCAAACAATGATATTTTACCAGAAGGTGCGGAATTGGGACCTCATGATATTATCGCTTTTAACGATTATGAAACGGGATTGGCTTATGCTAAAAAAGTAAATAAACCAATCTTGTTAGATTTTACTGGATATGCTTGTGTAAATTGTCGTAAAATGGAAGAACGTGTTTGGGCAAACCCCCATGTTTTAGGACTACTAAACTCAGAGATTGTTCTAATTTCTTTATATGTAGATGATAAACGTTCACTTCCAAAAGAAGAACAATACACCAGCGAAACAACAGGAAAACGTATAAAGTCTATTGGAAATAAATGGAGTGATTTTCAAATTAAAAATTATCGTACCAATGCACAACCTTATTATGTGTTAATGAGTTTGGATGAGAAAAACTTAAATGCCCCAATTGGTTACACGCCAGATATTGAGCAATATACTAATTGGTTAAGAGAAGGAATTGGTAATTATAAATAATTTTTTAAATCAAAGAGCCACAATATTTCTATTGCGGCTCTAATAACAAACCTAACTTAGTTAATTTTTTAGTAATTGTTAAATCTAGTTTTCTATCCCCACAAAAAAATAGATTAGTAAATAAATTAACTTTTATCTACTCCAAATATAAGACCAGATATCGTCTAAAACAATGCGTATATACACGTATATTTATAAAATTAATTAGGTTGATACGCTAATATATAAGATAAAGTGTGTTATTTCATCCTGTTTATAAAATGATGATTCTTAAAATTATATTTTTTTATTTTTTATTAATAGTTTTTAGTTAAAACTAAGAGCAACAATAAGATTCTTGTAAATTTTATCAACTTGTATCTATAGAAAAGCTAATAATCTAAAAGAACAATATATACAACAATCGCCTTCAATAATTAGCGTTTTTTTCAGACAAAATTTTCTATTTAAAATAAATTTACTATTGTTTAAAACTTATTAAAATCGTAAATTTACATGAATGAAAACAAACATAAAAAGAGTCGGTGTTTTAACAAGTGGAGGAGATTCTCCAGGGATGAATGCCGCCATTCGTGCAATAGTTAGAGCAAGTGTATATCATAATTTAGAGTGTGTAGGAATCTATCGTGGATTTGAAGGATTAATGGAAGGCGATTTTAAAGAACTCAACGCACGCTCTGTAAAAAACTTAATTAATCGTGGCGGGACCTTTTTAAAGTCAGCACGTTCGGCAGAATTCCGCACCAAAGAAGGAAGAGAAATTGCTCACAATCATTTGAAAAATGCCGAGATAGATGCTTTAGTTGTGATTGGTGGTGACGGAACTTTTAGAGGTGCAGCGGCTTTTAGTAAGGAATTTAATTTTCCAGTTATTGGACTTCCTGGCACTATAGATAATGACATCAACGGCACCGATTTTACCATAGGTTATGATACAGCGTTGAATACTGTTGTCGAAGCAATCGATAAAATCCGTGATACAGCACATTCCCACAATCGTCTGTTCTTGGTGGAAGTAATGGGAAGAGATGCCGGAGATTTAGCATTAAACGCAGGAGTAGGAGCAGGAGCAGAAGAAATATTGATTCCTGAAGAAGATTTAGGAAAAGATAAATTAGTTGAATCCTTACGAAGAAGTAAAAAAGCAGGAAAAACATCCAGTATTATCGTAGTTTCTGAAGGCGATCAAATAGGAAAAAATATTTTTAAATTGGCTGATTATATTGAAGAAAATTTAAAAGATTATGAGGTTCGAGTTACGGTCTTAGGGCATATCCAACGTGGAGGTTCGCCAAGTTGTTTCGATCGTGTATTGGCAAGTAGGTTGGGAGTTTATGCGATTGACGCTTTGGTTGATGGAGAGCAAAATGTAATGATTGGTATTAAAAACCACCAAGTATTAGCGGTCCCTTTTTCCGAAGCAATAAAAAAAGATACAAGTATTGATACAGATTTGATTCGAGTTTCGGATATTGTATCGTTGTAGAATATTAATAAAATTTAAAAAGAATCCTTCCGATTTTAACGGAATTAAAAGGTAATAGTTATGATAAACATAGGAATAAATGGCTTTGGCCGAATAGGGAGGTTAGCATTCAGAATTGCTTCTCAAAACAAAGAATTGGACGTTGTAGCAATCAACGATTTACAAGACATCGAAATGTTAGCGTATTTATTAAAATACGACTCGGTTCACGGAAAATATCCGGGAACTATTGAAATTTCAGATGGAAACTTAGTAGTGGACGGGAATGTAATTAGAGTTACTTCCGAAAGAAATCCAGAAGATTTAAAATGGAACGAGGTAAAAGCCCAAACCATTTTAGATTGTACAGGAATCTTTAAAGACATCGATTCTGCTTCGGCACATTTAAAAGCAGGAGCGAAGAAGGTAGTGATTTCAGCTCCTTCAAAAACAGCTCCGATGTTTGTAATGGGAGTGAATCATCAAGATGTAACCCCAGAAGATACCATTGTTTCTTGTGCTTCGTGTACCACCAATTGTTTAGCACCTTTGGCAAAAATAATAGACGATCACGTTGGGATTGAAGAAGGCTTAATGACCACCGTTCACGCAGCAACTTCCTCGCAGCTTCCTGTTGATGGTCCTAAAAGCGGCTACCGAAAAGGAAGAAGTGCTATCAACAATATCATTCCAACTTCAACAGGTGCTGCGATTGCCGTAACCAAAGTGATTCCTTCTTTAAAAGGAAAATTAACAGGAATGGCATTTAGAGTTCCAACAGCAGATGTTTCGGTGGTAGATTTAACCGTAAGAACAAAGAAATCAACTAGTTTAGAAGAAATCAATTCTTGGTTTAAAGAAGCAGCAGAAGGTGATTATAAAGGCGTAGTACAATATGTGGAAGACGAAGTGGTTTCGCAAGATTTTGTTTCAGAAACACATACTTGTAATTACGATTCAAAAGCGGGAATTGCACTTAACGACAAATTCTTTAAATTAATTGCTTGGTATGATAATGAGTATGGATATTCAGCTAAATTAATTGAATTGGCAACTTTGGTTTCAAAACTATAAACCATGATTTTAATTGCCGATAGCGGATCCACCAAATGCGATTGGGTAGTATTAGATACTTCAGGTAATGTGTTTTTAAAAACCAACACTTTAGGTTTAAATCCTGCTATATTATTGGAAGGTGAGCTGAAATCCATTATCAATTCAAATAAAGAGTTAGTTTCAGTATTCACAAAAATAACCACGTTAGATTTTTACGGTGCAGGTTGTGGAACTGAAACGCCAAGAAAAAACTTAGAAAATTTATTAAATACCTTTTTTACAAATGCCAAAGTAACGGTTCAAGAAGACATGATGGCTGCGGTGCTTTCGGTGACGACCGAACCTGCCATAGTTTGTATCTTGGGTACAGGTTCTAATAGTTGTTATTTTGATGGTACAAAAGTAACGACTGCTTTTCCGTCTTTGGGTTATGTAATTATGGATGATGCCAGCGGAAATTACTACGGAAAGCAATTAATTCAGGATTATTATTACGACAGAATGCCATGGGAAATTGCTTTAAAATTTAATGAAGAATTCTCTATTGATTCAGATAAAATAAAAACGAATTTATATAAGAAACCCAATCCGAATGCCTATTTAGCTTCTTTTGCAAAGTTTATTTTTAATACCCAAGATCAAGATTTTTATTTTTATAATATGTTGAATGTGGGTGTTTCAAAATTTATTAAAACACATATTCTTTGTTATTACGAAGCAAAAGAAGTTCCTATTCATTTTATTGGAAGTATCGCACATTTTTCAGAAGATATCATTAAAGAAAGCTTTAAAAATCATAACTTAAAATTGGGTAAAATTATTAGAAAACCTATGGATGGATTGATTGAATATTACAGAAATAACAAAATTAAAATTTAAAAATAAATAGAATCCATTTCTCCTTAATTTGAGATTTGGTTTTTTATATTTGAAAATTAAAATAAGCGTACCAAAATAAAAATGAGTTTTCCCTTAATAAACCCTACTACTACCAAAGCTTGGAAAAAGTTGCAACAGCATTTTTCTGAAGTTAAAGACTTTCTTGTGGTAGATTTATTTAATCAAGAGGAAAACAGAACCGAAAAAATGAAAATTACTTGGAATGATTTTCAAGTAGATTATTCAAAAAACAGAATTACAGATCAAACCATTTCTTTATTGCTTCAATTAGCGGAAGAAGTTGGTTTAGCTGAAGCAATTCAACTTCAGTTTAACGGTGAGAAAATAAATCAGACCGAAAATAGAGCCGTACTACATACACAACTTCGTGATTTCGAATCAATGAAACCCGAAGTAAAACGAAGCTTAAAAAAAATGAAGAAGTTTTCCGAAGCTATTAGCAAAGGAAAATGGACAGGTTTTACTGGAAAGCGAATTACCGATATAGTAAATATTGGAATTGGCGGAAGCGATTTAGGTCCAAAAATGGTCACCAATGCACTTCACTATTATAAAAATCATTTGAAGGTTCATTACATTTCAAATATTGATGGAGATCACGTTTCAGAAACTTTAAAAAATTTAAATAGAGAAACTACGTTGTTTATAGTAGTTTCAAAAAGTTTTACCACATTAGAAACCATCACCAATACCAATACTATAAAAGATTGGTTTTTAAAAGGTGCCACGCAATTAGATATTGAAAATCATTTTGTAGCGGTATCCTCAAATTTAAAGGAAGTTATTCACTTCGGAATTTCAGAAGATAATATTTTTCCTCTGTGGGATTGGGTTGGGGGTCGTTTTTCACTTTGGAGTTCCGTTGGACTTTCCACTTGTTGTGCCGTTGGATATTCAAATTTTAAGCAATTATTGGAAGGAGCACACGAAATGGATATTCATTTTAAAAACGAAAAGTTTTCAAATAACATCCCAGTTATTTTAGCAATGATCTCTATTTGGTATAATAATTTTTATAAATCTGAAACGGAAGCTGTTATTCCTTACACTCAATATTTAGAAGATTTTGTTCCTTATTTGCAACAAGCAGTAATGGAAAGTAATGGTAAAAGTGTGGATAGAAACGGCGATAAAGTTAACTATCAAACAGGAACCATTGTTTGGGGAAATGTTGGTGCCAATGCACAACATGCGTTTTTTCAATTACTACATCAAGGCACCAAATTAATCCCAGTGGATTTTATAGGCTTTTCTGAATCGCTCTACGGAAACGAAAAACAACATAAAATTTTAATGGCAAACTTCTTTGCACAATCAGAAGCACTATTTAAAGGAACACTCTTAGAAAATGTAGAAAATCCTTACAAAATATTTGAAGGAAATAAACCTTCCAATACAATCTTGATTTCTAAATTAACACCCAAAAATTTAGGTTCATTAATTGCACTTTACGAACATAAAATATTTGTTCAAGGAGTCGTTTGGAATATATTTAGCTTCGATCAATGGGGTGTTGAGCTAGGTAAAAAGCTGGCAAACAATAAACTAAAGGAACCTGCTTTATAGAAATTAATATTATTTATTAATCGAAAATAAATAATATTAATAATTAACACATACAATTCATTAATATTTAATATTTTAGAACCCAAACTAAAACAATAAATTCTATGAAAAAGAGTACACTATTTTCTGTTTTTCTTTCCGTGTTATTTACTGCAACTAACTTAGTTGCACAAACACCTTCTGAAAGACTAGAAATTACCGAAAATTACAACTTAGAAAACCTAAGACAATTAGAGCAAGATTTTGAATTAAATTTCTTTGCTGAAAAACAAAAAGCATTAGATGCAGGTTGGGATGAATATATTGAAATGCCTAATGGAGAGGTTTCAATTTTAATTGGCGTATTAGATTCAGGAGAACCACTTTATTACGCAACTACTAATCGAGAAGGAGGTATTACAACACGAACAAACAAAGTACATTCTGGAGGAGGAGCTGGCTTAGATTTAAACGGAGAGAATATGATTGGTGGAATTTGGGACGGTGGTCGTGTACGTGCATCCCACATTCTCATAGAAAATAGAGCAGATCAAATAGACTCACCTAGTGGATTTAGTAGTCATGCAACTCATGTTGCAGGAACAATGGTAGGAACAGGAACTGTAGTAGGTGGAGCAGCTAAAGGAATGGCACCTGAAGCTGAACTTTGGGCATACGACTTTAACAGTGATACATCAGAAATGACTGCAGCTGCTGCAAATGGGTTGTTAGTTTCAAATCATTCGTATGGTTTAAATATTAATAGTCTTCCTCTTTGGTATTTAGGTTATTATGATAATAGAGCTAAAGCTTTAGACCAAATCACATATAATGCTCCTTATTATTTACCAGTTGTTTCGGCTGGAAACGATCGTCAATCTGGAGTTAATACAGGAGATGGTGGTTATGACTATTTAACTGATAAAGGAACTGCGAAAAATGTATTGACAAGTGCAGCAGTTTTTGAAGTTTTAAATTATACGGGACCTGGTAGTGTGTCAATGTCTTCATTTAGTAGTTGGGGACCAACCGATGATGGGCGAATAAAACCAGATATTTCATCAAAAGGTGTGAATATGTATTCTTCAACAGCTAATTCAAATAGTTCTTTTGCAAGTTTTAGTGGAACATCTATGTCAGCACCAAACACTACAGGAAGCTTACTATTATTACAACAGCATTATAATAATGTTAATGGAGAATATATGTTAAGTTCAACATTAAGAGGTTTAGCATTACATACAGCAGATGAAGCAGGAAATTCTCCAGGTCCAGATTATAGGTTTGGTTGGGGACTTTTAAATATAGAAGTTGCTGCAGCTGCAATTTCAAACAACGGAACTACCTCCTTAGTTCTTGAAGAAGAAATTATTAGCGGACAAACATATACAACAACAGTTAAAGCAGATGGAATAAACGATTTTATGGCTTCAATTACTTGGACAGATGTTCCAGGAAATGTTTTGCCAGCAGGAAATGAAGACGATGATACTCCTTCATTAATCAACGATTTAGATTTAAGAATATCTCAAGATGGAGGAGCTACTTTTTTTCCTTGGAAATTAGATGCGGCTAGTTATTCTGCTCCCGCTACAACAGGAGATAATATTGTTGATAATATTGAAAAGACTGAAGTTTCAGGAGCAAGTGGTGAATACATAGTAAGAGTATCTCACAAAGGGTTTATACAGGATTCAGTTCAGGTATTTTCAACAATTATTACAGGTATTAATAGAGAAGAGTTTTTTGTATCAAGTCATGATGGATTAAATGTTACGTGTGCAAGCTCTGGGACCATCGATTTTGATATTGATTTAACTTTTAACGACGGTTTTTCTGATACTATTGATTTTACGGTAGCAGATTTACCAGTAGGAACAACAAGTTCTTTTTCTTTTACATCGTTAAATGCAGACGGAACTACTGTATTAACAGTTGAAAATATTAATGGACTTACAAATGGAGATTACCCTTTCAAAGTTACTGCAACAGGTTCTACTGAAACAATTAACCTTTATTTGATACTAAGAATAACAGACGATATGAATTTCCCTCAACCAATCTTGTTATCACCTGGGAATAATTGGCAAAATCGCCCTGTTGATTTAGCTTTTGATTGGGATGGTGGAAGCAGTTTAACTGAAGGATATGATTTTGAATTAGCTTTAGATGATCAATTTACTAACATTGTAGAATCTCAAACAGTTACTTTAAGCTCTATTTTTATAGTTGGTTTAAGTTTTGAAACAGAATATTTTTGGAGAGTTAGAGCTAAAAACTCATGTCAAGATGGTCCTTTTTCAGATGAATATAAATTTACCACTATGGCAGAACTTGGGTTTGAAGATCAATCTATTGAAAACTTAATTATTTACCCAAATCCAACAACTAATATTCTAAATATTGATGCTTCTACACCCATAACAAATGTGGAAATTATAAATATTTTAGGACAAGTTTTAATTTCAAAGAGAGACACTACTATCTCACAAATAGATGTTTCAGAATTAAGTACAGGAAATTATTTTATTAAAGTAACATCAGATAGTAATACCGATGTATTGCAATTTGTAAAAAAATAAATTCCATATTAAATATTAAAAAAAGCCTTTGTCTATTTAGATAAGGGCTTTTTTATTTAAAATAGTTCGTAAAAAATTACTATCTTCAAACTTTCAATAACTCCCTATTTTAAAAATAAAATTATATGCTCACAAAAGTGTATGGGAGTGCTGTGTTTGGTGTTGAAGCAAGCACAATAACTGTTGAGGTTAACGTAGATAAAGGGGTAGGCTACCACTTAGTAGGTTTGCCAGATAATGCCATAAGAGAAAGCAATTTTAGGATTGCAGCTGCTCTACAAAACAACGGTTACAAAATCCCAGGAAAAAAATTAATACTCAATATGTCGCCCGCAGATATGCGCAAAGAAGGCTCTGCTTACGACCTTACTTTAGCCATGGGAATATTAATAGCTACCGAACAAATTGAAGAAAAAAATCCACTTAAAGATTATGTCATCATGGGCGAACTTTCGCTCGACGGAAGTCTGCAGCCCATTCGAGGTGCTTTGCCAATTGCAATTAAGGCTAATGAAGAAGGATTTAAAGGCTTTATACTTCCAGAACAAAATGCTAAAGAAGCTGCTATCGTTGAAGGATTAGAAGTCTATGGAGTTAATAATATAAAAGAAGTAATCGATTTTTTTAATGAAGAAACTCCATTAGAACGAACCATCGTAGATATCGAAGCCGAATTTTACAACCATTTAGAAAATCCAGAATTCGATTTTGCTGATGTAAAAGGCCAAGAATCCATTAAACGTTGTATGGAAATTGCTGCAGCTGGCGGGCATAATATTATATTAATTGGTCCACCAGGTTCTGGGAAAACAATGCTTGCCAAACGATTGCCAAGTATTTTACCTCCCATGACATTAGGCGAAGCGTTGGAAACTACAAAAATTCATTCTGTGGCAGGACGAACTATGAAAAAAGGTGGAATTATGAGTTCAAGACCATTTAGAAGTCCACATCATACGATTTCTGACGTAGCCCTCGTTGGAGGCGGTGCCTACCCACAACCAGGAGAGATTTCACTATCTCATAACGGAGTTTTATTTTTAGATGAATTACCCGAATTTAAACGAGGAGTTCTTGAAGTAATGAGACAACCTTTAGAAGATCGCGAAGTAACTATTTCCAGAGCAAAATTTACGGTAACGTATCCTTCTAGTTTTATGTTGGTAGCGAGTATGAATCCAAGTCCGAGTGGGTATTTTAACGATCCAGATTCTCCAATGACATCATCTCCTCAAGAAATGCAACGGTATTTAGGAAAGATTTCGGGTCCCTTATTAGATCGGATTGATATTCATATTGAAGTTACTCCTGTGCCTTTCGAGAAATTAAGTGATGAGCGTAGCGGAGAGCTGAGTAATGTAATTAGAGAACGGGTTACAAAAGCTAGAAAATTGCAAACTGCAAGATTTTCAGATTCAGAAAGTGTTCATTATAATGCTCAGATGGGCGTGAAGCAAATTCGAAAATTCTGTAAATTAGAGGAAGCTTCCTTACAACTATTAAAAACTGCGATGGAACGATTAAACCTTTCAGCAAGAGCCTATGACAGAATCTTAAAAGTTTCAAGAACTATTGCAGATTTAGAAGCTTCAGAAAACATTACTGGGGATCATATTTCTGAGGCCATTCAATATAGGAGCTTGGATCGCGACGGTTGGTTTGGATAGCAAGCTGGATGTATTTTTAGGTTCTTATAAAAAAGTAGTTTCGAAAAGTAGTCAAAATGTTAATTAGAACAGCAAATT
Organism: Flavobacteriaceae bacterium; assembly: GCA_021648265.1. Taxonomy (GTDB): domain Bacteria; phylum Bacteroidota; class Bacteroidia; order Flavobacteriales; family Flavobacteriaceae; genus Marifrigoribacter. The sequence goes on along the minus strand of JAKITD010000009.1, from coordinate 15,792 downwards.
CTATTTTTTGCATTATTATTGCAATCTAATTATTCATCATCAATGAAAAAAGTCCTTTTTCTTTTAGTAGTAATTACTTTAACAAGCTGCGTTAGTACAAAAACGGCCTATCATATTCCAATTCAAAAAATTGAAACCCCAAAGAAATTGATAGTTTTTATGGACGGAACCATGAATAATGCAAGTAGTTATACCAATGTTTCAAAATTATATAATTTAACAATACTTCAAGATAAAACCAATATTAATGCTGCGTATGTTACAGGAGTAGGAAACAGAGGAATTGGGTTAATGACTGGGCTTGGTATTGGAAAAACAGTACGAGAAGCCTATTTATTCCTTTCAAAAAATTACCGTCCAGAACGCAATGATGAAATCTATATTTTTGGTTTTAGTAGAGGAGCGTATGCTGCTAGAATTTTAGCAGGACTAATTCACGTTGCTGGAATTACAGACCTCTCAAATATTCCAGAAGAAGAACAATTTAAATATATAAAAAAAGTATATCTAGCCTATCGTGGTGATCAAACCATTTACAATCGTAGAAAAGATATTAAAGCCATAACGGAAAAATCACCCGAATCGGTTCCAATAGAGTTTATGGGGCTTTGGGACACTGTTGAAGCTTTAGGAATTCCTAATTTCAAGGAGAATTATAATGTCTCTAATAAAAATTATATTGATCAATTGTGTAATGTTAAAAAGGCAGCACAGGCACTTTCAATCAATGATGATAGAGCCACTATTTTTACGCCTAAATTATTATCAAAAAACTATCTCACTGAAAAGTGCGAAAAACCCGTGGACATAAATAAAGTCGTAAATGAAGTATGGTTTTCAGGAGCGCACTCAGATGTAGGTGGCGGTTACGGCGATACTGAAATTGATGGAGTTACTCTTAATTGGATGATTAACCAAATTAAGCCTTACGGAATCTTACCCGAAACAGCCAGAGTTTTTGAAAATCCTTATGGTACTATTCACGATCCATCAAATTCATTTATTGAAATATTTTACAGAAGAAGATTTAGAGATTTATCACTATACATTGAAAACAACGATGTCTATAATAATGGAAAGTTTAAAATTCATAATTCTGTATTTAAAAGACTAAATAATCCTGTAGTGCTCCCATTGCAAGATATTGAATACAACTTACAAGCACATTTTTCCAACTGCTTTCAACTTCAAAAAAATGGAGGGTTTATTTTTATTGGAGGCGATGATTGTGTAATTGAAGAAGTAGAAAAATAAATCCTGAATTTAAAAATAATTACTACTATAATAATTTAATGGATAGGACACTGAGCGAAGCCGAAGTGATAAATCATACTCGAAATTATTAACTAACTACTTCTCGACTGCTCTCGAACAGAAAAAGCAATGTAAATGAACAATCTTTCTAAGAAATTTGAATCCGCTTCACCAGCAAGGAAGGTGAAAACACCACGAGGAGTAATTTTGTATCGAAGAGTAATACTCAACAGGTACTGAGTGATTGCTCGACCTTAGGAGAGCAATTGTATCGAAGTGACGATAAAAGCAAATTGATTTAACAATTATTTAAGTTTTTTCAGAAAATGCGATTGTATCTTTATAGCTTATACTAAAATTAATTAAAATGTTTAAAATTTCATTTAAAATAGCAATGATTTCGTTGCTTTCATTTAGCTTATTTATGACTTCATGTAAAGATTCTTCAGAGGAAAATACTGAAGTAGTCGACACCAAATTTTCTATTGAATTTGAAAAATACCAACTTGCAAACGGGCTAGATGTGGTACTTCATCAAGATAAAAGTGATCCTATTGTTTCGTTAGCCATTCAATATGGTGTTGGTTCAAACCGTGAGAAAACAGGTAGAACAGGGTTTGCACATTTATTTGAACATATGTTATTTCAAGAATCTGAAAACATTCCACAAGATCAATTTTTCAAAAAAATTCAAGATGTAGGAGGAACTTTAAATGGAGGTACCTGGAAAGATGGTACCATTTATTATGAAATCGTTCCTAACAATGCTCTTGAAACTGTACTTTGGATGGAAAGCGACCGGATGGGTTTCTTAATTAATACGGTAACAGAATCTGCTTTTTATAACCAACAAGAAGTGGTTCAGAATGAAAAAAGACAACGAGTAGATAACAATCCTTACGGTCATACTGGCTGGGTAATCGATAAAAATTTGTATCCAGAAGGACATCCTTATAACTGGCAAGTAATTGGTGAATTAGTAGATCTTCAGAATGCAACAGTAGAAGATGTTAAGGAGTTTTATAATAAATATTACGGTCCTAATAATGCTACCTTAGTATTGGCAGGTGATTTTGATACTAAAGAAGCAAAAGCATTAATCGAAAAATATTTTGGAGAAATAGAACCCAAAGATGAAGTAGCAAAATTAGAGCCACAACTGGTAACGCTTTCTGAAACAAAACGATTATTTCACGAAGATAATTTTGCAACTGCACCGCAATTAAATATGGTATGGCCTACGGTTCAGCAATATACAGATGATGCCTATGCACTAGATTTTTTAGCTGAAATTTTATCTAGCGGAAAAAAAGCACCTCTTTATAAGGTGTTGGTGAAAGAGAAGAATTTAACTTCAAGAACTATTGCGTTTAACAGATCACAAGAATTGGCAGGCGCTTTCAGAATAATTATTACTGCAAACAATGGAGTAAATTTAAACGATGTGGAAGCTGGTATCAACGAAGCATTCGCATTATTTGAAAAAGATGGAGTAACAGATAAAGATGTAGAACGAATAAAAGCAGGATTGGAAACTGGTTTTTATAACGGAATCGGATCTATTTTAGGTAAATCCTACCAATTAGCACAATACAATGTTTTTGCTGGTGATCCTGGGTTTATTACACAAGACATCGAAAACATTAAGAAAGTAACCACAGAAGACGTAATGCGTGTGTATAATAAATACATTAAAGGGCAACATTATGTTATGACGAGCTTTGTACCAAAAGGGCAACTGGCTTTAATTACTGAAAACTCTACTAAAGCTCCTGTTGTTGAAGAAGAAATAAAAGACAATGTAGCGAAAAAAGTAGAGGAAGTAAAAGAAGAAATTGTAAAAACTCCTTCAAATTTTGACAGATCTGTTGACCCTGAATTAGGACCAACACCAAAATTAAATATTCCTACAAGTTGGACAGCTACGTTAAAAAACGGAATGAAAGTATATGGTATCGAACAATACGAAATCCCTACAGTCAACTTTAGTTTGGTGATGGAAGGAGGACATTTATTAGACGATATGAACAAAAACGGAGTGGCAAACCTAATGACCGATATTATGATGGAAGGTACCGCTACCAAAACTCCAGAACAATTAGAAGAAGAAATTGAAATGTTGGGTGCAAATATTAATATGTACACCACTCGGGAGTCTATTGTGATTAGTGGAAATACCTTAGCACGAAATTTAGACAAAACCCTTACACTGGTTGAAGAAATTTTATTACAACCAAGATGGGACGAAGAAGAGTTTGCTCGTATTAAAACAAAAACAATTAATGATATTAAACGTTCTGATGCCAATCCTAATGTAGTAGCAAGACGTGTTTATAATAAAATATTATACGGAAAAGATCATATATTCAGTTACCCAACCAGTGGAACTGTAGCATCTGTTGAAGCGATTACTATCGATGATTTAAAAGCATTTTATACTAAAAATTTCTCACCATCAATTAGCAAGTTTCAAATTGTTGGAAGTGTTTCAAAAGCAGGAAGTTTAGAAAAATTAGCTTCTTTAGAAACTAATTGGAAAGCTAAAGAGGTAACAATTCCTAGTTATCCTATTGCTAATAATAGAGATAAAGCTTCTTTGTATTTTGTGGATATTCCGGACGCAAAACAATCGGTAATAAATATTGGTTACATCGCTTTGCCAAGAACCGATAAAGATTTTTATCCAGCCGAAGTGATGAATTATAAATTAGGAGGTTCTTTTTCAGGAAATGTAAACTTAATTCTTAGAGAAGAAAAGGGCTATACTTACGGAGCAAGAACAGGATTTAGCGGAACTAAAATCCCAGGAACTTTTACGGCTTCTTCAAGCGTGAGAACTAATACTACTGGCGAATCTGTTGCTATTTTTAAAGAGCAAATTGAAGCTTACAAAAATGGTATTAGCCAAGAAGATTTAGACTTTACTAAAAATGCTTTGATAAAATCGAATGCTCGTAGATTCGAAACACAATTTGCTTTATTAGGAATGTTACAAGAAATGAGTAGCTACGACTTAGATCCTAATTATATTGAAGGAGAAGAAGCAATTATTGGAGCCATGACATTAGACCAGCACAAAGCACTTGCCAATAAATATTTGGATGAGTCTAAAATGGCTTATGTAGTAATTGGAGATGCAAAAACACAATTTGCTCAATTTAAAGATATGGGCTTTGACGAAATTAAATTAATGAGTAAAGATGGTGAAGAGGTAACATTGGATGATGTGAAGATGTAAGAATTATTTTTGCAAATACACAAAGTTTTAAAATTACTATAATAAAAGCTCAATTTGATGAAAATCAAATTGAGCTTTTTGTTTTTATTGCTACTTGTCTTTGCGAGGGAAGTATGACCGTGGCAATCTGTTTATATTACCTTAAATGAAGTTGAAGTTGAACTTGAAGTTGAAGTTGAATTCGAAACTGATAGAATAATTGGAACTATGATTGAAACAGATTGCCACGTTGCTTTTATAATTGTGCAAACGATATTGTTTCTTGTTAGCTTCTCGCAATGACAGTGGAATATAGATAGGTTTTTGCATCGCTTAAAAAAGATTTTCCCAATGACAGAGTGCTTTTAAAATGCTTTTACTAGTCACAACGCCCGTTATTACTTGTCTTTGCGAGGGAAGTATGACCGTGGCAATCTGTTTATATTATCTTAAATGAAGTTTAAGTTGAACTTGAATTAGAAACTGATAGAATAATTGGAACTATGATTGAAACAGATTGCTACGTCGCTTTTAAATGTTTTCTTAACGACATAAACCTCGATTCGCTCCTCGCAATGACAAGTATTAATAAACAAGGACAAGTATTAATAAACAATGACAGCAAGCGACAAACAAAAATCTGCGAAAATCCGTGTCATTCGCGGGCAACAAAAAACAACCAAAAAAAAAGGCGCTATCTCTCGATAACGCCTTTACTATATAAATATAACAATACTTATTAACTACTCACGGATAATTCGTTTTGTAACCGAACCATCTACTGTGTTAATTTCAACAAAATAAACACCACTAGTATAATTTGTAACATCTAACTTAGTTTCTAAGTTATTTGTAAAATCATACGTAGCAACTCTTCTACCACTAATATCATGTACCACTACATTGTTTACTTTAGAAACTGGTGATACAATATTTAGGATATTTTTAGTTGGATTAGGATATACAGAAATCGCTGCTAAATTAGCATCACTTGTTCCTAATACACCTTCTGCAAATACAATTACAAAACGGTCTTTTTGATTGCTTTCGTTGGAAGTAAATGTGTAATCTCCTTCAGTTAAGTTAGTAACTGTGTTTAATAAATTATCTTGTAAATACACCGTTGCTTGTGTGATGCTTTCTCCTTCTATAATACCTAAAGAAATAGTATAAGTCTGTACTTCTTCTACCATTGTTCTAAATCCTAATGGAATTATTTGATCGGTATTGAAAACATTACGAGCTTGTATCACTATTTCGTGGTCGTCTATTACCGAATAAATAGAGATTGGTGTTGCTAAACGTTTAGTTTCGTATCCTTCATCATAGTTGTTAGTTGCTTGATCTGTAAAAGCAACTGCCATACTACTTTTTAAAGCATAAGTCTCATTTTTTAGATTTATGTATAGCTTTTCTAAGTTACTATCTTGAGTTCTATAACCTGTATTAGGTCCCGTTACACGATGCGAATTATCAAACACAAATGGTAAGCTAGGAACATCAGCTTTTACTTTTATAGCAAACCCTTGTCCTGAAGGTATAAATTGACTTGGTATTGCTCCTCCATTTGGAGCTGCCGTTCCTAAACCTGTAACATTAAAAATTGATATATCGCCCATACTCCAGTTTTCTGAACGATAGCCAGGATAACCAGCACTTGGAGCCGTTATATGCTCCCAAAAATAAACATTACTCGCTAATAAAAAGTTATCATTTAACAATGCAACAGCATCTATGGCTGAAGCATAAGGATTACTTAAAATATTAGGACTGTTTTCTCTGTCGATATTCCAAACCGGTACAAAATTATACACTCCATTGTTTAAGGTACCTTCGTTATAGGTTAAAGCGTAAGAACCATCTATTACTCCTTGATCTGTTGGTCCTACTAAATATCCTTCAGCTGGATTAATAGCAGCAGCACCCGTCATAAACGACCAGTTATTACCATCTGCATCTGCAAAATGTTCTGCACCAGCGTTTACAGCTGTTACGGTTGCATCTAAATCAAACAGACTTGTATCGTGACTCATTACTACATTATTACCTACTAAAGCACCACTTCTGGTGGTACCGCTCATCGGGCTTCCTAAAATACTAAAGGAAGTTCCTCCGTTTACCGGGGTGGTTTTTGTAACACCTATGGTACCGTTATTGGTTACAGGTGCAAGATCATCTACCTGTACTAAACTTCCTTCGTGGAATATCGCTAATATACCACCACTTTCTACAAGAATATGCTCTTCTACTTTTACATAGTTTCCTGGATCTATTTCTAATAATCCATTTGCAGTTACTGTTAATGAGCAAACATCTAAATTACCAGTTGTTCCTGTACCATAAGCAAAATCGATTACTGCATTCATTGTATTGTTAGGAACTCCATTGTCCCAACCAAGGGTTGACCAGGTAGTTGTTCCTCCAGTACAAGATTGTGTTTTTGCTCTAAAGTTATCTACAAAGAAGTCGTAGTCTTCTGCATCATCTACAGCACCTTCATCGGCAAAAAATGCAAATTGAACGGTTGCTGAAGTAAGTGCAGAAATATCAACAATAATATAATCTCCAGTATTAGAAGGTGTATTAGCTGCATTAAATGTATAGATAGAAGTCCAAGTTGTTCCACCATCAATAGATTGTAATAATAATACTTGGTCGTCTGATCCCATTGCAGATGGATTTTGATTACCCCAAGCTGTTACTGCAACGTCAAAAGTAAGTTCATAGCCTCCTGCAGATAAATCGAACATAGGTGTTAATAACCAATCTTCATCTCCAGTATTATAAAGATTAAATTTTGTAGCACCAGTAGTACCGTTGTTTGCAAAACCATCTTGAGCCCAACCAGAACTACCCGTTGTTGTATAACCAGTTGCAGGTCCTTCAGCTTCTTCCCAACAATTAGGTACGTAACTTGCAAAGTCTTCATTATAATCTGGAATGTATATAGCACAAGGCGTAGTAAAACTATAAGGCCCTACCCAAGTACTCACATCTGTATTATCTGCACCACAATCTGCTCTATAATAAACATCATAAGTTGTTTCTGCTGTTAATCCTGTAGCAGCAAAAGGCTTTGTAATATCGTTATCTGTAGGGGTTCCTGTAGCTGTAAACCCACTTGCACCTATTTCTAAATCCCAAACGGTAGCAGTACCATTTTCTGTCCAGTCTAAACTTGCAGTTGTAGCTGTAATTGACGAAGCTGCCATTGCATTTGGATCTGGACATGTTGGCTCATAAACCTGAATATCATCAATATACCATCCATCTCTATTTGCACTACTATCAGAAGTTAATAAAAATCTAAATCTAACATTTGCAACATTATAAGCGGCTAAACTAAACGATTCTTTTTTCCACCAAGCATTAATTGCAGGAACATCAGTTGTTCCCCAGTCAGCATAAGAGTCTTCATGGAAATATCCATTTGTGTCATATCCATTAGCAGCACCTAAATAAGCAGAGTTTGGTAATGCTGTATAAGTAGCACCTCCATCTGTAGAGATTTCAACATAACATTTATCCCAACCACCTTCAGTTTTTGCAATATGCCAAAAATCTATTTGAGCAGCTGTTGTACCAGAAAGATCTAAAATACCTGTTTCAAGCAAAATATTAGTATTACTAGATGTATGGGCATTATGTACACTGTTTGTACCTCCATTAATTATGGTTGTTTCGATTGTAAAATCTACATTATTACCAGAAGCATTATCAAAATAAGTAAAACCACTTTCAAAGTCTTCTGTTAATGGGAATGCATGTGCGCCTGCTAGTGTTGTAAAACTATAAGGTCCTACCCAAGCACTCACATTTGTATTATCTGCACCACAATCGGCTCTATAATATACATCGTAAGTAGTATTGGCTGTTAAACCTGTTGCTGAAAATGGTTTTGTAATATCGTTATCGGTAGGAGTTCCTGTAGCAGTAAATCCACTTACACCCATTTCTAAATCCCAAACCGTAGCTGTTCCATTTTCTGTCCAGTCTAGATCTGCTGTCGTTACTGTAATTAATGAAGCTGTCATTGCAGATGGGTCTGGACAAGTAATTGTCTGACAAGTATTTACTTCAAACAAATCAATTGCCATATCACCTGTAAAACCGTTGGTAGAAATATATCGTAATTGAATATTTATTGTTTGCCCTAAATAAGCATCTAAATTCACACCCATTGGTACCCAAGCATCAGCTGATGCAGTTTGCAGTTGTCCTCCCCAAGAGTCTAGGAGTGCAAAAGTTGTACCCCCATCTGTTGAAACTAAAACATCCAATCGTCCTATAGAAGCTCCATAAGCGTGAAGGAAAAATGATAGTTCGGCACCTTCAGAAGCACCAGTTAAATCGATAGCTGGTGAATTCGCTAATGCTATTGAACCATTTGCACCTGAAGCTTCAAAATACATATAGTTTGCACCACTATGTGCTCCAGATGGACCAGTACTTCCAGAACCTGTTCCTCCAGTTCGTCCAAAGTTCCATAAATCATTTGTAGTTCCAGATGCTATGTCACCTGTCCATAATCCTTGTACGTCAAATTCTTCAGTAAAAGCATTAAATGGATCGGCTATGGCACAAGTAACTCCTGCTGGCGCTGTTGGTGCAGCTGCAGTTGTAAAAGAAAATTCTCCACAACTTAAATTGCCACCACCTGCATTTACTGGAACAATCATCCAATAATTAGTAGAGCCTGCTGCAACACCAGATATATTAATACCTGTTGCAGGAAATGGAATAGTTCCAAGATTTGTTAAAGCACCTGAAGTTTGTCCAAAATAGATATCATATCCTGTTGGAGCTGTTCCTGTACCTGGTTCTGTCCAATTTAGTGATACAATACCACCAACAACATTGGTAGCTCCATCAAGTGGAGAGGTATAAGTTACACAGTCTGGTAAATCTGTTTGGTTCCAGGCTAATGGACCTGTTACCGTACTAGTATCTAATCCACAATTAGAAAAAACTGAAAACGTATAATCGTTTCCAGCAACTAATCCAGTTATACCAACTGTAGTTAAACCTCCAGATAAAGTATTAGGTATAAAGTTTACCCCATTGGTTATATCTTCTACACTATAAGTAAAATCACTTGAAGGTGCATTGGCATCTGTCCAACTAAGGTCGGCAGTTCCTGCTGCGGAATTAACATTTGTTACCGCTAGATCAAGAGGTGGTAAACAATTAGGTGGAAGGGTTACATTTACTGTAAAGTCTAATGTTACTCCAAAAGAACCATTATAACAAGGGTCTCCTGGTTGTTGACCAGTATCTGCAGTACCAATACGCATTTTATGATTTCCTAATGCTGCACCAGCACCTAAAGGAAAAGAAGCATCTAATGTTGTTGGATTGTCTCCAAGTGAAACTCCATCAAAAACTTGTTCTGAAGCTTCAAATATTAAATTGTCGTTTAAATCGATCCAAACATTAGTATCGTAAGTATACCCTGTTTGAAAAGTTACTTGAAGATTAACTGTAGTGCTTTGAGCTATATCTATTACCGTACCTGTATGGTCAAAATAAGTAACATCGCCTGTAGGAAAATCTGTAGTTTGTAATTGTACGTTTGATATTCCAGCACCATCATTAGATGAAGGAACCGATAAACAATGACCTGTAAAAAAGGTAAAAGGTCCTGCCCAAGAACTTGTTCCGTTTAAACCACAATCTGCTTGTACGTAATAATCGTAATTAGTATCAGCAGTTAACCCCATTAAGGTATAAGGGTTTGTAACTCCAGTTACGGTAGTTCCAGCTCCTAGAGTAAGTGGGTTTAATCCCCACTCAACATTCCAAGCGGTTTCAGTTCCACCAGCTGTCCAAGATAGATCTGCTTGGGTTTGTGTTATGTTGCTTGCAGCTAGTGTACTTGGGGGGTTACAAGCTGGACAAGCAGCTGTTATGGTTCCGGTAAGGATATCACTCTCGGCTCCAGAGCCAACACTGGTCCCACCAGCATCGAGTATCCTGTAGGAGGTTTCGTTCCCAAAACCTCCTCCTCCATTCCATATAGTGGTTACATCGTCACCAGTATTTACTGGAAAAGTCAATAAGCTTTGAGTTCCTGTGGCAAAGGTAACATCATCAAGTACTATTAAACCATTAACTAAGACGTCCATGGTATTTCCGTTCCATCCGTCTCCCCAAGAATCGTTCATCTCAAGCGTGTAATCACATTGCGCATTACTTTGCCAGCTAAATGCCATCAAGAATAAACCCAATATTAAATAAGTAAATTTTTTCATAATTAATAAAATATTTTAATTTGTTATAAGAATATCGTAGCAATATAAGGTGATTTATAAGAAAAATAAAAGTTTATTTTAATTTTTATTAACATTTAGTAGTTCATCTATAATTTATTGCTTTTTATCTGATAAAATATTGATTATTACCGATGAATGGTGTTGGTTATTACGAAGTTGAAGTTGAAAACGAAGATGAAGTTGAAGATGATTTGAAATGTCTTCGCGAGGAGGTACGACTTGGCGATTTTATGAATTTAGTTACGTTCAACAGATTGCCACGTAGCAGAAAAAGCTACTCGCAATGACAAATAAATTAGTATTTAGAGGTAACAATAAAGCCTTTGTGACCTTTGCGTAAACCTTTGCGTTCTTTGCGGTTAAAAAAAAGGTAGTTTCACGAGCGACCTTAGGAGCGTGGTGACCTTATGAAATTTACTTTAGAGTTTTTTTATAATAGTACTGATTTTAGGAGTTCACTTTAAGAAACAATATTTCAGCATTACATAACTAGTTTTTTTTAAATTATATTTGTAGATAAGAAGTGTTCTAATGAAAAACAAAAATATATTTATCCATATTCCTAAAACAGGAGGTACAACGATAAACTGTGCAATTAATAAAACAGATTGGCAAACAAAACCAGATTTTAACTATAGACATATAGATTATCAAACTAAAAGGTCCAACTCCGCAGATATATTTAACCCTTTAAAGTATGATTATTACAAGGATTATAATATTTTTATGCTATTAAGACATCCTGTAGATCGTATTATTTCTGAATATTCGTTTATTAAAACACGACCAGAGTTTATGTCTTTGATAAAGCCTTTACCTAAAGACTTAATTAGTTATGTTAAAAACCGTCAAACTCAAAATTATATGATTGGTTTTTTGGTTGGAAAAAGAATGTATGATACTAATTTAGTAAATCAAGATGATTTTGAATTGGTCAGCAACACGATTAGAAACTCAAATATTAAAGTTGGCATCTTTGAGCACTATGAGGCTTCTCTTAATTATTTTAGTCAGCATACCAATATTAAATGGCCAAAAAAATTAGATGTTAAAAGAATTACACTAAATAGACCAAAGCTAAATGAAGTTTCTGAAGAATTATCAAATTTAATTATAAAACATAACGCATTAGATTTTCAACTTTATAATGAGTGTTTAAAAACATTTGAATCTCAAGTTACTTTAAACAAAGGTTCAAAAATTAATTTTAATGGCAACAAATATGATTATGTTTTAAAATTTACAGAACGTTTTAATTTATTGGAAATAGAATTAAAAAACCTTGAGTTTATTCACTTAAATAACATCTTTTTTAAAAGCCTTAACGATTACTTACACCATAATGCAAAAATTAAAGATGGAAAAATTTACATTAATGTATGGAATGACACTGTGGTTAAAGCATTTGAAAGCAAAGACAAAAACGCTTCATTTACAAAGCAACTTCAAACTATTTCAGAGAAAGAAAACGCAAGCCCATTAGAGATGACTATTGAAATCGCTAAAACAATAGATCGCAACTACAAATCTTCCCCAAAACAAAAAATTAAATACCAAAATTATCTTCAATTTGATTCGAATAACATTGTAATTCCTAAAAGCCGTAAAAGGTTTAAGTGGTTTTAATTACTTTTGTTTTGTTTCAAAAACAATACCCATCACTTCACTTTTATTTAAGACTGCGTGACTGTAACCAGCAGGTATAAATATTATATCTCCTGCTTCTTGTATGCATTCAAAAACTTCGTCAACCTGAGATGGTAATTTCTTTAATTCTTTAGCAAACCATTGCTTAGCGTGCGACCCAATATTATATTTTCTATTTGATTTTTGAAGAGCATGATATCCTTTTTCATTTTCCATTTTACTTGCATCATAAAAAACCCAATGTTTTTCACCTTGCTGAAGAATATTAAAAGCATCACCATGAATATGAGGTAATGTTCCAGCATCTTTTACAGAATGATAAAAGAAAAACCTCGAAATATCTTTTTTTGAAAAATATATATTTGGCATTTTTATATCTTTCATAAATAATGGAGGCGATGTATCGTCATAAACATCAAGAGTTAGTGTACTGTAGCCTGGAAATTTATTGAAATAAATTTTTAGAGTAGTTTGTTCTTTTGCATAAGCAGGTCTAGAATCGTTAATGATTTTACAGACATAACCTCCCATGTTTTCAGAAATATACTCTTTATTCCATTTTTTTATTAATGGCCATGAATTTGCCCCACCTTTAATAATTAAAGGTCTGCGCTTGTCGATATACAATTTTTTAAGTTGTTTTGCTGAAATGTCTGAAGCTAAAACCTTATCTAATTGAAGGATTGTATTCTTTTTTTTATTAAAAAAATTAAACATAATTACTTATTTTAAACAATAAAAACATCGTTCTCTTGGTATTTATAATCTTCTTTTAAATTATTTGATAAAGATTTAGACTTTGCTAATTCATATAATTTATAATCTAAAGAATTTAATTCACGAATACGTTTTTTTGTTTTTTCAGAAACGATGCTCTGAAACATAAAAGGTGTTTTTTTTCGAACTACTATTTTTTTGCTTAATTTAATTCCGCTTTCTATTTCAAATGTTTTTAAGAAGCTAGAATACTCATCTGTTACACCACAGTAAATAGGTAGTTCTTCAATTTTATTATTAATTAAATCTAAATCATTTAAAATTATTTTCCCTTTATAACCTAAAGGTTTACCCAATAAAAATTTTATTTGGTAATTTTGTGTTTCTTTAAACTCTATATATTCATCAATAGATGTAGGACGTGGTTTCATTCTTGAAATAATAGCAGCATTAGGGTTTCCTTCCTTACCGTTTAATATATAATATTGAAAATTAAACTCAGAAATTACTCTATCAATCGGGTTGCGTACTAGCATAAAGTGTTTTTTGTTTTTATCGGGATTGTAGTGATTTTTAAATATTTCTGTCCCTTTAAAAAACCTTTCTTTAGTACTGAAATCGACATGTTTTACTTGGACATTTCCTACATTGTTAATTTTATGCGTTGCTACTTTCATTTCTGAAGATGACAATTTTGTAGCATCTTTTAATGCTCCAATAAATGTAGAACCTCCTGTTTTGGGAATATGTATAAAAACACAATCTGTTAATAATTCTTTTTTATTAAAAATATTAAAAAGGTTTTTTATCATAATAAATGTATAATGCTCAAATATAGAGTTTATTTAATTTATAATATAGTACCCTGAGTTTCTGACGTAGGAAGAAGTATCGAAGGGTAGGGTTTTTGGTTTCGGTTTCAATTTAGGTTTTTTTTAAGAGGTCGCCACGTCGTTCCTCCTCGCGAGGACAGGTGAATTATAGAGGACGCTTCTTTGCTGAAAAGACTTCTCGCTAGGACATCCAATAATATTTACATCAACAAACTTGTGATATTAAAAAAACTACCTATCTTTATTCTTATTAACTAATAACCAAATTATAATGACAAAACCAAAAAATTGCATCACTGTAGCTGCAGCAAAAACATTACAAAAAAACTGGAACACCACCAGAGCTGTTGACATAGCAAAAGCAATGGGCAGTAAAGATTGCTGTGCAATAACTTTCAATATAGACCAATTACAAGAGTTTATTAACTATGTAAAAGACGAATCTGCAAAACAAGGAATAGACAATCCAGGCATACGCGTATATTTTGCAGCCTATAACGATAAAGAATCTACCAAAGCCACCGTATTTTTAAACGCTACCGAAAGCGATGATGGTAATTCTGATAATAATTATGGGATTGATCCTTTGAATATGGGAAATGGAGGCTTTCCTCCTAAGGCGTATTAATGGAATTTAAACAATTTATTATTTATTTTATAGAATGGGCTGCTTTTATTTTTAGTATTTATTATTATAAAAAACAGCCCTCTAAACCTATAAAATATCTTGTGTTGTATTTAGGGTTTACAGTAGTTGTTGAAACTATTGGGTTTTATACCTTTTTTGTTGATGATTGGGATATTTTTAGCTTTTTAAAAAATACTTCTTTCGAGAAAAACTACTGGTTATATAATGTTTACTTAATTATTACTTTTTTATTTTATGCTTTATTTTTTAAATTGTTTTTAAAAAATACCAAAACAATAAAACTGATGGAGGTTTTATCTGGTTTATTTTTAATTACAAGTGTCTCAATATTAGTTTTTAGTGATGTTTTATTTATTAAATATTCTGCTATAACACTTATTAGTGGTACCGTTTTAGTTTTGATAAGTATTTTTACTTACTACCTAGAATTAATAAACTCGGATAGAATATTAAACCTTTCAAAATCAGTAGTATTTTATATTTCGGTGGGTGTTTTAATTTTTCATTTATGCTTAACACCTGTTTTTATTTTTAGTTCGCTATTAATAGATAAAAGTACTCCTGAAAATATTATTTTTTATACTAGCTTATTAAACGTAGGGAATTACATACTTTACTCTTCCTTTATACTAGGCTTTATAGTCTGTGCAAAAAGCAACTCAAATAAAGATGAAATATTAAATTAATAATAGATGATACAAAAACACAAAACCACCGTATTTTTAAATGCTACCGAAAGCGATGATGCTAACTCGGCTAATAATTATGGGATTGATCTTTTGAATATGGGTGGAGTTAGATGGTCCCCACGAGCTTACTAATTTTGGATTATTTTCAGGAATATTTATTTAAAGTAGTTCCAATATATTTTCTGGAATTATTGGCTGCTGTAATCGGCATCCTTTATTTAAGAAAGAGACCAGATACTCAAATTGTTAATAGATATTTTGTTTATTATTTGGGCTCTAGTTTAAAACTGCGTTGAAATTAATTTTTGATACCTCAATTCAATATTTTGATAGTTTTGATATGCGTTAATATCTTCTGATATTTTAGCTACAAACACATTTAGCTTATCATTACTGTTTTTAATCTTTTCTTTGATACGGTACCAATTTAAATATTGCTGTAAATACTTGGTAGATACTCCCCAAAATGTATTGTCAATCCATTTCTTAACCCTATTGTGGGTTGAGTTCACAT
>JAKITD010000068.1 GCA_021648265.1 Flavobacteriaceae bacterium | reverse complement strand
TTTTCTTTAAAGCTTCGTATTCTTTGGCTCTTGTGAAGTAGTTTACATACATTTGCTCAACGCCCATACGGGTTTGCGGAAAACGATTAAAACTCTGCCAATTGGATTGTTTTACATTTTCACCCAATGCAAATTTTATAAATTTAGGTGCATCTTTGTATAAAAGTCCGTTGGCGTCTGCTCCCCAACGTGGTTTGATAATCGCCGAGCGTCCACCAATTGGATTTGCCGAACCATGCAACAATTGTATGGTCGTAACTCCTCCAGTAAGGTTGTAATAAAGGTTTATATCTTCTGGGTTTAAAGCATCTCCCACGCTTACTTCGGCAGAGGAATTTTGTCCAGACTCATTGACAGATGAAAGCGCAATATGAGAATGTTCGTCTATAATACCAGAAGTTAGATGTTTTCCTGTTGCATCGATTTTCAAAGCTCTTCCCGATTTTAAATTAGTTCCGATTTTAGCAATTTTCCCATCTTTTACCAAAACATCGGTTTGTATTAAAATTCCTTCCGCTTCATTAGTCCAAACGGTAGCATTTTTAAAAAGTATGGTTTGTTGCTTCGGAATTTCAGTAAATCCATACCCAACATTAGGATAAGTTAATGGAACTATTTCTATTTCTTCGGAAGTGTTTTCTTCTTTCTTTTCGTCTTTTTCTTCGGAAACGTCTTTTTTAATAGCTGTAAAAGTGGTTTCTCTTCCGTTGGGAAGTAAAAGTTTTCCTGAAATGTTATCGGTGTCTTTTTTTATAATTGCGGTACTATTATAAACGTCTTTGCTTTCTTTATCGGTAAATGAAAGGGTGATCCAATTGTCTTTATAAGTAAATTTTGAAGGATATTTTAAAGTGTCCACTTTTACTTCCGATTTTACTTTATCTAATTCTCCAGATAGTACAATGTTGTAGGCTTTTCCTGAAACATTTAGCGTGTATGTTCCACGAATATCTTTTTGATTCATTGGGTTGATGACATTTTTAGATCCTTGAACCCAGTTTTCAAACAAGGTAGTTTCTTTGTCAAATACTTCACCCGATGTAATTAAGAAGTTCGCATAACTTCCGTTTTTCAAAGTTCCAATTTTATCGCTTTGTCCTAACATTTCAGCAGGAATTGTTGTTAAAGCTTCTAATGCTTTTGTTTTGTCAAACCCGTATTTAATGGCTTTTCTAAGTTGGGTGTTAAACTCAGAAGGTTTTTCTAATTTGTAGGTAGTTAATGCGAAATTAATTCCATTTTCGGCTAATACTTTCGGATTGGTCGGTGCCTGATTCCAATTACGCATTTCTTCAATAGTTAAATAATTTATCGCATAAGGATCACTTACATCAAAAGCTTCTGGGAAGTTTATTGGAATAATATAATTGGCATTGGTCGCTTTAATATTTTCCAAATTTTCATATTCGTCACCGCCACCTATAATCACATAGTTAAGATTAAAAAGATCACTAATTTTATCTGCGTGAATGTCTTTTTCTTTGTCTCCAGCCTCGATAAAAGAGGGGAGATTACGATTGGCTATTAAAGCTTCCAAAGACAAATCTTTTGTTTTTGAATGTCCCGCAGCATACCATTTTGCATCGTGCTGAATTTGTTTCAATAAGGCGATAGAACCCATAAATGAAGAAGGATAAGACTGTCTGCTTCCGTTTGATTTTTTAAATGAAAAATACTGACCAGATGAATCGTTTATAATTCTTTCTGAATTATTACCATCGTCATTTAAGGCAACCAAAACACCTGTTCCTCTTGCAATTCCGTCCATAATATGAGCGTTTACAACACCAAATCCAGCTTCTCGCAGCGATTTTGCTTTTTTGCTTTCATATTTAAACTTATCGATTGCTTTATTTCCTGGCATTATGTGATCGTTCCAGTAATAACCATCGCGTTTGGTTTCGTATTGTTGAGATCTACTTCTTTCCGCTTTTTTAGGAACTTCAATTCCAAAGCCAGAATAGGAATCGATAAAAGAAGGGTAGATGTACTTTTCTTCCAAGTTTATCACAATGGAATTTTCAGGAATTGAAACAGATTTACCCGTAGCAATAACTTTTCCATTTTGAATTAATAAAGTTCCATTTTTAATAATTTCTGTTGGCGTTACATAAATGGTAGCGTTGGTAAATACCGTATAATTATTGTTTTCTTGTTTTAATCCAGTATTTTCAGGGAAATAATCTTGTGCAAATACTTGGCTGATACTTGCTAAAAGCAAGTATAGGAGTATGTTTTTTTTCATTTAAAAAAGGAGTTTTATATAGGTTTTAAAAATACAAATATGAAATGAAAAATAATTAAATTTTAGAACTTTAACATTAGCTTTTAAAAAGGCTCATTTTCATAATAATTTACAATCAAAGCAACCATATAGCTATAGCTTTTAATACCTTTAGATTGGTTGTTTGCTTTTAAAAATTGATCCCAAAAAAGTTTAGAAATTACTTCAAAAGGATTATCGTAACTTTTCCAGAACTCTCTCATTTCCTTGTAACTCTTTAAAATTCCAGAGTTGATGGTTTCTAGTAAATCGTGATAGGCGTCTAAATCTCTTCTAGCAATTTCATTTACACAATATCGCAATGCAAAAATGTATCCCGTATATTGTATAAATTCATCATCGTTATTTAAGGTGGCTAAAGCAGCGATAAAATTAGCTTCATTTTCGGCTGCGTACCCAATTTGATGAGCTTGTTCGTGACAACTTACTACGGGGAATTTATGTAATTTTATCAATCCATTTACCTGAGCTTCACCCGAAAACGGATTATAATAACCACTATAACCCATATACGTCAAGCCCAAACTCCAATTGCTTTTTTTAAGACTTAAGGGCGAATATGCAAGATTGGGATGTTTTTCAGCTAAATTTTCATAACCGTTTAAAGTCATATTGAAAATCTGCTTATGATCGTAAGGCGATTCAATTTTTACAGAATCTGCAAAGCCCAATTTGCGATGCATTTTGTTTGATTTTTTAATCAGACGTTTGGTTGTTTCAATAAGTTGCTCAGTGGTATAATCGGTTTTTATTGCAAGTTTTTTATGAAGTGGAATTCGGTAATAATTCAAACCCCAAAGCAAATTAAAAGCTAAATATACTATTGAAAGAGTAGCGAAAATATCTATTGAGAAATTTTTGAAATCGAATTTAATACGTCGAATGTTTTTGTAAATCCATCGTACTGCATACAGAACGATTAATAAATAAAAAATATCACCAATTGAAAACGGAATCCAACCAAATAAATACCGAGTGGTTTTTGAAAGTATCGGAAATAAACCAGTGCTGTAATAGGTTTCAATAAATTCAGGAAACCTTTTTAGTACTTGCAAAACTAAAATCTGAATTGGGAATAAGAGGGCTAAAATTAGTTTTGATTTCTTTTGCATTTTTCAAACTTACAAATTATTCTTTTATCTGCCACTTATTCACAAATCTTACTTAAAAATAAAAAATTATACGACCCCTTATTTAAAATCCTTTAGATTATTTAAAAATTTTAGTCATTAAAATATAGCGAACAAAGTTCTAATAAAGAATTTGTTAATTCGTGGCTTTTATCCATAATTTATTATTCTGACCTAAAAGTAAATCGTAATTTTGCTTTCAGAAATAAAAAAAACCTATTGATATGAATGAAGCAATAAGAAATCTAGAACCCAAAGCACTTTGGAATAATTTTGCCGATTTAAACGCAGTACCTCGTGCTTCAAAAAAGGAAGAACGGGTAATTGAGTTTATGAAAAACTTCGGGAATAACCTTGGATTGGAAACTTTTGAAGATGATGTTCGTAATGTAATTATCCGTAAACCAGCCACTCCAGGAATGGAAAACAGGAAAGGAATTGTGTTGCAATCGCATATTGATATGGTACATCAAAAAAATAACGATACCGATTTTGATTTCGATACACAAGGAATTGAAATGTATGTAGATGGTGATTGGGTACGAGCAAACGGGACGACTTTAGGAGCCGATAACGGATTGGGAGTTGCAACGATTATGGCAATTTTAGAAAGTAACGACATCGCTCACCCAGCGATTGATGCGTTGTTCACCATCGATGAAGAAACTGGAATGACAGGCGCTATCGGTTTAAAAGGAGGAATACTTCAAGGTGAAATTTTACTGAATTTAGATACCGAAGAAGACGATGAAATTGGTGTAGGTTGTGCAGGTGGTGTAGATGTTACGGCAACAAAAAATTATAGTCCTATTGATGTCCCTGCCAATTCTGTAGCTTATAAAGTTACGGTGAAGGGATTGCGTGGAGGTCATAGTGGAATGGAAATTCATCTAGGATTGGGAAATGCCAATAAAATGATGAACCGTATTTTAACTAAAACTTCAAATGCAATGAATATTGCTTCTCTTTTAGGCGGAAGTTTACGTAATGCGATTCCGAGAGAAAGTAATTCGATGGTGGTTATTTCTAATGAAAACGAGTTTCTTTCTGGTTTTGAAAAGATAAAATCTGAAATTATTACCGAATACAGTCATTTAGAAAAGGATATTATCATTACTGCTACTAAGCAAGATTCGCTTCTTGAAACAATGATGGATTCTGAAGCACAAAACTTATTTTTAAAAGCAGTTAACGGAACCCATAACGGTGTTTTTAGAATGAGTCCTGCGATTGAAGATTTAGTAGAAACCTCGAATAATGTTGCGAAAATATCGGTTACTGAAGGAAAGATAACCATTGAATGTTTAACACGTTCTTCGGTAGATTCTTCAAAAGATAATATGGTAAATACGTTAAAATCTGTTTTTGAATTGGCAGGGTTTTCTGTGAATTTAACAGGAGATTATCCTGGTTGGGCTCCTAATATGGATTCGGCTATCTTAAAAGTATTGGATAATTTGTATGAAAAATTAAATGGCGAGAAAGCTAATGTAGCTGCTTGTCACGCAGGATTGGAATGTGGAATTTTAGGAACCAATTACCCAGAAATGGATATGATTTCGTTTGGACCTACCATTAAAGGAGCGCATTCTCCAGATGAAAGAGCCAATATTCCATCTACTCAAAAATTTTGGAAATTTATTTTGGAGATTTTGAAAGAGATTCCTGTGAAGTAAAAAAAAGGCTCTATGTTGATTTAGGTGGGTAACTATAAATCCAAATTTTTGTTTTTAGTAAATTTCACTTAAAATAAAGCCTTATGTCTGTGTTTACAGACCTACTAGGTTTTTAAAACCTAGTAGGTCTAAATTCCTAAATCAAAACCTACTGAGAAAGGGATCTAAAAATAAGCCACCCACTACAAATAACATAGAACCAAAAAAAACTCTTGTTTTTAGATTATAATTTTTAAAAATTTAACAATAGTAAATTAGCAATAGGTTCATGGTTTAATTTGGCTTTGAACCTATTCTTTATTTCATTCAAAAAAGTATAAGGGTATTTAATTCTGAAGAGATTTATAATATTCTTGTGGCGGTAAAACAATTATTTCAACTCTGCGATTTAATTGTTTGTTTTCCTCAGTTGTATTTGGCTTTTTAGGTTTTCTTTCGCCGTAACTTTTTAGGATAAAATCGTATTCACCTTTGTCTTTAAGCAATTTTTCTAATACAACTTTTACAGACTCACCTCTCTTTTTTGAGAGCTCTAAATTATAAATTTCATTTCCATCACTATCGGTATGACCTTCAATTAATATAGTTGCTTTTGCAACTTGCTGTATAGATTCAGTTAGGTTTTGTATAGTTTTTTCTGCTGTTTCTAGTAAGATATATTCATCGAAATCAAATAATAAATCTGCTTGAATAGAGAGTTTTATAACACTATTAATTGCTCCAATAGCGTCAATATCGGCACCTGCTGTTTTGCTTTTACATACTTGCTTATAATCGGTTATTCTTAAAAAATAATACACTTTATCATTAGGAATGTTTTCGATACTCAAATCTAAAAATGATTTTCCTCCAGTAATATCCCCAGCAAAAATCCAATCTATAGCATTTTCAGAAATCTCAATTCGAGCTGCTTCAACAGAAGGACCAACTTCAAAAATATAAAGGTCGTTTCCTGGTAAATTCATAAATCCATTATCAGTAAATGCAACCGTAAGGCTTCCTTTGCATCCTAAAGACACATATTCTGGAGAATTATATGACTTGTAATTGGGTTCGTGAAGAGCTTGAGAACTGTCTCTAAATTTTTTGTAGGGTAAGGGTTTTCCAATGTTAAATGCTACAATACTATCTGCGAAAGATATTTTTCCTAAAGGTAAATAAACGTTTTTTAAATTATCGTTTTTATAACTAGTTCCTTCTTGCGAATAAAGTTTGTATTTATTAGCTGAAAATAATATAATAGCAAGAATAATTATAAAACGCATCCTAGTATTTTCATCTAAAGTACGGAATTTTCAAATAATTGGATTAACAAAAAAAAAATCCCGCTCATCGAGCGGGATTTTTAGTGAAATAAATTTGTTATTATTGTCTTATTTTACTTTGTTTACTACAGCTTCAAAAGCTTCTGGGTGGTTCATTGCTAAATCTGCTAAAACCTTACGGTTTAACTCGATGTTATTAGCTTTTACTTTTCCCATAAACTGTGAATAAGACATACCGTGTAGTCTGGCTCCCGCATTAATACGAGTAATCCATAAAGCACGGAAAGTTCTTTTCTTTGCACGACGGTCTCTGTAAGAATAAAGCATTGCTTTATCTACAGCATTTTTAGCAACTGTCCATACATTTTTACGTCTTCCAAAGTATCCTTTGGCTTGCTTCATCACCTTTTTTCTTCGGGCTCTTTTAGCAACTGAATTTACTGATCTTGGCATAATTTAATTTGTTTTTTGTAGTAGGCGATTCAATAATTCTGAATTCTTTTTTAGCCTAACTCCAGGGTTTATAATTTTTGATTAACCAGTTAAGATTACTTCAATCGAAGCATTTGCTTAACGTTACTTGTGTCTGCTTTAGACACAACAGTGTCGTGTGTTAAAGCAAGCTTACGTTTTTTAGACTTCTTTGTTAAGATGTGACTTTTAAACGCATGCTTTCTTTTAATTTTTCCAGTACCAGTTACTCTGAATCTCTTCTTAGCACTAGATTTTGTTTTTTGTTTAGGCATGTTTCCTTTTTTATTATTTATTTCACTTTTATATAAATTCCATTTTTCAACGGATTAATATCATTTTGTTATTCCTTCATCACTCAATGCTAATCTACCAAAATGTGGTTATTAAGCTGAACCAAAATACGGTTATTGAGCGTAGTCGAAATGCTACTTGACCTTTTTTGGAGCGATGAACATAGTCATTCGCTTTCCTTCCAGTTTAGGCATTTGCTCCACCTTACCATACTCTTCCAAATCTTGGGCTAGACGTAATAGTAAAATTTCACCTTTGTCTTTATAAATGATCGAACGTCCTTTAAAAAACACGAATGCTTTTAACTTAGCTCCTTCACCTAAAAACTTTTCGGCGTGTTTCTTTTTAAATTGATAATCGTGGTCATCTGTATTAGGACCAAAACGAATCTCTTTAATAATTACCTTAGTCGCTTTCGACTTTAGTGCTTTCTCGCGCTTTTTTTGTTCGTAAACAAACTTTTTATAGTCCATTATTTTACAAACAGGAGGTGTTGCATTTGGTGAAATTTCAACTAAATCAACTTCTAGATCTTTTGCAATTTCTAATGCTTTGCTAATAGGATAGACTCCAATCTCCACATTATCACCTACAAGGCGTACTTCTCTAGCACGAATCTTATCGTTAATTTTGTGTTTGTCTTCCTTAATTATCCTTGCGGGACCTCTGCTTCTTTTTCTACGTATTGCTATGGCTATAAAATTTTGATACTTGTTCTAAAACAAGTTGGTTATACTATAAATTCTTTTTTATTCTTGTTAATTTCATCATTTATCAACTCTGAAAACGTTTCAACAGTCATAGATCCTAAATCTCCTTCACTGTGTTTTCGAACTGATATTGTTCCGTTGTTCTCTTCTTGCTCCCCTAAAATCAGCATATACGGAATTTTTTTCATTTCTGCTTCCCGTATTTTCTTCCCAATAGTTTCACTTCTATTGTCGATAAGAGCGCGAATTTCGTGATTTTCAAGCACATTTAAAACTTTTTGAGCGTATTTTTCATATTTTTCACTCAAACATAATATACTTACCTGTTCTGGCATTAACCATAATGGAAAATTACCACCCGTATGTTCCAGTAAAATCGCAATAAAACGCTCCATACTTCCAAAAGGAGCACGGTGTATCATTACAGGTCGGTGCATTTCATTATCACTTCCTTTGTATTCTAACTCAAAACGCTCTGGTAAGTTGTAATCTACCTGTATCGTTCCTAATTGCCACTTTCTGCCCAATGCATCACGTACTATGAAATCTAGTTTTGGTCCATAAAAAGCTGCTTCGCCAGTTTCGACAGTATAATTTAATCCTTTTTCTATGGTAGCATTTAAGATTGCTTTTTCAGCTTTCTCCCAATTTTCATCACTTCCAATATATTTTTCAGGATTTTCAGGATCTCTTAATGAAACCTGAGCTGTAAAATCTTCAAATCCTAAAGACCCAAAAACATACAATACCAAGTCGATTACTTTTTTAAATTCTTCATCTAGTTGATCTGGAGTACAGAAAATATGTGCATCATCTTGAGTAAAACCTCTCACACGAGTTAGACCGTGCAACTCGCCACTTTGCTCGTAGCGATATACGGTTCCGAATTCTGCAAAACGTACAGGTAAATCTTTGTAAGACCATGGTTTTGAATTGAACATCTCGCAGTGATGTGGACAGTTCATAGGTTTTAGTAAAAATTCTTCTCCTTCATTTGGAGTTTTAATTGCTTGAAAACTATCGGCTCCGTATTTTTCATAATGACCAGAAGTAATGTATAATTCTTTATGACCAATATGTGGAGAAATCACCATATCATAGCCCGCTTTTTTCTGAGCTTTCTTTAAAAAATTTTCCAGACGTTCTCTTAATGCGGCACCTTTTGGCATCCATAAAGGAAGTCCTTGACCTACTTTTTTTGAAAAAGTGAATAATTCTAATTCCTTTCCTAATTTTCTGTGATCTCTTTTTTTAGCTTCTTCTAAAAGGGCTAAATATTCTTTTAATTCTTTTTGCTTCGGAAAACTAATTCCATAGATTCTAGTTAGTTGCTTGTTTTTTTCGTCGCCACGCCAATAAGCACCAGCGATACTCATTAATTTAATCGCTTTTACAATTCCAGTATTCGGAATGTGCCCGCCACGACATAAATCGGTAAACGTATCGTGATCACAGAATGTAATGGTTCCGTCTTCTAAGTTTTCAATAAGTTCAACTTTATATTCATTGCCTAAATCTTTATAATAAGCCAATGCAGCTGCTTTTGAAGACTCTCTCAATATAAATTCGTGTTTTCCACGAGCAATTTCGAGCATTTTCGCTTCAATTGTAGGGAGGTCTTTTTCTGAAATAGTATTATCAACTAAATCTACATCGTAATAAAATCCGTTTTCAATAGCAGGTCCAATGGTAAGTTTTATTCCTGAGTATAATTCTTCTAAAGCTTGAGCCATAATGTGTGCTGTAGAATGCCAGAAAGCTTGTTTTCCTTTTTCGTCTCTCCAAGTAAACAAAACTAAACTACCGTCTTCGGTAATTGGAGTTGAGGTTTCGATTGTGGTGTCGTTAAACGAAGCTGAAATTACGTTACGTGCAAATCCTTCGCTGATGCTTATAGCGACATCCATAGGTGTTACTCCTGATTCAAATTGCTTAACACTACCATCTGGTAAAGTGATTGCTATCATAGATACAAATTTTAGAAATGCAAAGATACTACGAGTTTAAGTGTTTTACAATAGATACTGTTAACTAATATACTTCTTGTTAAAAAGAATAAAAAGCAGCTAATGTTAAGATTTTTATGTGTTTTTTAATCTGAATATTTAAGGATAAAAATTCCTATTTGTCAAACAGACTTTTATTCATTAAAATTTGCATAAAAGAGTTTAACAAACTATTTTTTTAGCTTATTTTTGCGGATGCAAAACAACGTCCTTATTTTAGATTTCGGTTCGCAATACACTCAACTAATTGCAAGACGCGTTAGAGAGTTGAATATTTATTGCGAAATCCATCCTTTTAACAAAGTTCCAAAAAACATAGAAAGCTTTAAAGCGGTAATTTTATCGGGAAGTCCGTTCTCGGTTCGTGCTGAAAATGCTCCACATCCCGATCTTTCAAAAATAAAAGGACATAAACCACTTTTAGGAGTGTGTTATGGTGCTCAATATTTAGCGCATTTTTACGGCGGAAGTGTAGAGCCTTCAAATATCAGAGAATACGGAAGAGCTAATCTTTCTGAAATTTCTGAAAACGAAACTTTGCTTAATGGCTTCGAAAAAGACTGTCAAGTTTGGATGAGCCATAGCGATACCATTGCGAAACTCCCTACAAACGGAATCCGTTTAGCAAGTACCAAAGATGTTGCCAATGCTGCTTACCGAATTGATGGGGAAGAAACCTATGCGATTCAATTTCATCCAGAAGTATATCATACCACTTACGGAAAGCAATTATTAGAAAATTTTTTAGTGAACATTGCTAAGGTAGAACAAACCTGGACGCCAGCCGCATTTGTAGATACTACGGTAGCCGATTTAAAAGCAAAAACAGGAAATGATAAAGTGGTTTTAGGTCTGAGTGGTGGCGTAGATTCTACCGTTGCAGCGGTTTTGTTGCACAAAGCCATTGGAAAAAACCTATATTGTATTTTTGTAAATAATGGCTTACTTCGGAAAGATGAATACCAAAATGTACTCGATCAATACGAGCATATGGGCTTGAACGTTAAAGGGGTTGATGCTTCGGAACGGTTTTTAGATGCCTTAAAAGGAATTAGTGATCCAGAACTTAAAAGAAAAGCAATCGGACGTGTTTTTATTGAAGTTTTTGACGATGAAGCACATTTAGTACAAGATGTGCATTGGTTGGCACAAGGAACTATTTATCCAGATGTAATTGAAAGTGTTTCGGTAACTGGAGGTCCTTCAGCAACCATAAAATCACATCACAATGTAGGAGGATTACCCGATTTTATGAAACTAAAAGTGGTAGAGCCTTTGCGAATGATTTTTAAAGATGAAGTGCGAAGAGTAGGAAAAGAAATGGGAATTGATGCTGAACTTTTAGGAAGACACCCATTTCCAGGACCAGGATTAGGAATACGAATTTTAGGCGATGTAACTGCCGAGAAAATAAGAATCCTTCAAGAAGTAGATGCTATATTTGTCAACGGTTTAAAAAAATGGGGATTGTACGATAAAGTATGGCAAGCAGGAGCGATGTTGCTTCCAGTAAATAGCGTGGGAGTAATGGGTGACGAGCGAACTTACGAAAAAGTGGTAGCTTTACGAGCAGTAGAGTCCACCGACGGAATGACAGCAGATTGGGTAGATTTACCATACAAATTCCTACAAGAAACCTCTAATCATATAATAAACAGAGTAAAAGGCGTTAATAGAGTAGTGTATGATATAAGTTCAAAACCACCGGCAACTATTGAGTGGGAGTAGAAAAGTGCAGAGTTATGAGTGCTGAGTGAAGAGTAAGAAACTTAGCTTCAGAAAACAATAAAAACCATTAAATGAAAAACATATTTTTTATACTTCTTTTTAGCTTTTTAGCAACCGCTACTTTTGCACAAGAATTTGCAAGTCATAACGTAAAAAAAGGCGAAACTATTTACAGTATTGCCGAACAATACGGTATTTCTGAAAGTCTATTATATCAATTAAATCCAGATGTTAAAAACGGAATTAAAACAGGAGATTTTTTAATTGTTCCTTCACAAGGGTCTGTTGTTCTGGAGGATTTAAAAAAACACCGAGTAAAACGTAAAGAAACGATAAAAAGCATCGCTTTAAAATATAATATTACCGAAGACGATTTAAAAAAGTACAATAAAGATTTGTATGCTAGAGAAGTTAAAAAAGGAAAAAAAATAGATATTCCTGTTTTTGAAAAAAATTCTACAGGTACTATAAACACAAATACTGAAGAGGTTATAGAAGAAGCAGTTTCAAAACATGCTGTATTGCCAAAAGAAACCAAATTCGGTATTGCTAGAAAATACGGAATTTCAATTGCTGAATTAGAACAACTAAACCCAACCATGGGCGAAAGCCTTCAAATTGGTCAGGAAATAATGGTTCCAAATTTGGTGGTTTCAGAAGACGGAACGACTATTGAAGAAGATGATTTTGAATATTATGAAGTGCTTCCGAAGGAGGGATTCTTCCGATTAAAAATAAAATTAGGACTTTCAGAGGAAGAAATTGTTGCTTTAAATCCGTATGCTAAAGAAGGTTTAAAAGAAGGAATGATTATAAAAATCCCGAAGAATGAAATTTTAAATCCCGAAGAATTTACAGCCGTAAATCTAGAAGACCATATTACCAATTATAAGGTAAAAAACATTGCGGTAATGCTTCCGTTTAAATTAAACCAGATTGATTTAGATTCTTCAAATGTAAATAAAGAATTGCTAAAATCTGACGGAACACTACGAGCAGCAGTCGATTTTTACAGCGGGGTTTTAATGGCTTCAGAATTTGCAAAAGACCACGGAATTTCAACAAATATTACTATTTACGATACAGAAGGTAGTATAAATAAAGTGGAAACAATCATCAGTTCAAATAATTTTGATGATGTAGATGCAGTTATTGGTCCACTTTTGAGTAAAAATATTGAAAGGACGGCTTCAATCTTACAGTCTAAAAATATTCCTGTTTTTTCGCCATTGAGTAAAGTGAAAATAAAATCATTTCCGAATTTATATCAAACCATGCCTTCCACCGAAATGATGCAAAAAGCAATGTTAGATTATATAATTAAGCATAAAGACACGGTGAATGTTATTGTAATTTCAGGGAAGGAATGGACCAAGCAAAAAGGTGTGATAATGACAGCCATTCCTGATGCAAAAACTATTGTACCTAAAGAAGGAAATTATTTGTATGTAGAAAGTATTAAATTAAAACTCGATGTTACTAAAGAAAACTGGATAATTTTAGCTTCAGATAATCCAATTTTGGTGAGCAATGTAGTTGGACTTTTAAATGGATTTTTGGGAAAAATTATTTCAGATGCAGGATTTAAACCCAATGAAATAAATATCCGTCTTTTTGCTGTTAATAAAAATAAAGCCTTTGAGTATAACGATGTTTCTAACCTGCATTTAGCAAATTTAGACTTTACATTTCCGTCGGTAAATAAACATTATGATTATGAAGTAATGTCACCATTTTTAGTGAGTTATAAAAATAAATATAACGTAATGCCAACAAAACATGCTATAAGAGGATTTGATGTGACCTACGATGTGTTATTGCGATTAGCAAATGCCGAAACTTTAGAAGAAGCTTCAAATAGTGAGATTAAAACAGAATATATTGAGAATAAATTTCAATACAATTTCAGTAATAATAAAGGGTATTCAAACAAAGCTTTTTATATAATGAAGTATAATAAGGATTTGAAATTGGTGGTGGAGAAGTAAAACTTATTTTCAATAACCCTTATTTTTTTACGTTACAGATGATATGAAATATACCTATATACTTGTTGTTTGTTTTCTTATTTCCTCCTTTATTTCCGAAGAAGAAAAAATCCCATGGTCAGAAGATTACCAACTAACTTGGGCAGATTTTAAATCTCCAACCGCCCACGGAAGTGGTTTTGTAGCAAGTACAAGTTCTGGGATTGCATATTCGTTTTCCTCTTTTGGTGATAGTAACGGGAATATTGAAATAAACATTAAAGTCACTTG
>JAKITD010000067.1 GCA_021648265.1 Flavobacteriaceae bacterium | reverse complement strand
CTTTATATGATGCAACTAAGACAGGAGATTACACTAAACCAAATAAAATCATCTCTTATATAAAAAGTATTCAAAGACAAATCAATGTAAATACATTATTACCTTCAGAAAATAAAATAAAAAAAGAGGTTCTTTATAATAAAAATAATATTTTTGGTATGTTAAAGAATGTTTATGCTCTTTTAAGTATTGTACTTTTAGTATTGGCTTTTATAGCTAACCTAAAAAGTAAGAAAAGCAAAATTATTACCTATAGTCTAAACTTCTTTATAATACTATTGGCCTTAGCATTTGTCTTTCATACCTATGGTATGGGGTTGCGATGGTATTTGTCTGGACATGCACCATGGAGTAATGGTTACGAGGCTCTTATACTTGTTGCTTGGGCTAGCTTGTTAGCAGGATTTAGCTTCCTTAAGTTTTCAAAAATCACATTAGCATCTACTGCATTACTTGCGTTTTTCACACTAATGACGGCTAGCCACAGTAATTACGATCCACAATTAACAAATTTACAACCAGTATTAAAATCGTATTGGCTTATTATACATGTAGCAGTACTTACAATTAGTTATGGGTTTTTAGGACTGAGCTTTTTGTTAGGATTAATAAACTTAACACTGTTTTTAGTCAAGAAAAGAAAAAATAGTTTTAAAATAATGTTATTAATAAAGGAACTTACCTATGTTAATGAAATAAGTATGACAGTTGGATTGTTTATGGCAACAATCGGAACCTTTTTAGGAGGAATTTGGGCAAACGAATCTTGGGGAAGATACTGGGGATGGGACGCCAAAGAAACCTGGGCATTAGTTATTATTATAACTTATAGCATTGTATTGCATTTTAGGTTAGTTCCCAAAATTAAAAGCTTATATTTATTTAATGTTGGTGCTATTATTGGTTTTGCAAGTATATTAATGACATTTTTTGGAGTTAATTATTATTTTTCAAAAGGACTGCATAGCTATGCAACAGGAGAAACACCAGTATTTCCAATTTGGGCTTGGGTTGCTATTTTCTTATTATTGGTTTTAATTATTTTTTCTAAAATAAATGATAAGAAAATTAGTAAAAAAATAATACTAAATAAATAGAAATGTTATATAAATAGTAGTTCAGTTTTATATTTTACAAATATTGAAACCTGACTTATATCATTTTAATTGTAACAATTGTTACAGATTTTTGTACTATAAATTAATAAGAAAAGCTGAGAATTATACTAAATTTAAATATAAACAATTAAACTAAATAATTATGAAAACAATTAAAATTTTATCATTTGTTGGGATAATAACATTTATTTTCTTTTCTTTTTCTCTTATTGTTGATCAAGATGAATGGGTGGTGCCAGATGAATATAAAACCATGGAAAATCCTACAGATAAAGCAGACAAAGAAAATATGGCAATAGGAAAGTCTTTGTATAATAAGCATTGTAAATCTTGTCATGGAAAAGAAGGTTTTGGTGATGGTCCAAAAGCTGATGAGCAAGAAGGAGATTTAGGCGATTTTTCTACTACTGAATTTCAGAAACAAACGGATGGAGAATTATTTTATAAAACATCATTTGGTAGAGATGATATGCCTAAATACACTAAAAAAATACCTAATGATGAAGATAGATGGCTTGTAGTTAACTATATGCGAACATTAGTTGAAGAATAAAACATTAATTTTATCTGTGATAGATTAATGAAAGAGGAATGATTGTTTTAATCATTTCTCTTTTTTTATTTAATTTGATTTGATTAAATTATTCAATGAAGCCGTAAAAAAGCCAAGGAAAATTAATTTTTTATACAAACGATACATTAGATGATTCTATTCATCTAATGACTAAATATCCAAAAAGAAACTTGTTTTTTTGTAACATATCACAAAAACAACAGTCTTATTCCCGATTAATAACAAGATAATTTGCCTTATTTCTTAACACCATTTTCACAGTTTACAAATATTTATTTCTAAACTTTGTAAGTTAATAAACGACCATGATTGAAATTAAAAACCTACACAAATCTTACCAAATGGGAAGCAATTCGCTTCACGTTTTAAAAGGAATAAACTTTGAAGTTTCCGATGGTGAAATGGTTGCAATTATGGGGTCTTCTGGTTCAGGAAAATCTACCTTATTAAATATTTTAGGAATTTTAGACGAAGCCGATGAAGGAGAATACCACCTTGACGGAACATTAATAAAAAATCTGAACGAAAAAATCGCAGCCCAATACCGTAATAAGTTTTTGGGGTTTGTTTTTCAGTCGTTCAACTTAATTGGTTATAAATCTGCTTTAGATAATGTGGCAATGCCTTTGTATTACCAAGGTGTAAAACGAAATCTTCGTATAGAAAAAGCAATGCACTATCTGGAGAAAGTAGGTTTGGCAGATTGGGCAACGCATTTACCAAACGAGCTTTCTGGTGGGCAAAAACAGCGTGTTGCGATAGCAAGAGCTTTGGCAAGTAACCCAAAAGTGCTATTAGCAGATGAGCCAACTGGAGCATTGGATACCAAAACATCATACGAAGTAATGGAACTTATTCAAGGCATTAACGATGAAGGAAAAACAATATTAATTGTGACTCACGAAGACGATATTGCACATATGTGTAAACGTATTGTAAATTTAAAAGATGGTGTTATTATAGACGATTCTCCAGTAAAACAAGTGAGAGCAAATTCCGTAGCCAATGTTTAGTATAGAAAGCTGGCAAGAAATATTCGAAACCATGGGGAAGAACAAACTCCAAACCTTTTTAACAATGGTTTCGGTGTTCTTCGGAATTTTTATTTTAGTAATCTTAGTTGGTTTTAGTAGTGGGATTGAAAAAGGGGTGAAATCTCAATTTGAAGAAGACGCCACCAACCGAATTCATATTAGAACAGGAAGAACCACAAAAGGTTATAAAGGCTTAAACCCTGGAAGACAGATACAACTTAGAAATGGAGATTACGAAGAGTTTAATGAAAAGTATAAAGACAATATCGAATACAAAACGTCTTTGTATAGTGTTTGGCGAGGACAATTAACCTACAAAGGCGAAGTTGGAAACTATCGAGTTGAAGGAGCTTATGCAGATCAACAATTTATTGAAAATCAAAGTATGGTTTTAGGTAGGTTTATAAATAATAAAGATATAAATGAAATAAAAAAAGTTGCCATCATCGGAAATCAAATTAAAGAAGATTTGTTTAAAGATGTAAACCCAATTGGAGAATATGTAGAGGTTTCTGGAATTAATTTTTTAGTGGTTGGAGTTTATACAGACCCAGGAGGAAAACGAGAAGAAAGTCGTGTATTTATTCCTTTGACAACTGCTCAACAAGTATTTAATGCAGGCGATAAAGTTCGTTCCTTAGCATATACTGTTAAAATGTTGGATAATTTTGATGAAGCTGTGGCACTTTCAATGGCATTAAGCGAAGGGTTTGAAAACGATATTAAAACAAAACACATCATTTCACCAGACGATCGAAGCGCAGTAAGAATAAGTAATACCCTAGAAGAAGCAAAAAAAATATATAGTTTAATTGCGACGATAAGTTACGTTTTTTGGTTTGTAGGTATAGGCACCATCATTGCAGGAGTGGTTGGTGTAAGTAATATTATGCTGATTGTAGTAAAAGAACGTACCAAAGAAATTGGAATTAGAAAAGCATTAGGAGCATTACCAAATTCAATTATTGGAATGATTCTTCAAGAAGCAATTTTTATCACAACATTCGCTGGATTTTTAGGGCTTTTTGCAGGAGTTGCTTTGTTAGAAATGATAAGCCCGATGGTGGATAGCGATTTTATAAAAGCACCACAAGTAGATTTTCAAACCTCTATAGTAACCGTAATCATATTAATAATAGCAGGAACATTAGCAGGATTTATACCTGCAAGAAGAGCTGCACATATCAGGCCTATTGAAGCATTACGAGTAGAATGATATTTAGAATGTCTTCGCGAGGGAAGAATGAACGAAGCGATCTGTTGAATTTTGAATAATGAAGTATAGTAAACAAACTTTAGACACTTAATAAATATGTTTAGTAGAGACCGCTGGGACGAAATATTAGAAGCATTAAACGCAAACCGTTTTAGAACATTAATGACGGCTTTTGGGGTGTTTTGGGGTATTATGATTTTAGTGTTATTATTAGCTCTAACCAATGGGCTTAAAAATGGAGTTGGTGCTGGTTTTAGAAATTTTGCAACCAATTCTATTTTCATGTGGGCTCAAGGTACATCAATGTCTTACAAAGGTTTGCCAAAAGGAAGACGATATAATTTTAAAATTGAAGATGTTGCAATTTTAAAAGAACAAATCCCAGAATTAAAATATGTCTCCCCAAGAAATCAATTAGGAGGTTATCGAGGAGCAAACAATGTAACTCGGAAAGAAAAAACCGGTGCTTTTAGTGTTTCTGGCGATTATCCAGATTTTATTTATCAACAACCTATGGATATTACGGTAGGACGATTTATAAACTATTCCGATATTAACGAAAAAAGAAAAGTTGCCATTATAGGTGTAGATGTAGTAAAATCACTTTACGATCGTGACGAAGACCCTCTAGAATCATATATAAAGATTAGCGGTGTTAACTTTATGGTTATTGGTGTTTTTAAAAAAAGTAATAGCAACGGAGATGAAGAAGAAGATGCCAATACTATTTTTGTTCCTTTTACTACATTTTCGCAGGTATTTAATTATGGAAACAATGTGGGCTGGATGGCAATTACAGCTGAAGATGAAACGAATATTACCGATTTAAAACCTAAAATATTTTCTATAATTAGAAAACAACATATAGTACACCCAGATGATAAAAGAGCAATAGGAAATTTTGACCTCGCTGAGCAATTTGGAAAGATTATGGGGCTCTTTGGAATTCTTTCATTTGTGGGTTATTTTGTTGGAACATTAGTATTGCTGTCAGGAGCCATTGGTATTAGTAATATTATGCTAATTGTAGTTAAAGAACGAACCAAAGAAATAGGAATACGTCGTGCCTTAGGTGCAAGTCCCTTAAATATTAGAACACAAATACTTCAGGAGTCATTAATGTTAACAATTGTTGCCGGTATGGCAGGGATAGCATTTGCATCTGGGGCAATCTGGGTAATGAATACTGTTATTGAAAGTGTAGGGCCTGTTGAAAATTTCGCAAACCCTTCCGTAGATATTGGAGTCGTAATTATTGCATTAGTTATATTGGTGTTATTTGGTGTTTTAGCTGGATTAATTCCAGCAATTAGAGCTACAAAAATGAAACCTGTAGATGCATTGCGAACCGATTAAAAATAAAAAGATTAAAAACAAATTTTAGATTACTACTATGAAAAGAATAGGAACCATCATCACCTTAGCCGTTATTTTAATAGCATTTGTATTTGGAATACGATACATATATTTAAAAGATAAAAAGGACCCTGTTGTGTATGAAACCCAACAGGCAACTACCGAAACCATTATTAAAAAAACGGTAGCAACAGGAAGTATTGTGCCCAAAGAAGAAGTGCTAATTAAACCAAATATTTCAGGTATTATTGATAAAATATTTGTGGAAGCTGGCGAAATTGTAAAAGCGGGCGATTTATTAGCAAAGGTAAAAGTAGTACCTAATATATCTAATTTAAATAATGCCAAAAACAATATAAATACTATAAATACACAAGTTGAAACTGCAAAATTGGCTTTCAGAAATCAAGAAAATATCTATAACAGACAGAAAGAACTGTTTGCTAAAGGAGTAATTTCAGCAAACGAATTTGATACGGCACAATTATCTTACGATCAATCAAAACAACGCTATAAACAAGAACAAATTAGCCTTACAAATGCACGTCAGAATTACGACATTATAAAAACAGGAACCACATCTGGTATGGGAGCTTCGGCAAATACCGAAATTAGAGCAACTGTTGCGGGGATGGTATTAGACATACCTGTAAAAACAGGAAACCAAGTAATTGAAGCCAATAATTTTAACGACGGAACTACCATCGCTATCATTGCAGATGTTAGCAATATGATTTTTGAAGGAAAAGTTGATGAAAGTGAAGTAGGGAAAATTAAAGAAAATTTACCATTAGAAATTACAGTTGGTGCCATTGAAAATAAAACATTTGATGCAATCTTAGATTATATAGCACCTAAAGGAGTGGATGAAAATGGAGCAATTCAGTTTGAAATTAAAGGAACACTTCATAAAAAAGATACTACATTTATTCGTGCAGGACTAAGTGCCAATGCATCTATTATTCTAGCAAGAGCAGATAATGTAATGGCATTAAAAGAAGCATTAATTCAATACGATCCAAAAACAAAAAAACCTTTTGTAGAGGTTGAGGTTGGTAATCAAGAATTCGAAAGAAAAGATTTGGAACTAGGAATTAGTGACGGAATTAATGTAGAAGTAATAAGCGGAATTTCAGAAAACGACAAAATAAAAGTTTGGAATCAATTAAAACCTGCCAATCAATTTAAAAGAGGAAGATAATCTCAAAAGTTTTTTCTTCAAAATTGTAACAAATTAATATTATCAAAGACAAATTCAACAATGACTATCACAATGAAAAAATTAGTAATTGTATTTTTATTCCTTTCTATAGGGATTTCAGCAACAGCTCAAAATAAAAAATGGACACTTCAAGAATGTGTTGCCTATGCTATTGAGAATAATATTTCGGTAAAACAATCTGCATTAGAAGTTGAAAACGCAAATATTTCAAAAAGCGATGCCCTAGGAAATTTTTTACCTACATTAAATGCTTCGGCAGGAAATAGTTGGAACACAGGTCTTACACAAGATGTAACGACAGGTATTTTACGTAGTATTACTTCCAGAAACTCTTCGTACAGTGTAACTGCAGGAGTTACCGTTTTTGGTGGTTTGCGAAATCATCGAGAAATGCAGAAAGCAAAAATGCAGCAACTATCTTCACAATATAATTTAAGTAAAATTAAGGATGATATTGCTCTTTTTGTGGCGAATGGATATTTACAAGTTTTATTGAGTAAAGCAAATCTTGAAGTAGCCTTAGAGCAAAATAAAGTAACCATCGAGCAAATTACAAGAACACAAGAGTTGGTAGATGCGGGTGTTTTACCAAAAGGTGATTTACTTGAAATTAAAGCGGTCGATGCCAGAGAAAAACAAGCAATTATTCAATCTGAAAACAATGTAACGATTTCCTTAATTAGTTTGGCACAATTGCTATTAATTAAGGACTATGAAAGTTTTGACATTGCAGAAGAAGAGTTTAATTTAATACTTTCGGATGTTGAAAATAAAAGTATTGAAGAAGTAATAAATTCAGCAAAAGAAAACAGATACGAAGTTAGAATTGCTGAACAAAATATGGAAGTTGCTCAAAAAGACTTAGAGATCTCAAAAAGTATTTATTGGCCAACAATTGATCTTTTTTTTAATTACAATACCAGAGAAACAGATATTACAAGAATTGGACAAGAATTAGATTCAGATAATCCGATAATTACAACACAAATAGGTTATGTTGATGGTACTGGTGATGCAGTGCTTTCTGATATTCCAAATACAAGTTTGGTAGAATTACCTGTTGTTTCTTTTGCCGATCAGCTTTCAGATAATGATGGTTTTTCATTAAGTTTTCGTATGAATGTTCCAATTTTTAATGGTTTTTCAACTAGGAATAATGTAAAAAGAAACATCATCAATGTAAAGAGAAATGAGTATCAATTAGAGCAAGCAGAATTAGATTTAGAGTCCAATGTCTATCAAGCTTTTGTAGATGCAAATGGTGCTCAGAAATCGTATAAAGCAGCTAATTTATCTTTAGAATCTCAAGAATTAGCCTATGCTTATGCAAAGGATAGATTTGATGTTGGCTTAACGAATTCGTTTGATTTTAGTCAGTCAAAATTAAGATACAATCAAGCATTAATTGAAGCAAATCGTTCTAAGTTTGATTATATTTTTAAAATAAAAGTATTGGAATTGTTTTTTGGAATTCCTGCAACGGAGTTAAAATTTTAAAACCTCGAGTCTGTCTTTCGATAAAAACTCGGTTAATAAACTACCCATTTTCGTGGGCAATAAATATGAAAAAAAAGACACTCATTTGGATTATCGTTATTGTTATCGTGCTTTTAGCAGTACTAGTCGGTGGTAAAAAAGCTGGGTGGTTTGGTAAAACAGGAAATTTTAAACAAGTTGAAGTAACCAGTATAGAACCAATAACTATTATTGAAACTGTTGCTGCTACTGGAAAAATACAACCAGAAATCGAAGTTAAATTGTCCTCGGAAGTTTCAGGAGAAATTATTGAACTTCCTATTAAGGAAGGACAGCAAGTTAAAAAAGGAGATTTATTGGTTCGTATTAACCCAGATTTAGTTCAGGCAAGATTAACACAATCACAAGCAGGTTTGCAGAATGTAAAAGCGGTGTTAACTCAAACTGAAGCAGGACTAAAAAATTCGGAATTAAGCTATAACAGAAATAAATTGCTTTTTGAAAAAGGCGTGATTTCAAGATCTGATTGGGAAAAATCGATTACCGATTATGAGGTAGCTCAAGCCAATGTAAAATCTGCGTATTACAACGTACAAAGCGCAGCAGCAAACGTAAAACAATCCAGCGACAATGTACTTAGAACAACTATTTTCGCACCTAGAGACGGAACAATTTCAAAGCTATCGGTAGAATTAGGAGAGCGTGTTGTAGGGACTGCACAAATGACAGGAACCGAAATTGTTCGTGTTGCCAACCTAAATAATATGGAAGTTGTTGTTGATGTAAACGAAACCGATATTGTAAAAGTTGCTGTTGGAGATTCTACTATAGTAGAGGTTGATGCCTATTTAAAAAGAGAATTTAAAGGAATTGTAACCGAAATTGCAAATACAGCAGAAAATGCTTCGTCGGCAGACCAAGTAACCAATTTTAAAGTAAAAGTTCGCATCATTCAAGAATCGTACAAAGATTTAACAGAAGGTAAACAGGATAATTATTCGCCATTTAGACCTGGAATGACAGCAACGGTTGATATAATTACAGAAAGAAAAGAAAATATTATCGGAATCCCAATTAGCTCTATTGTTATTAAAACAGATACTTCGAGTGCTAAAAAGAAGAAAAGAGTAAAAGAATCTACTTCGGCTAAAACCGAGAAATTTGAATGTGTTTATATAATGAAAGATGGGGTTGCAAAATTACGTGTTATCACCACTGGAATTCAGGACGATTCTAATATCGAAATTACTTCAGGAATCACTAAAGAAGACGAAGTAATCACGGGACCTTATAATACGGTAACCAAATTATTAAAACCTGGCGATAAGGTGGAGGTTAAATCTTTGGATAAAGATTCGGAAGAAAAATAATACGACAAATGGCAACAATTCTTTGTTTAGAAACGGCAACTATCAATTGTTCTGTGTCCATTTCGGTTAATGGAAAAATAGTAGCTTTAGAAGAAATAAATAACAATCAATATTCCCACGCTGAAAAACTGCACCTTTTTATTGAAGATGTTTTACATAAAGCAAAAATTAATAAATTACAGTTAGATGCTGTTGCCGTAAGTAAAGGTCCAGGCTCATATACAGGGCTTCGTATAGGTGTTTCATCAGCAAAAGGATTGTGTTTTGCTTTGGATATACCTTTAATTTCAATACCTACTCTTGAGTCTCTTTCGTATCAAGTTAATATTGATGACGGAATACTAATACCGATGTTAGATGCTAGGCGAATGGAAGTTTATTCTGCGGTATTTTCTTCAGATTATAAAGAGCTTAGACAAACAGAAGCACAAATATTAGACACGTATTCATTTGCTGAGTATTTGGAAAAAACCAAAGTATATTTTATTGGTGATGGTGTTGAAAAATTTAAAAATATTTGTCAACATCCCCATGCTATTTTTGTAGAAAATAAGTTCCCGTCAGCCAATCAAATGGGCTTATTAGCTGAAGAAAAATATAAAAAAAGCGACATCGAAGATGTCGCCTATTTTGAGCCTTATTATTTAAAAGATTTTATTTCAGGCTAGTATTTATTCTTTAGAGTTTTTAAAGTTGTCAAAATATTTCATAACTCTAATTAGATCTTTTTCATCTTTTAAATCTAATTTGTTTTCTTTTACATATATTTTAATTTCATTTTGCTTATTACCAAATACTTTTAGTTTTTTACTATTAGAATCTGGAAGTTCATAGTATTTTCCTTCTTTTGTTACGATATAATAAACAGGTCTGTCTAAAAATACAGGTGGCAAATCTTTAGTAATTGAAGTTGATGCTTTTTTAGCAGGAATAAACTTCTTTTTTAACTTTTTATAAAGACTATAATTTTCACCTTCAAATAATATTTGAAAATACCCGCCATTTTCAACACCACCTTGATAGGGTGCGAAAATGAAAATATCACCATTTATCTTAACAAAAATATCTAATGATTTTGCAAGAACTTTTGCATCTTCATCTGGAGTAGTTAAAGATTCTTTTACTTCTACTTCGTCTTCAACTGCATTATACCTTAATGCGACATCGCTTGCTAAAAGTATATTGTTTTCGTAAATATTCCCAGGCAAATAAGAAGGATTGTTATAGGGTGTTCCTTTATAACTATTGTCGTCTTTATAATCTACCCCTTTGTCAAATCGTTTAATAAATTCGTCTACTTGATAAATTCTGTTTATTGATTCTCTGGTGCCACCTGCCATTGCAACAGTGTATTGAGCATAAATCTCAATACTATTTCCAACTAAAACTAAAGCCAAGATTAATACAAATTTTTTCATAGTTTTTTATTTAAAATTCACCTACTCTAAAATGGATTTTCGGTTTCCTCCTTTTCATTTTCAGTATAAAAATAGATAGGAAAACTATTATATACAAGTTCCTGCTGTCGTGATTTATTAAATAGGGGTCGAAATTTATAAATTACGACATGAGTTGTGTGGCACTTTAAAAGAAAAACTATAAATTACATTTTTAAATAACAACAAATACAATTGTATTAATAACTTAAAAGAATGAGGATAATATTAAAATATGCTTTTATAATTATTATGCTTTTTACCATAGACGTTAATTCACAAAATTTTAAAAAGGATTCCTTGTTAAACACATCTTATGAGTCTTTAATAGAATTATATGATTTGTATTCATTAGACACCATTAGTGCTTTAAAAATTGCTGAAGTTTATTTAGAAAAAGCAAAAAATGATAATGATAGTACAAAAATCGCAAGAGGTTTTTCTAAAATAGCCTTTGTTTCAGAAAAAAGAAAGGCTTTAAGTTATTTAGATACCACGATTATTTTTTCAAAAAACAGTACACATAAAAACTTTCCTGCCGAGGGTTATATATTTAAATCCCTTTATTTATACGATAATGATGAATATGAAAAAAGTTTAAAAAATGCCATATTAGGATATCAAAGCGCAAAAGATAAAGATAATATAGATCAACAATTAACTGCGCTTTATCAAATAAATGCAATAAATACCCTTTGGGGGAACTACAGAAAAGCACTAGACTCTGAATTATTAACCTATAAATTATTGGTTAATAATAACAATTCGGAAGTGTTTAATCAGCATTATTTATATTCTTTAGAAGGTTTAGGTAAATGTTATGTTAGGCTTAATAAACCTGATTCGGCTCTTTTCTATTTCAAAAAAGGTATAGTAGAAGCAATTAAACGTAAAGATACGGTAACCTATTATGCTTTTGTGTCAAGATCAGGAAGTGCATTATATAAAAAACAAAATTATAAGGCTGCTTTAGATAGTTTAAGGAAAGGAGATAAAATTAGAGAGGTTTATAATAAAAAATACTTGCCCTACTATTTCTATTATTTAGGAAGTATATTTTATAATCAAGGAAATACAAAAGAAGGAATAAAGTATTTTAAAAAGATTGATTCAATTTATGAAAAACGTCATGTTTTGCAACCAGAATTACCTGTTGTGTATGATAAATTAGCTACCTATTATCAAAATGTTGGTGATAAAGAAAACCAATTAAAATATTTGTATAAATTAATTCAGGTTAGAAAAATTATAGAAGCTAAAAGTATTTATATTAAAGAAAAAACGGAACAAGATTACCATATTCCAAAACTACTTGAAGAAAAAGAAGCCTTAATAGAAGAACTAAACACTAAGAATAGTAACACAAAAGCTATCACTTGGGTAAGTTTGTCATTTTTTACAATTAGTATATTTATTACTCTTTATTACTTTAAGAGGCAACAGTTGTTTAAGAAAAGGTTTGAAGTTTTAGAGAATCAATTAGAAATTAAAAGCAATAAAGAAAATAAAACATTAAGTGAAGAAGATTTAGGATTGCCAATAAATATTATTGAAGAAATATTAAGCAAGTTAATTGTTTTTGAAAGTAAAAATAAATTCCTATCGCAAAATATATCTTTAAATGAATTGTCAAAAAAATTCAAGACAAATTCAACCTATTTATCTAAAGTAATAAATCTAAAAAAAGACAAAAACTTTTCTCAGTATATTAATGACTTAAGGGTTGATTATT
The DNA here is from genome assembly GCA_021648265.1 of Flavobacteriaceae bacterium. Classification (GTDB taxonomy): domain Bacteria; phylum Bacteroidota; class Bacteroidia; order Flavobacteriales; family Flavobacteriaceae; genus Marifrigoribacter. The sequence continues at coordinate 1,369 of JAKITD010000067.1, read as the reverse complement.
CTGTAATAAAACTTAAGGAAGACTCTAAATTTAGAAAGTATACTATTAAAGCAATTGCTAACGAATGTGGTTTCAAAAATGCAGAATCATTTTCCAAGGCGTTTTACAAAAAATTTGGACTGTACCCTTCTTATTATTTAAAACAACTGGAAAACAAAAAGGGCTAGATATAAATCTAACCCTTTAATAATAAAAAAATATTTTTGTTATAGTTTAGAACCTTCTATTTTGTCAAAATAAATAACAGCTTTTTTAAGGTCTTTTTCTTTATTTAAATCTAGCCCTTTTTCTTTTACATATTTTTTAATAGCATCTTTTTGTTCGCCGAAAACTTTAATTTTTTTGCTTTTTGAGGAAGGAAATTCGTAGTACCTACCCTTCTTAGTAACAATATAATAAACTGGTTTGTCTTGAAACATTGCGGGAGTATCAGTAGTTATAGAAGTAGATGCTTTTTTTGCAGGAGTAAATTTCTTGATTATTTTTTTATAAAAACTATATTGAGTTCCTTCAAATAGCACTTGAAAATATCCTCCTCCTTCAACACCTCCTTGATAAGGAGCAAAAATAAATATATCGCCATTTATTTTTACATAAATATCTATTGATTTAGTTAGTACTTTGGCTTCTTCATCTGGTGTGGTTATAGATTCTTTTACTTCTATTTCATCTGAGACAGCGTTGTATCTTAGTGCAACATCGTTTGCTAATAGTGTTGAATTCTCATAGATGTTACCAATTAAATAATTAGGTGTATTATATGGAGTTCCCTTATAACTTTTAACATCATTTAAGTCAACACCATTGTCAAACCTTGTAATAAATTGATCTAACGATAGTGCAGTGTTCGTAATCTGCCTAGCCATATAGTAGTTTTGGGCATTAATTTTTGGAGAGTCAACAATTAATACAGCAACTAATAAAATGGTTAATTTGATAAGATTTTTCATGATAAATATTTTGTTTTGTGCAATTTAATAAAAAAAAAAACTATAAAGTGTTATAATAACTAATAAGCTTTATTAAATGCTTCTCTTTATTTATATGTAACTTGTTTTCTTTAATATATTGTTTTAGTTGTTTATGATGACTTTTAAAAGATTTTATTTTTCCGTTTTTAGAATTAGGTAATTCAGTAAACTCACGATCGTTATTTGTTAGATAAATAATTTCTTTAGATTGATAAGTTGCGGGAATATTAGTTGTCATTGTATTTATAGATTTTTTACCTTCTCTAAATTCTTTATTATATTTTTTATATAAACTTATTGTTTTCCCATCCGAAAGCACCTCGAAATACCCGTTAACATCAGGGTTTTGACTATAAGGAACATAAACAAATTGTTTATTGTTAATAATTACATATATA
>JAKITD010000066.1 GCA_021648265.1 Flavobacteriaceae bacterium | reverse complement strand
TATCTAAGATTACTACCTCGCTTGCAAAATCTTTTATAGCAATGTATTCAGCACAACTTGCACCTACTGCACCTGCTCCAACAACTGTTACTTTCATCGTTTTTTTTATTTAAATTTTAATGAATAAATTTGTTAAAACTACCTGTTTGATAGCTCTTGCAAAAGTACGATTATCTCATAGAAAATTTGTTATGAAAAGCTTAAAAACATAAAGTCCATTTAATAAAAATACTAAGTGGACTTTTGTTGAAATTAAGTTTAAAATCATTAATGCAATCCAAACCAACTTTTTCTTATCTGATATGGATACCGTTCATAAAATACATTATCTTCATTAATAGTATTTCCGTTCAAAAAATCATTCCTAGCCTCTAGTATTACTATACCTCCTTCTTCGTTTTTACCAAGTGCATACAAACAAATAGCTTTGTAATATTTTACATCGCTAAAATTTTCATATTGTAATAAGGACTCATCAAAATTAGAAATCGCTATTTCGTAATTCGCTAATTCCATGTTTGCTATTCCTAAATACATTAAGTCTAAATAATGAATCCATTCTCTCCCACTTTCCTTTTCAGCTTGATGTGTGCTTTTTTCTAGAAATGATTTTGCTTTTTCAAATTGGTTAAGTTGTAAGTAGCTTATTCCGATATAAAAATAATAAGTATGATCCATCACATAACCATCACCATACAAATCTAAATACTTCTCAAAATCTATGATAGCCTCTTTATAGTTTTTTGAAAATATACATTTCATAAACGCCATATAGTCTAAGTATTTTTCAGGGTTTAGTTCGGCTGCTTTTTCTAAAAACGGCAAACCTAACTCATCTTTATCCTGCTTGTACAAAGGCATAGATCTTTGCTGATAGAAATAAGCAATAGTAGAATGTATTGTTATTGCAGAATCTAAAACATCTCTTCTTCTTTGTGAATTAAGGGTTGTTTTAGCAGCAACTTTCATGACTTCATCAATGATGGAATCTTTTTGGATAACAGAATATTTTACAGATGGCTTTTTAGGTATTTCTCCTTGTTTTTCTTCACAAGAAATTAATATAGGTAATATTAGGGTCATCAAAAATAACGTGTTTCTTATCATAATTAGTCGAATTAGCAATAGTTACAAACAACAAAACACTCAAATTGAGTGTTTTGTTGTACCAAAATAAATTTATCTTGTTATGAATCAATATTTGCATACACTGCATTTTTTTCAATAAATTCTCTACGTGGAGGTACTTCGTCTCCCATTAACATAGAGAATACTCTATCTGCTTCTGCACCATTGTCAATAAATATTTGACGTAGTGTTCTAGTAGATGGTCTCATGGTTGTATCCCATAGTTGCTCAGCATTCATTTCTCCAAGTCCTTTATAACGTTGTATTTTACACCCATCTCCAAATTCTTTTTGAATTTCATCCCGCTCTTCATCACTCCAAGCATACTGTTTTTTTGCCCCTCTTCTAACCAAATATAATGGTGGAGTTGCTATATAAATATGACCATTTTCAATTAATTCTTTCATATATCGAAAGAAAAAAGTAAGAATTAAAGTTTCAATATGACTACCATCTACATCGGCATCACACATAATCACTACTTTATGGTATCGTAGTTTTTCTATATTTAGTGCCTTACTATCTTCTTCGGTACCAATAGTTACTCCTAGGGCTGTGAATATATTTCGAATCTCTTCATTTTCAAAAACCTTATGTTGCATTGCTTTTTCAACATTAAGTATTTTACCACGTAAAGGTAAAATGGCTTGAAACATTCTGTCTCGACCTTGTTTAGCAGTACCACCTGCCGAATCTCCCTCTACAAGAAACACTTCGCATAAAGCAGGATCTTGCTCTGAACAGTCACTTAATTTACCAGGTAATCCTCCAATACTCATCACAGTTTTACGCTGTACCATATCTCGAGCTTTATTGGCAGCATGCCTAGCTTGAGCAGCAAGTATTACTTTTTGAACAATGATTTTAGCATCGTTAGGATTTTCCTCTAGGTAATTCTCTAACATTTCGGAAACCGATTGACTTACGGCAGAAGAAACTTCTCTGTTACCAAGTTTTGTTTTAGTTTGCCCTTCAAATTGAGGTTCAGATACTTTTACTGAAATAATTGCTGTTAATCCTTCACGGAAATCATCACCAGCAATATCAAACTTCAACTTACTTAACATACCAGAGGCATCGGCATATTTTTTAAGCGTATGAGTTAAGCCTCTTCTAAATCCAGAAAGATGTGTTCCTCCTTCGTGGGTATTAATATTATTTACGTAAGAATGTAAATTTTCATTATATGAAGTATTGTATATCATAGCAACTTCAACAGGAATACCATTTTTTTCTCCTTCCATATGAATTACATTACCTATTACAGGTTCACGAGTTTCATCTAAAAAGCGAATAAATTCTTTAAGTCCTTCTGTACTTTGAAAAGTATCTGAAATAAATTCTCCTTTTTCGTCTTTATTTCGTTTATCTATAATAGTAATTATAATTCCTTTATTCAGGAAAGATAATTCTCGCATTCTATTGGCAAGGGTTTCATAACTAAACTCAATAGTTTGTTTAAATATTTCTTCGTCAGGTCTAAAGGTTATAATAGTACCCCTAAAATCTGTTTCACCAATAGGCTTAGCAGGATACATTGTTTTACCTCTTTCATATTCTTGTTCCCAAATCTTACCGTCTCTGTGAACCGTGGCTCTTAAATGAATAGAAAGTGCGTTTACTACTGAAACACCCACACCGTGCAAACCACCAGAAACTTTATAAGAATCTTTATCGAATTTACCACCAGCACCAATTTTGGTCATTACTACTTCTAAAGCAGAAACACCTTCTTTTTTATGTATATCTACCGGAATACCACGACCGTTATCTGTTACTGAAACTGAATTATCTTCATTTATAACTACATCAATGGTATCACAATGACCTCCCATTGCCTCATCGATAGAGTTATCCACCACTTCATACACCAAATGATGCAGTCCACGCACACCAACATCACCAATATACATTGACGGTCGCATACGCACATGCTCCATTCCTTCTAATGCCTGAATACTATCGGCACCATAGCTTTCTTTTTTCTGTTCTTCGCTCATATAGTTGTTATTAATTTTAAATTTTATTGCTGAAAAACAATGAATTCATCACTTTTCAATCTTCTCAAATATACAATTTATCCTATTTTATTTTATACTTTTTTAATAGCTAAAATCGCATTTTATCAAAAATTGTTAATTACTTTAGAGTGGCTTAAATTAGCTTTAAATCACTTTAAAATGAATATTGAAAGTTTTTAAATTTCAGTAAAATAAAAATATTCAAAAAGCCTCTTAGAAGTTAAATTATGAAGCCGAAATTCCATTTATTTTCAGTGCTATTTTTTAATTTTCTTCTAAAAAAGGAATATTTGTAAAGATTCATTTATTTATCGCACTAAGGTTTCATATTCATCTTATTAACTTTAACAAAACATTTCAAAAATTCTATTTTCTGAAAGCTATTTTTAACAATTAACAAAAATCTAAAAACAATGAAAAAAATTACAACTATTACAACAATCGCATTTGCATTTTTAATGGTACTTTCTACCAATATGACTGCTCAAGAATTTAGTGACTTAGACAAAAGTCCTTTAGACATTGCTGCTTACCCTACAAGCTATAAAGATGCTAAAAAGGAAATGAAAATTATTTACAGCAGACCTCAACTTAAAGGTCGGTCAATAAACAAATTAGCTCCTAACGGAAAAGTTTGGAGAACAGGTGCTAATGAAACTGTAGAATTGGTACTATACACCGATTATTTATTAAACGGCAAAACATTAAAAGCTGGAACTTATTCACTTTTAACTATTCCAGGAGCAAGCGAATGGACTATCATTATTAATTCTGATTTAAACACCTGGGGGTCTTATTACTATAAAGAAAACAAAGATGTTGCTAGAATTAAAGTTCCTGTAAAAACAGCTAATGAATCTTTAGAAGCGTTTTCTATTGCTTTAGCTGATGACGGAAACAAAGGAGTAATTATGCATTTAGGTTGGGACAAAGTAAGATTAGCTATTCCTTTTGTAAAGGCTAATTATTAATTAAATTAGGTTGTTTCTCCCGAACAATCGGGACGCTCTACAATCGAGTTGTAAATTACAAATTTTAAAATCCCAAATTCCAACTGTAACAAATTGGAATTTGGGATTTTTATTTTGATCTTTAATTGCATTTCAACAAATCTCTATAAAATATCAAACCGGTCAATAAACTAAATTTAAGTGCCTTGAGTGATTTCCATTTTTTTTTTTTGGAAAACCATATCGAAAGATACGTGTTGTTAAAATTACGGAATATTCAAATACTTATGAGTCTGCAATGAAACCTTCCATTTTGGATTTTTCATTACATAATCTACCATTAACGGAATCATTTTTTCTCGTTTGCTCCATTCTGGCTGTAGATATAAAATACAGTCTTCATTTACTTTTGCTGCTTGTTCTTCGGCAAACTTAAAATCTGATTTGCTATTGATAATCATCTTCAATTCATCAGCTACTTTATAAATTTCCTCTTTCGGAAGTTTTATTTTTTTAGGCGATAAGCAAATCCAATCCCAAGACCCCGTTAAATCATACGCTCCAGAAGTTTCAATATGAACCTGCATTCCTTTTTCTTTAAACAAGGAAGTTAACGGATTCATATTCCAAGTTAAAGGCTCTCCTCCAGTTACTACCACAGTATTAGAATAACTAGAAGCATTATTAGCAATGATTTCTGTTTTTGTTGGCGGATGTAAATCTGCATTCCAACTTTCCTTTACATCACACCAATGACAACCCACATCACAACCACCTATTCTTACAAAATAGGCTGCCGTTCCTTTATGGAATCCTTCGCCTTGAATGGTGTAAAACTCTTCCATTAAAGGAAGCATTTCTCCTTTTGCTACTAATTTTTTAATTTCTTCTTGCATCGAGGCAAAGGTAGATAAATGATTGTTTCTGAAATTTATTCAATTCATATTTTTATTTATTATATTTCTGAACTTCAAAAGACAATCACTATTTTTAACAAAAATTTCAAGATGGCAGACAAACAAGCTTTTTTCGATCATATCACAGAAGGAAATAAAACCAAAGGAGATTTTATAACCCTCGGCGCAGCTATGTTAGAGGGTGAAACCATTACCGATGCTTTTGTAAAAATTCCTTTAAAAACCTTAAACCGTCACGGGTTAATTGCGGGAGCAACTGGAACTGGAAAAACAAAAACGCTTCAGGTATTGGCTGAAAATCTTTCAGAAAAAGGAATCCCTGTATTATTAATGGATATGAAAGGGGATTTAAGCGGAATCGCACAACCAAGTCCTGGGCACCCAAAAATTGATGAACGTCACGAAAAAATCGGAATTCCATTTGAAGCTAAACAATTTCCTGTAGAGATTTTATCGCTTTCAAAACAAGGTGGTGTTCGGCTAAGAGCTACCGTTAGTGAATTTGGACCTGTATTACTTTCAAGAATTTTAGATGTTTCTGAAACACAAGGAGGAATTATTTCCGTATTATTCAAATACTGTGACGACAATAAACTTCCCTTATTAGATTTAAAAGATTTTAAAAAAGTATTACAATACGCCACCAACGAAGGCAAAAAGGAATTAGCCGAAGAATACGGTCGAATTTCCTCCTCCTCTACTGGAGCGATTTTAAGAAAAGTAGTTGCATTAGAACAACAAGGAGGTGATTTGTTTTTTGGTGAAAAATCGTTTGATACAGATGATTTACTTCGAATAGACGAAAACGGAATGGGTTACATCAACATCGTGAGATTGACCGATATTCAAGATCGACCTCAGCTTTTCTCTACTTTTATGTTATCATTGTTGGCTGAAATATATTCTACTTTTCCAGAACAAGGTGATAGTGGAAGACCAGAATTGGTCATATTTATAGACGAAGCTCATTTAATTTTTAACGAAGCTAGTAAAGCATTACTCAACCAAATAGAAAGCATTGTAAAACTGATTCGTTCGAAAGGTGTCGGTCTTTATTTTGTTACTCAAAACCCCAGCGATGTGCCAGATGCGGTGTTGAGTCAGTTGGGGTTAAAAATCCAACACGCCTTACGTGCTTTTACCGCAAAAGACAGGAAAGCCATTAAATTAACAGCAGAAAATTATCCGCTTTCAGATTATTACGACACAGCAGAAATTCTTACCAAATTAGGAATTGGTGAGGCATTGGTAACGGCTTTAAACGAAAAAGGAATTCCAACACCATTGGCTGCAACAATGCTTCGAGCACCTATGAGTAGAATGGATGTATTGGAAGAGGACGAATTAAAAGATTTATTGGATGAATCTGAATTAATAAAGAAATACAACAAAGAGATAGATCGCGAAAGTGCCTACGAATTATTAAATGAAAAGATAGAAATCGCCGAGCAAGAAGAAACCAGAGAAAAGGCAAGAAAAGAAACCGAAGCGGCAGAACTTAGGGATTCATCTCGTAGAGGTTCTTCACGAAGAACCACCACCAGAAGAAAATCCACCAGAATGAATCCTTTTATTAAAGTATTAACCAGCGCCACCGTAATTAGAGGCATTTTGGGTATTTTAGGGAAAATGATGAAATAAACATTGTAGGGGTTTTTTCACGAAAAGCCCCTACAACGATATCATAAAAAAAATCACATTACATAAAATTGAATTTAATTTACAATTAATAATCAATTATAGATTTCAATTTTTGTAATTTTGACATCCAATAAAAAACAAAAACAATGATTAAAAAAATAGCATTTATCCTAATATCAATATTTCTATTTGTTCAATGTGCAGAAGAAAAAGATCCGTATTTGATTTCTAACAAAGCAGTTGGAAATCTAACGATAGGAATGAAAATTAAACAAGTAGATTCTATTTTCGCAAACGATTCTATTGTACGATTAAACTCTAGACAAGACGAATTTTCTACCCAAGGTGAAGTTGAAATTTACGAAAAAGGCGGTAAGAAGTTACTATTAATTTCTCCTAGAGGCGATAACAATCCTGATGCGTTGATTTCTAATTTTCGCTTTTTTGACAATCGTTATAAAACAGACAAAGGGTTAAACTTAGGTAGCAACTTTAAATTTATTAAAGACAATTACGAAATTGCAAATATTGAAACTACTATAAGTACGGTGGTTATATTTTTAAAAGACAATGATCTATTTATTAATATCGACAAAAAAGAATTGCCCGAAAATTTACGTTACAATCCAAACTTTGTCATAGAAGCTGTAAACATTCCAGACGAAGCAAAGATTAAATACTTGATGATGTCTTGGGATATTGATAGTTTGGAAACTGACAAAAAAGAGTAAATAAAATTTTCAAAACACAAAACTTTAAAAACCTTCTTAATTGAAGGTTTTTTTTGTTTAAAACCAGCACCTAAAAACATATTCTATTTTTTTCTCTATTTTTACAAGAACTAACATTCTTTAAAATCCAGATTAATGCTCACCAAGGAAGAAAAAAATGAATACCGCGAACAGTTATTTAGACATTTAGACGGAATTGCAATTGCACCTATCGCTTACTTTTTAAAGAAAAAAGGGGTTTTAGATTTCGTCTTAACTAAAAAGCAATTTTTACTTTCTGAAATCGCTGCAGAATTTAAAGCAAATGAAGGATACCTCAACGTAGGACTAAGAATGTTAGCTTCTCAGGGGTGGTTAGATTATCAAGTTGATAATGTGGAGGACACCGTTACCATTTCAAAAAACGAAAAAAGTGAGATCGCTTTTAAGTTGATTGATTTATACCAAGATGTGGTTCATTTTATGAAAGTTTCGGAAGAGTTTCATCCTCGAAGTTTAGATAAGAATCAGTTTTATATCCTTAATAGAATTTTTATCAATTATAAAAACAAGAAATACGACCCAACTTCTTCTAACCCATTAGAATTAGAAATTCAGCAACAAATCGCTAGACATATCGAAGGTGTTTTAGTGGGTCCAATCACCGTTTTTTTGGGTATGGACGGAATGTTTCATAAGTACTTTATGGAAGCTTCTTTTAGTGCAGAAGAGTTTCATGAAGATCCAGAAAGTTTCAGTAAAATATTAGATTTTCTTCATTATTTAGGCTGGTTCACCAAAAGTAACGATCATTTTAAATTTACAAAAAAAGGCCTCTTTTTTGCTAGACGTGCTTCCGCTTATGGTGTGACGGTTTCCTATATTCCAACTTTTAGACGTGCCGAAGAATTGATGTTTGGAAATGCAAATTTGTTGCGTAGTTCCATTCCTAATTCCGTAGAAATCCACGTAGATCGTGAGATGAATGTTTGGGGTTCTGGAGGCGCACATTCGGCTTATTTCAAAAAAATTGATGAAATAATTATTGCACTTTTCAACAAACCTATTGAAGAACAACCTAAAGGAATTTTAGATATGGGCTGCGGGAATGGTGCCTTTTTAATTCATTTATTTGAAGTGATTGAACAACGCACCAAAAGAGGAACGATGTTAGAGGAATATCCGTTGTTTTTAGTGGGTGTAGATTATAACAAAGCTGCTTTAAAAGTGACACGTGCTAATTTGGTGAAAGCAGATATTTGGGCAAAAGTAATTTGGGGAGATATTGGTAACCCGAATCAATTACAAAAAGATATTTTAGAAAATTACGATATAAAATTAAGCGATTTGTTAAATGTAAGAACCTTTTTAGATCATAATCGACCTTGGTCACAACCATCAGAAATAGATACAGATAGAATCAGTAATTCTACAGGAGCGTATGCTTGTTGTGGCAGAAGATTAAACAACTCTGTAGTAGAACAAAATTTAAAAGAACACTTTGAAAAATGGTCGCCTTATATTAAAAAATTCGGATTGCTATTAATTGAGCTACATACCATCAACCCTTCAATAACCGCTTCAAATTTAGGATTAACCGCAGCGACTGCTTACGATGCAACGCATGGTTTTTCAGATCAGTTTATTTTGGAATTGGAAGTCTTTCAGAAAGTAATCAAAGAACTAGGAATTAAAACCGATAAAAAACATTTTTCAAAATTCCCAAATAACGAACTTGCAACTGTAAGTATTAACTATTTAAAAGGATAATATGGATACCATACCCAAAAAAATAATACGTCAACTATTAATACTTATTGGATTAGCTATTGTTGCTTTTTTAATTTTCAGAGAACTTCTTCCTTATTTATCTGGAGTTCTAGGAGCTGTTACCCTTTATGTTTTGCTAAAAGGATCTATGGCAAAACTCGTAAAGAAAGGTTGGAATGAAAATTTAGCGGTTTCTTTTTTAATGTTTATATCTTTCATAGGAATTTTATTACCCATTATAGGAATCGCAATGATGATGGCAAATAAAGTGCAGAATGCAGTTCATAATTCCGAAAAATTCATGAATGCCATTCAAAGCCATATTCAAAGTTTAGAAGAAAAAATAGGTTATGATTTTTATAAGGAATTAGATGTTTCGGCAGCAACTTCTTGGGTAAGTGAAAATGCACAAGTATTAATTGGTAATACCTTCAACTTGTTTATTGCTATTTCTATTATGTATTTTATGTTATATTTTATGCTAACCAAGCCCAAACAATTACGGGCAGGTATTTATGATTATGTCCCATTTAATAAAAAACATTTAAAAATATTAATTCATGACAGTGCCAAAATGGTTCGCTCTAATGCTTTGGGAATCCCTATTGTAGCCGTAGCACAAGGAATTATTGCTCTTATAGGCTTTTTAATTTTTGGAATTGAGAATCCGTTATTTTGGTTTGTAATTGTTATAATTGGTTCTATGATTCCTTTTGTTGGAACGTTGGTAGGAATATTACCTGTTTTTCTAATCGCATTAGCAAGTGGCGATAGTTTTGCTGCTTGGGGAATTTTACTCTACGGTTTTATAGTTGTGGGTTCTACAGACAATATAATACGTTTGTATGTGCTTAAAAAAATGGACGACGTGCACCCTTTAATCACTTTAATAGGAGTAATTATAGGGATCCCTTTATTCGGATTTATTGGTTTAATTTTTGGTCCTATATTTATTTCACTTTTCTTTATTGTAGCGAAAATGTATAAGATGGAATATGTAGATCCTAACGAGAAAGACTAAGCATTTCGTTCTCTAGCTAACAAGGTGTTTTTAAGTAACATTGCAATCGTCATTGGTCCTACTCCACCAGGAACTGGCGTAATAAACGATGCTTTTTCACTTACTTCAGCAAATGCAACATCGCCTTTTATAGCGTAACCACGTTTTTTTGAAGCGTCTGGCACACGACTAATTCCAACATCAATAATCACCACACCTTCTTTTACCATATCGGCTTTTAAAAATTCTGGAACTCCTAAAGCTACAATGATAATATCTGCTTGTTTGGTAATTTCTGAAAGGTTTTTGGTATGAGAATGTGTAAGGGTTACCGTACTATTTCCAGCAGGTCCTTTTTGACTCATTAATATACTCATTGGTCTTCCTACAATATGACTCCTTCCAATAACTACGGTATGTTTTCCTTTGGTTTCAACTTGATAACGTTCTAATAATTGAAGAATTCCGAAGGGAGTAGCAGGAATAAAACTTTCCATATCCAGTGCCATTTTTCCGAAGTTTTCTGGATGAAATCCATCTACATCTTTATTAGGATTTACAGCCATTAATACTTTTTGCTCGTCTATATGTTTTGGCAAAGGCAACTGAACGATAAATCCGTCGATATCTTCATTTTCATTCAAACCTTTAATGGTGTTTAATAATTCTTCTTCTGCAGTAGTATCTGGTAATTCCACCAAGGTAGAATCAAACCCTACATACTCACAAGCACGAACTTTGGAACCTACATAGGTTAAACTCGCACCATCGCTTCCTACTAAAACGGCTGCCAAATGCGGTACTTTTTCTCCACGTTCTTTCATTGCTGTTACTGCAACTTTTATTTCATCTTTAATATCGTTGGATGTTTTTTTTCCGTCTAGAAGTACCATTTATTGTTTATTTTTATTTTTATTTTTATTTTTATTTCTGACTGACGACTGAATTCTGCCTACTGATTTAACGCATTCCCTTCATCGCCTGCATCATCTTACGGCCACCGCCACCTTGCATCATCTTCATCATTTTGCTCATTTGATCGAATTGCTTCATCAACTGATTTACTTCTTGTACTGAAGTTCCACTTCCTTTACCAATACGTTTTTTACGACTTGCGTTGATAAGTGTTGGTTTACTTCTTTCTTCGGGAGTCATCGAATGTATAATTGCTTCAATACCCTTAAAAGCATCATCATCTATATCTACATCTTTCATTGCTTTTCCTGCTCCTGGTATCATTCCGATAAGATCTTTCATATTCCCCATCTTCTTTACTTGCTGAATTTGTTTCAGAAAATCATCAAATCCAAATTGGTTTTTAGCAATTTTCTTCTGAAGTTTTCTTGCTTCCTCTTCATCAAATTGTTCCTGTGCTCTTTCCACCAAAGAAACCACATCTCCCATTCCTAAAATACGATCTGCCATACGAGAAGGATGGAACACATCTATCGCTTCCATTTTCTCGCCCGTACCAATAAATTTGATAGGTTTGTTTACAACACTTTTAATCGAAATTGCTGCACCACCACGTGTATCACCGTCTAATTTGGTTAGAATAACACCGTCAAAATTAAGGCGTTCGTTAAAGGTTTTGGCTGTATTTACTGCATCTTGACCTGTCATAGAATCCACTACAAATAGTGTTTCTTCAGGCTTGATGGCTTTGTGAATATTTTCGATTTCGGTCATCATCGCTTCATCTACCGCCAAACGACCAGCAGTATCCACAATCACGACATTGAATCCGTTTTGCTTTGCATAAGCAAGGGCATTTTCTGCAATTTCTACCGGATTGTTATTTCCTACATCGCTAAAAACCTCTACTCCTATTTGATCACCTACCACTTTAAGTTGGTCAATCGCAGCTGGACGATATACATCACAGGCTACCAATAATGGATTTTTAGATTTTTTTGTTTTAAGATAATTCGCTAATTTTCCTGAAAAAGTAGTTTTACCAGAACCTTGTAAACCCGACATTAAAATAACAGAAGGATTCCCGCTTAAATTAATACCTGCGGTATCACCACCCATTAATTGAGTTAGCTCATCTTTTACCAATTTCACCATTAACTGCCCTGGTTGTAGGGATGTTAATACATTTTGACCCAGTGCTTTTTCTTTTACACGATTGGTAAAATCTTTAGCAATTTTAAAGTTGACATCGGCATCTAATAAAGCACGACGAACTTCTTTTAAAGTCTCTGCAACGTTAACCTCGGTAATACTTCCTTGCCCTTTTAAAATGTGGAGGGCTTTATCTAATTTTTCGCTTAAATTATCGAACATATTCTTAAACTGTATTTTATAAAACTTTCATTTTTGAAAGTAGGTTTGCAAAGATAACAATTGCCTTAGGAGTAGCAAAGTATTTTTATAAAGGAACTATGATTTTATTCGTATATTAACCGTTTTAAACGAATAACTATAATCAGTATATCAGCAATAGTGGTGATACGATTGTTACCTGCAATATAAATGAAAGATTATTACAACATTTTAAATATCAGCCGAAATGCTCAAGAGGTGGATATTAAGAAAGCATATCGAAAATTAGCTATGGTATGGCATCCAGATATTAATAATAGTCCTTTTGCACATTCAAAATTTATTGAAATAAATGAAGCATATGAAATTTTGATTAATCCTATAAAAAGAGACCAATATGATAAATTATTTGCAGAAAATAGAGAAGTAGAAATTTCGACTGAATTCAAACAATGGCAAGATTCAGCACAACGAAAAGCTGAAACATATGCGAAGATGGATAGTGAAGAATTTAAATCTAAAATATTAAGTGAGCTAAAACTTGCTGGGAAATATGGAGTTTCATTTGGATGCTTTACATTTTTAATTTTAGGTTTTGTAGCTAATTTAATTTATGGTTTTATAATGCCTTTTGCCTTCTTTAGTGCATTTATTTTTGGTATTGGTATGATTTACTTTTATAACATCTCTATTAAAGGTTATTTTGAAGAAAGGAAAGATTTATAAAATACTGCAGGTAACACCGTATAACGTTCATAACGGCTGAATTTCCTATCGGAAATTCACGCTTATTTGTTATCTTTGGTCTTACTCGGAAATACACTGCGTGTTTTCCCGTTACGAAACGTTATACAACCCGTTGTACACTATTAAAAAATGAATACTGTAGAGAAAGGAAATATACTTGAAAAAAATGCAGTAGATATAATTAAATTTTATATCGAAAAAGGTTATTTTGGACCTAAAAAATACCTTACCTTAAACACAAAAAAGAAATACAAAACTAAAATAAGAAAAGGAGAAGTTGAGTTCGATTTAAGTATTGAATTTAAATTACCCAATTTCGAAAAACCATCCTTGACATATTTCATTGAATGTAAAAATCATAAAGAAAGATTACCTGCCGAAAAAGTAAAAAAGTTTAAAGCAGATATTGATGAAGTATCTGGTTATAATTTTAAAGGAATAATCATATCTGCATCAGAATTACAAAAAGGTGCTTATGACTTTGCTGAAGCATATGGCATTATGGTTTTAGTTGGGCAAAATATAGAAAATCACAAAATAATTTTACCAAGAAAATTTAACAATCAAAAAAATAAAATTCCATTTATTAAAGGTACTGAAAATCAAAAATTAAAGGAAAAAGGTATCTTAATGGTTGAAGAACAAATTGACAAATCCATACTTTCAGCATTTATAGAAACTACAAAAAACATTTCTTTTGGCATTGACAAATTATCAAAACCATCTATATCTGAAATAGCAAAAAATGAATTAAATAAAATTGGTAAAGAGTTCCTAACTCGTGGTTATGGAATTGAAAGTAAGCACATCATTCCTTTTTTAAAAACAGAATATAACATTGAAGTTAAATACTCAAATAAAATAAAAAACCTAGGAGAAATTAATTTTAATGAAAATACAATTTACCTAAATCAAAGTATACATAAAACACCTCGAGAATTATTTGTTTTAGCACACGAATATGGACATTTCATACTTCACAGCAACCTTTCAATAAATAATCAACTTTATAATTCTTTTTCAGATACAATGAAATCTTTCAATAAAGTAAATTTAGAAAATCCTAAACAATGGATTGAATGGCAAGCAAATTATTTTGCTGCGAATTTAATAATGCCACATTCAACCATTCTTGCAAATCTTTGGAAAACGCAATTAAGATTAAAAATTAATAAAGGAAATTTAATTGTAAATGACCATAATTATTATGAAGTAAACGAAATAATTAAAAAAGTGGCTTACCTTTTAAATTGTTCTAAGCAAAGCATCTTAATCAGACTTAAAGAATTAAATTTAATCGAAAATAAATCAAACTTGAAAAGAATTGGAGAAATAATTCCCGAAATAATGAATAGAGAAATAATATAAACAGTGTACAACAAAAAATATAGTTAATGCTGGCAAAGTGCTTAATTCAAAGTTGGTTTTGTGTCTATAAAGTAAGTGCTAAACCCGAAAATTATCGTATTTTTATCCAGCACTAACCATATTCAAATCGTTACCCAACATTTGAAAAAAAATCCTTGAATTCAAGAATATGAAATATAAATTAATATTAGTTACAACGTTATTATTCACTTTTTTTACAAAGGCTCAAAATCTGAATGAAAAAGAAATA
>JAKITD010000065.1 GCA_021648265.1 Flavobacteriaceae bacterium | reverse complement strand
TTTATCATTGGCAATTTGGTTTTGTAGATTAAAATTGTAGATTTGTATAACAAGAGCCGTATGATGGGAGACTATCACGTACGGTTCTGTGAGAGGCTTAGGGTGAAAATCCCTTTGCCTACTTGACGCCCAAACGTTATTTAATCCCGTCCAAAACCCGTAAAAAAAGCCTCCGATTCAGGACGTACCCGATAATTATCTGTTTCGTCTAAGAAAATAATTTTTCCAGAAGCGAGGTTATAATAACCGTTGGTAAAACTGTATCACTTTCAAAACCAAACATTTGAAATCCAGCAGGGATTCCGTTTTCTGAAAAGATTCCCAATTGTTTTGCTACCTTATTATCTATATCTGTTAGAAAGTTAAAACCAAGATTGTGTTTTCAGCTAATTTTTCGTTAACTTTGTTTCATTCCCTTTTACGACTCCCCGTAAATATATGATACTGTGAAGGAAGATTTTCTACATTATGTATGGAAGTTTCAAAAGCTTGCAACCAAAAATTTAAAAACTACAGAAGGAGATTCAGTTATTATTGAAAAAGTAGGAGGGCATAATCTTAATGCGGGTCCCGATTTTTTTAATTCGAAACTTTCCATTAACCAGCAACTATGGGCTGGAAATGTAGAAATACATATCAAGTCTAGCGATTGGTTTGCACATCGACACGAAGAAGACGCTGCTTATGATAATGTGATTTTACATGTTGTTTGGGAACACGATGGGGAGGTTTACAGAAAAGATAATTCAGTCATTCCAACTTTAGCGTTAAAAGGAATCGTGGATAAGAATGTTTTAGATAATTATCGAAAACTAACTTCAAAACAACAACAATGGATTCCTTGTGAAAATGATTTTGCTAAAGTTGATGGTTTTATTTTTGAAAATTGGTTGGAACGACTATATCTAGAACGATTAGAAAACAAATCTGCAATTATTGAAACAGAATTAAAAGCATCAAAGAATGATTGGGAAGGATTGTTGTTTAGAATGCTTTGTAAAAATTTTGGATTAAAAGTAAATGGAGTATCTTTTTATAGTTTGGCGCAATCTATAGGTTTTTCAATTGTAAAAAAATGCAGTTCGGATACTAATAAATTAGAAGCCCTTTTATTTGGGCAAGCAGGATTGTTGGAAATACATAAAGAAGACTCTTATTTTGAAAGCCTAAAATTGGAATATAATTACTTGAAGCATAAATATAAATTGTTAAATATAAATGTCTTATTTCCAAAATATTTTAGGTTACGACCTCCAAATTTTCCGACTATTAGACTTTCTCAATTGGCGAGTTTATACCATCAGAAACATTCCTTGTTTTCAGAAATAGTAAAAGCTAAAACATTGGAAGATTTTTATAAATTATTTGATGTTTCAGCTAGCGAATATTGGAATACACATTATAATTTTGGAGTAGCATCTTCAAAAAGAAAAAAGAAACTTACTGAAAAATTCATTGATTTACTATTGATAAATACGATAATTCCTTTGTTGTTTAGTTATGGAAAGGAGATAGGTGAAGACAATTCAGAAGTATTATTAAAATTGGCATCAACTATTACTTCAGAAGAAAATAGTATTATTAAAAAGTTTAATTACTTGCGACCCTCTTCAAAAAACAGTTTGCAATCGCAAGCATTACTTCAGTTAAAAAATGATTATTGCAATAAAAAACGATGTTTGCAATGTGCAGTTGGAAATGTTATTTTGAAGTATTGATTTTATAATAAACCCCAAAGTTTAAAGCGGCTTGTTTAGCGACATTATTTCCTGAAAAAGCACCTCCAAAACCTGCAATAAGCCCAAAGTCTGCTGTGATTTCTCCAATAAGTTTTAAGCCAAAAGCGGTGTATTCTTGATCGTTAACATAAAGAGCATTTAACTGATTTTCGATAGGAAGTTCAATGTCGCCATTATTTAATGAAATAACAAAATCTAAAAAGGCAACTAACCAAATTCTGTTAAATACTTTAGTTCCTCCCTCGGCACCAATTTTAAAGTTAGAGCTGTAATTGTTAGTTCTTAAGTTAAATCCTGTAAATCCTTGGAGGTAACTTTTATTAAAACTCCTTCCAAAATTTATTAATGGTGTAAAAGTAAAAGCATCGTAACCAGTTCTAATTCCTGAAATATCACCGTAAGAACTTGTGTTAATTTCTATATTAAATTGCCCTGTTAATAACCATTTTTTAGCAATAAAATTATGTTTAATTCCTGCTTCAATATTTCCGAAAGCATTTCTTGTATCTCCAGGAATAATACCTGGATCTGGTGGGAAAGGATGAATTACATCACTTGTAGTAATGTTTTTATAAGGCACATTTAAAAGTATTGTTGTTTTGTCTGAAACGCCATATTCTCCATAAAGTTGAAAGGTGTTATCAGTAATGTTCCGATTTGAAAAATAATCTGGATTTCCAAAAATTTCATTATAACTAGGAATTGTAGAAAAACTAAACTGGGTATAAAACTCACCTTTGTTTTTTGTCCAAGGGCTTTGGGAAAAAAGGGTAGAACTCATTATTAAGAAAACTAATAAGTAGAAAACAAAGTTGAATTTATTCAAAATAGTACTCTTTTTAAAATAGATATTATTAAAGTGCACAAAATACAATAAAACTTACATTTCATAAAAGATTTTATTATTTTGCAATATGCTAAAATTGGTATATTCAATACGACATTATCTTGAACGACATGGCTTTTACGTAAGTTCACGCTTTGCAGAAAGACTTGGTGTTAGGGCTAAAAACGTCCGACTGTTTTTTATTTATTTATCGTTTGCAACGGTAGGTATTGGCTTTGCATTTTATATTACATTAGCATTTTTACTTGGGTTAAAAGATTTATTTTATACAAAACGTACTTCGGTATTTGATTTATGATTACTTTATTTCAGAAAAGAATTTACATAGCATTATCACTTTTAATACTTGTTTTTTTAACAGGAATGTTCACATTTATATTTGCATTTGGGTTTACACTTGTCGATGCTGTTTATATGACGGTAATTACAATATCTACTGTTGGTTTTAAAGAAGTAGAGCCTTTATCGGTAACAGAAAAATTATTTACTTCAGGGCTAATTGTTACAAGTATATTTATTATGGGATATGCTGTTACAGTTATAAGTGAGTACTTATTAAGTAAAAACAATCTTGGGAATTTAATACAAAAAAGAGTGGAAAAAAGAATAAAAAAAATGCACGATCATATAATTGTGTGTGGTTATGGACGAAATGGTCAGCAAGCGGTTCATAAATTGTTGGCCTACAAAAAACCTTTTGTGGTTATTGAAAAGGACGAAGTAATAGTTGAGAAACACTATAGTGAAATGGTAATATTTATTCACGGAAATGCCAATGAAGATGAGGTTTTAAAAAAGGCAGGAATCGAAAAAGCTTCTACATTAATTACTGCATTGCCTAATGATGCCGACAACCTATTTGTGGTGCTTTCAGCAAGGCAATTGAATAAAAAATTAAAAATTATTAGTCGAGCAACGGAAGAAACCACCTTAAAAAAATTAAAATTAGCAGGTGCAGACAATGTAATTATGCCAGACAGAATTGGAGGAGACCACATGGCTTCTCTAGTAGTGACTCCAGATTTAATTGAATTTTTAGATAACCTTTCGGTTTCAGGAGATGACGACAGTATGAATATTGAGCAAGTTTCTTTTGCAAAAGTTTGCCCAGATGGTAAAGAAATGGCAATAAAAGATTTAGATCTTCGTAAGAAAACTGGTTGTTCTATAATTGGTTACAAATCTCCCGAAGGTGAATATATTGTAAATCCTGAAGCTGACATGGTTTTAAAAAGAGGTTCAAAGTTAATTTTAATTGGAAGACCTTTCCAAATTGAAAGCTTAAAAGAGCTTTACGATGTTTAACATAATTTTATAAATTAACTGTCAAAAATTTGCATTCCGAAATATTTTTAGTTTCTTGCTTCGCTTAAACAAACAATTAACTAAAAAACCAATTATGCAGAAACGGCTACTTTCTTTAGCAACATTACTAATTCCTTTTTTTACATTTGCTCAAGAAGCAACAGAAAAAGGAATAGATCAAAAAATTGACGAAGCATTTAGACCGATTTCAGATGCGATTTCAAGCGTTGTTTTCTTTCCTGTATTTGGTACTCCTTTCGTTTTAATATTATTAGTGGGTAGCGCATTATTCTTTACTTTATATTTTGGTTTTCCTAATATTAGATATTTTTTTACTTCCGTAAATATTGTTAGAGGAAAATACGATGAGGTAGATCATCATACTTCAGGAGATCCTGAGCTAGCAATCGATGGAGATATTAAAGGTACTATTGAAGACGAAAGCCAGGAGGGAGAAGTAACACACTTTCAGGCATTAGCAACAGCTGTATCTGGAACCGTTGGTAACGGGAATATCGCAGGGGTTGCCTTAGCAATTGCTCTAGGTGGTCCAGGGGCAACTTTCTGGATGATTGTTTGTGGACTATTAGGAATGTCAACCAAATTTGTAGAATGTACTTTGGGTGTAGAATATAGAGATGTTGATGAGGATGGTACCGTTCACGGAGGCCCAATGTACTATATAAGTAAAGGATTAAAAGATAAAGGATTTAAAGTATTAGGTAAAATTGCAGCTGTTTTCTTTGCGATTTTCTGTATTGGAGGATCTTTTGGTGGTGGTAATGCCGCTCAATCCAACCAAGCAACCATTGTAATTAAAGATTTATTAGGAATGGAAGGTTCTAGTGCTGGTGCAGTAATTGGAATTGTATTAGCAATCGTAGTAGGAATCATAATTATTGGAGGAATTAAAAGAATTGCTCAAGTAACCGAGAAAGTAGTGCCGTTTATGGCAGTACTTTATTTAGTAGCTTGTTTATACATTATCTTAAGTAATTTTACTTTAATTGATGATGCAATAAGTTTAATTATTACTGAAGCATTTAATCCTACAGCAATCGGTGTTGGGTCATTTATTGGAGTATTATTAGTAGGGTTTAAAAGAGCAGCTTTCTCAAACGAAGCTGGTGCTGGTTCTGCATCTATTGCGCATTCAGCAGTAAAAACAAAATATTCTGCTTCTGAAGGTTTGGTTGCTTTATTAGAACCATTTATTGATACGGTTGTAATTTGTACTATGACAGCCTTAGTAATTATTATTTTTAACTTCGGAGGAGCTTTTGAATATGGAGGAGCAGGTTCAGTAATGATTGATGGTGTTTCGTATGAAGGTGCTGGTATTACATCAAAAGCATTTGCAGAATACATTCCTTATTCTAATGTGTTCTTAACAATAGCAGTAGTTTTATTTGCTGTTTCTACAATGATTTCTTGGTCTTATTACGGATTACAATCTTGGAAATTTTTATTCGGAAAAGGAAAAGCTGCCGATTTAACTTATAAATTTTTATTCTTAATTTTCGTAGTAATTGGAGCTGCTGCAAGTATGCAATCTATCTGGGATTTCTCTGATGCAATGATTTTTGCAATGGTATTCCCTAATATGATAGGATTGTATTTCTTATTTCCTGTGGTTAAAAAACAATTAAAACGATACTTAGAAGCTATTAAAGAAGTAGAAGCAAAAGCTTAATAACAATTCAAATATTCGAAAAATTCTCCCCAGAATAATAGAAAACACTATGTTCTATGGAAAATTTTAAATCCCATTTCGTGTTCAATAGATCGCAACGAAATGGGATTTTGTTTTTAATACTCCTCATTGTTGGTTTGTTTTGCGTGAATTATTTTGTTGATTTTTCAGAAGAAAATATTCTTAATGCCAATTCTTCTGAAGTCATTGCCATTCAAAAAGAACTAGATTCACTTCGTACTGCTGAAATAGCGACTCGTAAACCGAAAACATATCCCTTCAATCCAAATTTCATCACCGATTTTAAAGGCTATACTTTAGGGATGTCTTCCGAAGAAATAGATCGACTGAAGCACTTTAGAGATAAAGATCAATGGGTTAATTCTATTAAAGATTTTCAGAAAGTAACCAAAGTTTCAGATTCATTGTTAGCTGAAATAAGTCCGTTTTTTAAATTCCCAGATTGGGTTACCAATCCGAAGCCAAAAAAGAAATATTATAAAAATAAAGGTTTTAAAGAAAAATCGTTTCAACAAAAAATTGACCTTAATAAAGCTACTCAAGAACAATTAAAACAGGTAAGTGGAATAGGAGAAGCTTTAAGTAAACGAATAATTACGTATCGTCAAAAATTAGGTGAGTTTTCAAACGATTCACAATTGTATAATGTATATGGATTAAACCCAGAAGTGGTAAAAAGAACTTTAAACGAATTCACCGTAAAAACACCCAAAGTAATTGTAAAGATGAATTTAAATGAAGTTTCTGCTTCAGATATTGCAACGATACCAGGAATCTCTTTCGAGTTAGCAAAAAAGATATGGGAGTTTAGAACCCTACGTGGACAAATAAATGACTTTTCAGAATTAGAAAAAATAGACGGAATTAGCCAAAGAAAGTTAAAGGGAATTCAGCTATATTTGACCCTTGATTAATAATAAAAAACAATCTTGTTTTTGTTTGTATTAATCGATAAAACTAAATTGAAAAGTATGTATTTTACAGAAGAGCACGAATTGTTTAGAAAAAGTTTACACGATTTTTTACAAAAAGAAGTAGTACCACATATAGATAAATGGGAAAAAACTGGAACCGTAGAACGTTTTATTTGGACCAAAATGGGTGAGATGGGATTCTTCGGATTAAATTCCCCTGAAGAATATGGAGGTTTAAACTTAGATTTATTTTATACGGTAGTTTTTTTAGAAGAACTTCAGAAAATAAATTCAGGAGGATTTGCTGCCAATATGTGGGCACATGCTTATTTAGCTATGACACATTTAAATAAAGAAGGAAGTCACGAAATAAAAGAAAAATATTTAGCACCAAGTATCGCAGGAGAAAAAATTGGTTGTCTTTGTATAACAGAACCTTTTGGAGGTTCAGATGTTTCTGGAATGCGAACTACTGCTGTTAAACAAGGAGATTCGTATGTAATAAATGGTTCAAAAACGTTTATTACCAATGGTATTTATAGTGATTATTTGGTAGTTGCCGCAAAAACAGCACCTGAAAAAGCAGGAAAAGGAATTTCAATCTTTGTTATAGATAGAGATACTCCTGGGATTTCTTCTACCAAATTAGATAAACTAGGGTGGCGAGCAAGTGATACTGCCGAGATTGCTTTTGATAATGTAACTATTCCTGCTTCCAATTTAATGGGAGAAGAAAATATGGGCTTCCCATATATTATGCAGCATTTTGCATTAGAACGCTTGGTAATGGCTGTGAACGCACACGCAAGAGCAGAATTTGCATTGGAATATGCTATACAATATATGAAGGAAAGAGAAGCCTTTGGAAAGAGTATTTCTACTTTTCAAGTCTTACGTCATAATGTAGCTCAAATGGCAAGCGATATTGAAGTCTGTAAAGTGTTCAACTATAATACTGTAAAGCGATTAAATGATGGTGAATATGTAGTAAAGGAAGCAACAATGGCTAAATTGACGGCAACCAAAATGGCAGATGAAGTAATTTATCAATGCCTTCAGTTATTAGGAGGTTATGGTTATATGGAAGATTATCCTTTGGCACGTATGTTGCGTGATAGTAGGTTAGGGCCTATTGGTGGCGGTACTTCAGAAATATTGAAAGAAATTATTTCGAAGATGATTATTGATGGGAAGGATTATAAACCTGCAACTTAATGTTATAAAAAAAATGAGAAATAGTTTAATGAAATTTGTTTTCAGTATTTCAATACTACTTTATAGTGGGGTAAATTTTGCACAATCCGAAATAGAGATTAAAAGTAAGATCTCAGATTTTATGACGTATCTCCCAATTGAAAGTGCAAGTATTTATATTAAAAATACCACTATAGGTACTATAAGTAATACCGACGGAAAATTTGTTTTAATTGTTCCTGGAAGATATGCAAACGATACTTTGGTAATTTCTTCCATAGGTTATAAAAGTGTAAAAACATTGGTTAGCGATTTTGATAATTCGGAGGATGTTTTTATGGATGAAGATGTAGCTTCTTTAGATGAAGTAATCCTTATTGCAAATCCACGCCCAACAACAGGCAACGATATTGTACTGCGTGCAATGGAAGAATTAGAAGACAATTTACCAGCTAATCCCTTTTTGCAAAAAGGCTTTGTTCGTCATAAAGAACGCAATAAAAAACAGTACAAATGGCTTATTGAAAGCGCAATTACACTCTATGATTCCAGCTATGCTTCTGGAGCTGAAGATAATCTAAAAATTAACGTAGATGAACTCAGAAAAAGCTACGATTTAAGAGAGGTAGATAGTGTGTTTGCGTATTATTCCTATTTAAAATACAATACTAAAAATTTCAATATTAAATCTAAGAATATTCTTAGAGATACGATAAAAACATCTTCCTTAGTAAAAGCAATTCGATGGAATGATGAACGGATTAACGGTTTAGAACACCTCTTTAAAGGGCGTTTAAATTTACTCCGAAATTCAAATATAGAACAAGCTTTGTTTGGTGATAGAATGTTGGATAAACATCAATTTAAACTTGATACCGTTTTGGTGGATGATGGAAGAAAGCTTTATAAAATACAAATCTCAAAAAGTAAAGATTTTGTAGGTTTAAATACTAAGAATATTTATAATGAAGGTTATGAAGCAAATGGTTGGCTATATATTTACTGGGATAATTACGCATTTAAGAAAATTGAATATGAGTTGGTAGCTGCTTCAGATGCGCAAAAAAGAAGAAGTAAATCATTATTTAATTCCAAAATAAATCACAAACTTATTGTTACGTATATGGAGTACAATGGAAAGATGTATCCCAATTACGTTTATTATGAAACACCTAAGTTAGTGAAAATCGGTGATCGTTCTTCAGATAGAAAGACAACTGAGAAATCTTTAAATTCTGAAAAAGAAGAACAATATTACTATACCACTCAAGAAATATTATTTACTGAAATCATAGACGAGCCTGAACTTATAGAAGAAGCTTTACAAAAACCTTGGTCTGATGATATTTTTTCGCCAAGAACTTATAATAAGCAATTCTGGAAAAATTATAACGTATTGTTAGAGAGTGAAGAAGAAGACAAGCTAATTCAAGATTTAACAAAAAGAGCTACTTTATTTAAACAGTAAAAATAATTCTGATTTCTGAATTTATAATTCAGAATTATTTCTATATTTGCCGTCCAAAAGAGAGGAGGTTAAGAGACTATGTTAATAATACCAATTAAAGAAGGAGAAAATATCGATAGAGCACTGAAACGTTTTAAACGTAAGTTTGACCGTACAGGAACTAAGAATCAGTTACGTGAAAGAAAACAATTCACAAAGCCTTCAGTAAAAAGAAGAAAGCAGATTCAGAAAGCTCAATACATACAAAACTTAAGAGATCAGGAAGAAGTTTAGTGTATTTTTGCGAAGGCAGAGATTTCTAAATAATTTTAGATACTTATAACATAATAAGTCCGTTGAAATTAGTAATTTTACTTTTTAACGGACTTTTTTTTATGCCTTTTATTTTCTTTATGCATTTCTGTGAAGACAGAAATCTCTTGATAAATTTTGTTAATCATAAAAAACATTTCCTTGTAATTATTTTTTTACTTTTTAAGAGTTCTTTTTTATGTCTTTTACTCCCTTTATAGATTACTTAGAATTAGAAAGAAATTATTCTTCTCACACAGTTACGGCATATAAAAAAGATTTAGAAAGTTTTTTAAAATTCGCTTCAGATGAATTTGGATATACAGAAATTGCTTCCGTTAATTACTCCATCATTAGAAGTTGGATTGTGAAATTGGTAGATTCGGGTATTTCAAATAAAAGTATCAATCGTAAAATATCTTCCTTACGTACCTATTATAAGTACCTTTTAAAAATTGAAGAAATTGAAGTAAGCCCTTTAGCAAAACACAAAGTTTTAAAAACTTCAAAAAAGCTACAGGTTCCATTTTCAGAAAGAGAAATAAAGGATGTTTTAAAATTGTTGGAAGAAGAAGAGGGTTTTGAAGGAATTCGAAATAAATTAATTGTTGAACTTTTTTATTCCACAGGAATAAGACGAGCAGAACTAATAAGTATAAAACAGAATGATGTTTCTTTTTCTCAAAAAACAATTAAAGTTTTAGGAAAAAGAAACAAAGAACGAATCATACCTTTATTGCCATCTGTAGTAAAAACATTACACCTATATATAAGGGAGCGAGATTTGTTAAAAGAAATAAAAGATTCAGAGTTTTTATTTTTAACAATCAAAGGAGTTGAGATATATGAGATATTAGTATATCGAGTAATCAATTCTTATTTTGGATTAGCTTCAGAGAAAGTAAAGAAAAGTCCACACATATTACGACATTCTTTTGCGACCCATCTTTTAAATGAAGGAGCAGATATAAAAGCTGTAAAAGAGTTGTTGGGGCATTCTAGTTTAGTGTCCACCCAAATTTACGCAAATAATAGTATTGCAAAACTGAAACAAGTGTACAAAGAATCGCACCCTAGGAATTCAAAATAAATTTTTTTAATGATAAAAGTGTTGGTAAATGCTTTAAAATTAAGATCTAAAAATAGAATAAAAATAAAGATAGGATATTATTGAAAATATTTCCTAAAAAAGTTTTTTAGAAGTAAATAATTTATTTACATTTGCAGTCCGTTAGAAATAGCGGGCTTTTTTATGTTAAAAAGCAGGCCGAAAGCCGATGTAGCTCAGCTGGCTAGAGCAGCTGATTTGTAATCAGCAGGTCGTGGGTTCGAGTCCCTCCATCGGCTCAATTGAAATGGTAATATTGAATGTAATTTACAATGTAAATTTTAGTTCAAAAGTTCTTTAAAATAGATATTTATTTACGGGGAGATACTCAAGCGGCCAACGAGGGCAGACTGTAAATCTGCTGACTACGTCTTCGCAGGTTCGAATCCTGCTCTCCCCACATAGTTTTATGTGAGGAAGCCTAAAATAATATCTAAGTACTGAAATGTTTTTCTGATGTCAAAATCAGATATAAAGCGGGAGTAGCTCAGTTGGTAGAGCGTCAGCCTTCCAAGCTGAATGTCGCCAGTTCGAACCTGGTCTCCCGCTCTAAAAAAAAACATAACAACGTTGTTCTTTGTAGGGACGATGTTTTTGTGTTTAGGGTAAAGTGTAGTGATTTATTATTATAAATTTTCATTTGTACTCTAAGTTTTCCTGCGAAGGCAGATTTTTCCTTACTTTATATAGTGCGGAAATTAAAACACTTTACGCCGGTGTAGCTCAGGGGTAGAGCGTTTCCTTGGTAAGGAAGAGGTCTTGGGTTCAAATCCCAACATTGGCTCAAATAGTAAAGTATATAATTGAATATTAATATATAACTAAGATTAAATAAATACAAAATGGCAAAAGAAACTTACGATCGGTCGAAACCACATTTAAATGTTGGTACAATTGGACACGTAGATCACGGAAAAACAACTTTAACTGCTGCAATTACAAAAGTATTGTCAGATGCAGGTCACTCGAAAGCAATATCTTTTGATCAAATTGATAATGCTCCAGAAGAAAAAGAAAGAGGTATAACAATTAACTCTTCACACGTTGAATATGCTACAGCTAATCGTCATTACGCTCACGTTGACTGTCCAGGTCACGCGGATTACGTAAAGAATATGGTAACTGGTGCTGCTCAAATGGACGGTGCTATTCTTGTAGTTGCTGCAACAGACGGTCCAATGCCACAAACTCGTGAGCATATACTTTTAGGTCGTCAGGTAGGTATTCCTCGTATTGTTGTATTCATGAATAAAGTGGATATGGTTGATGATGAAGAATTAATCGAATTAGTAGAAATGGAAGTAAGAGAATTACTAAGTTTTTACGAATATGATGGAGATAATGGTCCAGTAATCGCTGGTTCTGCTCTTGGTGCTCTTAATGGAGAACAAAAATGGGTTGACACAGTTTTAGAATTAATGGAAGCTGTAGATACTTGGATTGAAGAACCATTACGTGAAATAGATAAACCTTTCTTAATGCCTATTGAAGATGTATTTTCAATTACAGGTCGTGGAACTGTAGCAACGGGTCGTATTGAAACTGGTATTGCAAACACAGGAGATTCTGTAGATATTATTGGTATGGGAGCTGAAAAGTTAACTTCTACTGTTACAGGTATCGAAATGTTCCGTCAAATCCTAGATAGAGGTGAAGCTGGAGATAATGCAGGTATATTATTAAGAGGTATTGCTAAAGAAGATATTAGAAGAGGAATGGTAATCTGCGAACAAGGTTCTGTAACTCCACATGCTAAATTCAAAGCAGAAGTTTATATCCTTAAAAAAGAAGAAGGTGGACGTCATACTCCATTTCATAATAACTACCGTCCACAGTTTTACGTTCGTACAACAGATGTAACGGGAACAATAATGTTACCTGATGGAGTTGAAATGGTAATGCCTGGTGATAACTTAACAATTCACGTTGAATTGCTTCAAGCAATTGCAATGAATGTAGGTCTTCGTTTTGCAATCCGTGAGGGTGGTAGAACAGTAGGTGCTGGTCAAGTTACTGAAATTTTAGACTAAATAATACAAGTAAAAAGTTTTTAAGGTGTCCCTATTTTCGGGATGCCTTGACTTTTATAAAACGGGTAACGTTTTTAAATACCCAGGTAAACGGGTTTAGCTCAGTTGGTAGAGCACTGGTCTCCAAAACCAGGTGTCGTGAGTTCGAGTCTCTCAACCCGTGCAAAGATTGAAATTACTTGTAAAGTGATTTTTTAGAAATAATAAAACAATTTTAAAATGATAAACTACATCAAAGAATCATATAACGAACTTAAGAACCATGTTACTTGGACTCCTTGGCCTGAAGCACAGCGCTTGACAGTTATTGTTGCAGCATTTTCAGTAGTGTTAGCTTTAATTGTTTTTGGAATTGACACTGTATTTAGTGGCGTTATTAGTCAATACTTTGAATGGATTAAATCTTAATATTTAAAGATGTCTGAAGTTAAAAGTGAAAAAAAGTGGTATGTAGTCCGTTCTGTAAGTGGAAAGGAAAACAAGATAAAGGAATATATCGAATCTGAGATAAAAAGATTAAGTCTTCAGAAAGATATTGAACAAATATTAGTTCCTACCGAGAAGGTGATTCAAATTCGTAATGGAAAAAAAATAAGCAAGGAACGAGTATTTATTCCTGGTTATATTATGGTTCAAGCGAATTTAACTGGAGAAATTCCACATATCATTAAATCTGTAAACGGAGTTATTGGATTTTTAGGCGAAGTAAAAGGAGGAGATCCTGTGCCGCTTAGACAATCTGAAGTGAATAGATTGTTAGGTAAAGTAGATGAGTTATCTGTACAAGATGAAAGTGTTAATATTCCTTATACTATAGGAGAGACTATCAAGGTAATTGATGGTCCTTTTAATGGATTTAATGGTACAGTAGAAAAAATATTTGAAGAAAAGCGTAAACTTGAAGTAATGGTAAAAATTTTCGGAAGAAAAACACCATTAGAATTAAGTTTTATGCAAGTAGAGAAAGTTTAATTGTTACACGCTATAAATAGGTTATTCTTGGGCTTCCACCGAAGAGAAACCAAAAATATTAAAAACTAGAAAATGGCAAAAGAAGTAGATAAAGTAGTAAAGTTACAAGTTCGAGGTGGAGCTGCTAACCCATCACCACCAGTTGGACCCGCTTTAGGTGCTGCCGGTGTGAATATTATGGAGTTCTGTAAGCAATTTAATGCAAGAACCCAAGATAAGCAAGGAAAAATATTGCCAGTTGCGATTACAGTATATAAAGACAAATCATTTGATTTTGTTATTAAAACTCCTCCAGCTGCTGTACAGATTCTTGAAGCTGCTAAGATTAAAAAAGGATCTGGCGAGCCACACGTGAAGAAAGTAGCAAAAATTACCTGGGATCAAGTTCGTGCAATTGCTGAAGACAAAATGCCTGATTTAAATGCATTTAGTATTGAGTCGGCTATGAAAATGGTTGCAGGAACAGCGAGATCAATGGGAATTAATGTAAAAGGAGGAAATGCTCCTTCTTAATCCGAAAAAAGAATCTATAAAATGGCAAGATTAACAAAAAAACAAAAGGAAGCTCAAGCTAAAATAGAGCCTAACAAGGTCTATTCATTAACTGATGCAGCTGCTTTAGTAAAAGAAATCACCAATGCAAATTTTGATGCATCTGTAGATATTGCAGTGCGATTAAATGTAGATCCACGAAAAGCTAATCAAATGGTACGTGGCGTTGTAACCTTACCACACGGTACAGGTAAAGACGTTAAAGTACTTGCATTAGTTACTCCAGATAAAGAAGCGGAAGCTAAAGAAGCTGGAGCGGATTACGTTGGTTTAGACGAGTACCTCGAAAAAATTAAAGGAGGATGGACAGATGTTGACGTTATTGTAACCATGCCAAGTGTAATGGGTAAATTAGGACCACTAGGACGAATTTTAGGACCCCGTGGATTAATGCCTAACCCAAAAACTGGTACGGTAACGATGGACGTTGCTAAAGCTGTTTCGGATGTGAAAGCTGGTAAAATTGACTTTAAAGTTGAAAAAACTGGTATTGTTCACGCCGCAATCGGAAAAGCATCTTTTGATGCAGACAAGATTGAAGGAAACGCAAAAGAATTATTAACAACCCTTGTAAAATTGAAACCTCAATCATCAAAAGGAATTTATATTAAAAGCATTTTTATGTCTTCTACTATGAGTCCAA
>JAKITD010000111.1 GCA_021648265.1 Flavobacteriaceae bacterium | reverse complement strand
GCACTTACTTGTCCGTTAATCACCAAAAGTGATGGCAGCAAATTCGGTAAAAGTGAAGGCGGAAATATTTGGTTAGATGCTAAAAGAACTTCTCCTTATAAATTTTACCAATATTGGATGAACACTAGCGATGAAGATGCTGAAAAATACATTAAAATATTCACTTTTTTAGATAAAGAAACTATTGATGCTTTGGTCGAAACACATAAAGAAGCACCGCATCAGCGTTTATTGCAAAAACGTTTGGCAGAAGAAGTTACCGTTACAGTTCATAGCAAAGATGCCTTAGACAAAGCTATTAAGGCATCTAATATGTTGTTTGGAAAATCAACTTCGGAAGATTTAAAAAGTTTAGATTCCGAAACATTTTTAGCGGTGTTTGAAGGCGTTCCTCAAGCTGAAATTTCAAAAGCTGAAATTGAAAACGGATTAGATATCATTGGTGCTTTGGCAGAAAAAACAGGCTTTTTAAAATCGAATGGAGAAGTAAGAAGAGCTTTAAAAGAAAATTCTATTTCGGTAAATAAAGAGAAAGTGAAGGAAGGATATTTGGTTTCAACTTCCGATTTAATCAATAATCAATTTGTGTTATTGCAACGTGGTAAAAAGAATTACTTTATTTTGAAGGTGATTTAAAAAACCCTCTTTACTTGAGGTTTACTAAGCTTTTAAAGTTTAGTAAACCTTTAGTTTTAACTTAGAGTTACGGTGTAAATGATTAAAAAACCATCAAATTACAACCTCGAATATCGCTGTCGTCAAATCTGCCAATAACCTCAAAACTTCCGTTAGTATATACTTTTCCTAAATCTTGGGTCGCTATAAATGAGCAGGAATAAATATTGGCGAGATCTATTACGTTAATTCCGCCTGTTTTATTTTTTATTATAGAAAGTGAATCTTCGGTATCACGAGTAAGAATTTTCATCCATGGCGGACAAGTAAAAATACCGTTTCCTTTGGAGTAGGCTTGAGATAATAATTCTGTCATACCATATTCGCTATATATTTTTGAAACTCCAAAACCTTGTTTTAATATTGTGTGTAGTTCCTCTTTAATCATTTCTTTTCTGCGACCCTTCATTCCGCCAGTTTCCATGATGATGGTGTTTTTTAACCGAAATCGTTTCACTTCAATTAAATCTAAAAGTGCATAAGAAACACCTAATAAGATGGTTTTCTGATTTGTCTTTTCTAAAAAATCTAATTTTTCAATTAATGCGGAAGTGTTATTCAAATAAAACCCGCTGTTGGGATTCTTACTTTGTTTAATAAGTTCATCTACCATATAAACCAAGGAAGATCCTTCGCGTTCTAAATAGGACGGAAGCAGGGCAAGAATAGTATAGTCTTCAATATTTTCGAATTGAATTTTAAAGGCTTCCGTAAAACTCTTTTTATATAATTGTAAATCTGAAACATAATGTTTACTTGTGATGCTTCCGGTAGTGCCACTACTAGTGAAAATGATTTCAGAAGAAAGGTTTTTAGCTAAAATTTGATGACTTTTAAAAAATTGAATGGGAAGAAAAGGGATATCTTCAATTCTTTTAATTTCAGATGGAATTACATTTAACAAATCGCAAAACTCTCGATATACTTTTACGTTTTTATATTGATACTGAAATACTTCAACAGCAATCGTTTCAAATTTTTCAGAAGAAGTTATTGTAAATATGTTCTCGGTTAATTTCATACATCTGTACTATTTGTTATCCCGATAGCTATCGGGACAAACATATGCTGTTCGCTACCTGCCACGCCAGCAGGCGGGTTAATCATTATATTGTGTATGATCCCGATGCTTCGGGATTAACTTGCTCGTTTCACAGGATAAAAATAGACAAAAAAAAGCTTCTGCGGTTAACAGAAGTTTTTCAAAATTACATGAAATTTAGATTATCTAACTACTAATTTTTTAGTGCTAGAAACTCCGTTTTGTGTGATTTTAACAATGTAAATCCCGCTTGTAAGAGCCGAAATATTAATTCTTTCAGAAGTAATTGTGTTGATTACTTGTTTTCCTAAGATGTCGTAAATCGCAACATTTTTATCACCACTTATTTGCGAAGTAATGTTAATGTAGTCATTCGCTGGGTTTGGGTAAATTGAAAAAGCGTTGGATTGGACGTCATTGTTTGATAAAATACCGTCTATTACAATATTATCAAGATATAAAGTTTCAGGACCAGCATTGGTTCTAACTTTAACAACCAATTGAGCTGTAATGTCGTCTGGAAGACTTATTGTACTATTTAGCCAAATACCTAGAGTTAGTACACTAATATTAATTCCTAATGTATTTATTACGTCAATTTCGGTGCCGTTGGTTAGGTCTCTTACATAAATATGAATAAGATCTGATCCCGAAGCATTTTCAGTACCATCACCTTCGTAGCTAGTAGTGTTAATAAAATAATCAATACCTAATGTTGCTCCAGTATATCCTGTTAAATCTACAGGGTCAAATTCAAGAATGTAGTTTCCATCAACATCACCAATCGAATAACCTTGTGCACCATCTGAAAAAGCAGCAACATCACC
>JAKITD010000110.1 GCA_021648265.1 Flavobacteriaceae bacterium | reverse complement strand
TTTTATTTCTTCAATTTTCGCAATATCTTCGTGTTGTAGCATGTTCTGTACTTTGTGTCTAACAGCTTAAAGATACAGTAAAACCAAGGCTTAGCCTTGGTTTTTATGCTATTTATTATCGCTGAAATCCCCTAAATAAGGGGTGCGAAACTTGAGTTTATTATATATATAGTTCACCTGAATAGGGACTTGCTTTATCAACGGTACGTATAATGTTTCGTAATGAGAAAGTGCAGGTACCTTTCCGTTTAAAAACCAAAGACACCTAATAGGCTTGAATTTCCGATAGGAAATTCGGCAGTTATGAACACTACACGATGTTGTGCAACGTGTTTATTTTAATCCTTTTTCTGTTCTTGTTCGGTATAATTTTGATTTCTATTAATCATTTTATCTTCATCATACATTGCATTAGACATTCCAAGCATAAAAGCGGTTATGATTAAAATAATTTTTATTTTTACCCAATGGGAAAAATGCTTAAATTTCTCCAAGTGGGTTTTATTCTTTTTTTTTATCATTTGATTATGTAGGCTAATATTGAACAAATTACTGTAAAATAGTTCTGTGGGTTCCTCGATATTACATTCCCTTTCGAATCGCCTCCACAGGGTTCAAGCGTGATGCAGAAATCGCAGGAAGAATGCCAGCAATCAATCCTATGACTAAGGAAACTACCGACCCAATCAACATATTTGTAGGCGATAGTATAAATTCGAAATCTCCAGTAAATTGGGAAGCCAATCTGAAAAATAAAAACACTAGGATTATACCAATCAACCCACCAATAACTGCAAGAATAACTGCTTCAAATAAATATTGAAACAATATAAAACTACTCTTAGCTCCAAGGGATTTCTGTATTCCGATAAGATTGGTTCTTTCTTTTACACTCACAAACATAATGTTGGCTATTCCAAAGCCTCCGACCAATAATGAAAAGCCGCTAATTATTAATCCTATTTTGTTTAAAACACTGGTTATATTATCTATCACATTTGTAAATCCCTTCATTTGATTAACAAAGAAAGTATCTACATTATCTGGTTTCAAACCACGCATTAAGCGAAATCGTTGTGTAAGAATAGCACTGAATTCAGCCATATCTATCCCTTTCTTAGGTTTAATAATAATGCGGGGAAATGTTGTACGATTATTATCTCCGTAAATTCTTCTTGCAAAGTTTGTCAATATCAAAACAAAGTTGTCCTTTGAATAATCTCCCAATACTGCTCCTTGTTTCTTTAGCACTCCAATTACGGTAAATTTCCGACCATACAACCTCGCTTTTCCACCGATTGCTTTCTCAGCAGAACCAAATAATGAATTTGCGATTTCATCTCCAATAACGAGAAGAGTAGAGCCTCTATCTGATTCATATTCAGAAAAGAAACGACCGTGTGCTATCTGAAGTTCTTCTATGTCTCCATATTCATAGGTAATGGATGCTATATTTACATTAGATACTGAAGCATAATCATTCTTAATTACCTTAAGTGGAACTTGCATCACAAAAGTAGCCGCTTCAAGATTAGGGGTATTTCGTTTTATACTTCGATATTCATCATAAGTTACATCTGGAAATTGCTGCCATTTCCAACGAGGAATGTTTGTTGTACTAAATGGAAACCTCATTACAATGATTGTATTTTTATCAATGCCACTAAGACTTCCTTCAATCTCTTGCTTTAAACTATCTACACCTGCTAGAACCGCTATAATTGAGAAAATACCGATGGTAACACCCAAAAGTGATAAAAAGGAACGCAACTTATTGTTTATAAGTGCATTAATTGCAAAACTAAAGCTCTCTTTGAGTATTCTAAGGTAAATTAATATTGGTTGGGCGAAATGCTTGGATTTCTCCAAATGGGTTTTATTCTTTTGTTTATACATTTTAGTAATGATAAATGATTAGACATTTGTTTTATCATTTTATGCACTAATGTGCATATTAGTATAGAAAAGAAACCTTTTCTATGCTATGTATAAACTTGAATATTGGTTATTAGAAGTGTTTATTTTTTTTAAAAATATGCGCTGGGCAAGTATTGAATTTATATTTTGGTAGAGCTCAATTCGTAATTTTAAAACAGTTAGAGTTTTATTACTATAAGCCTTTCTTAAATTGTGATATGTAATTAATACAATTGAAAATACATTTTCAAAAAGGACTTTTTCTGTATAAGCAAACAATTCCGAGTGCTTGTGTCTAAATTCTTTTTTACTATTAATGTATGAGACTTGAATGTATTTTGAAGAACTTATCCCCGAATATGTAGAACACTCGTTAACCGTCAGACCGAAAATCAGAAGAAAGGAAAGCAGGTATTTTAAATACTTAATCAATCTATTTTGTTTAAATTATTTTGTCGAAGTTAACATTTTTTTTTAATATGCTGCATAACGTAAGTATATCATCAGGGCAGAATCATACTTTCAAATTCAATATTCTGAGTAAATAGTCTTCGTTCCAGCCAGCTTCAAGTCTTTTGCTTTTCATTGATATTTTTTTAGAAGTTTCATTTTTTAATAAGTTTAAAGC
>JAKITD010000064.1 GCA_021648265.1 Flavobacteriaceae bacterium | reverse complement strand
GGATTGCAATGGGCTGGGTAAAACGAAAAAAATGCAATACCAAATTGAAACCATCTGCAAAAAACAAAAAAGTTTTTGAGCTAGTAACTCGTGCAGAATATTGGCTAAAAAACAATACCTTTAAAACCGTCATTATAAAATGGGAAACCAAAGCTTGGGGAGAAATTCCTGCAGATTTTGGAAGAAAATAATCAACATTAACTATTAGAACAAAACAGATTAACTATGAAAAATTTACTATTTGCTTTAATTATCCTTTTCTCTTTTCAAACAAAAGCTCAATTTGGAATTGCGGGAGTTAATTTAAGCAACAACAAAAGCCAAGTCTATACCATTACCACTAAAAATGGAAAAACATATACTACAAAATCGTATTCCGAAAAAACCGCTTTAAAAATTAAAGAGATTAAGTTTAAAACTATGGATGGTGATAAAAAGACGGTAGCACTTTCACAATTAGATAAAATAGTTTCCACAGGAAAAAAAGATCGACATAATTTCACTGAAAAATACATTAAATACTCCAAAACTAAAAGCGATTTAATGACCGAAGTTATTAGTGGAAAAGCCTCCTTATATCTTAGGACTCAAACCAGTATGGGGGCGCCTACTGGTATGGGAGCACCAAGTACAAATACAAATACTAGTTTTTATGTTTTAAAAGATGGGCAATCTATAGCAAAATATATAAAAGGAAATAACATCGCTTACGGAAAATTTAAAACCAATGCACTAAAAATATTTAGTGATTGTAATTCTTTAGTGACAAAAATTAAAAATAAAGATTATAAGCGAAAACATTTAGAAGATATCGTTACGTTTTACAACGAAAATTGCAAGTAATTTCTACGAATATATTTTTGTTTAATCACAGTCCAAAACCCTATCTTTGCCCTTTCATTTAAACTTAATATATGAGTAAGCTTGTTATAGTTGGTACCGTTGCATTTGACGCTATTGAAACCCCTTTCGGAAAAACAGATAAAATTCTTGGTGGTGCCGCAACCTTTATTGGTTTAGCTGCTTCACAATTTGAAGTTGATGGAGCAATTGTTTCTGTTGTTGGAGGTGATTTCCCAAAAGAATATATTGATATGCTAGCCAACAGAGGACTAGATGTTTCTAGCCTTGAAGTCGTGGAAGATGGAAAAACATTTTTCTGGAGCGGAAGATACAACCATGATATGAATACAAGAGATACTTTAGCTACCGAGCTAAATGTTCTTGCCGATTTTAATCCAGTGGTACCAGAAAATTACAAAGATGCCAAAGTAGTAATGTTAGGTAATCTTCACCCAATAGTTCAATTAGGTGTCATCGAGCAAATGAACGAAAAACCAGCAATGGTAATTTTGGATACCATGAATTTTTGGATGGACAGTGCTTTGGACGATTTAATGAAAGTAATTGCAAAAGTAGATGTGATTACCATTAATGACGAGGAAGCAAGACAACTAACAGGAGAATATTCTTTAGTAGTAGCTGCCAAAAAGATTATGACGATGGGACCAAAATATGTAGTGATTAAAAAAGGAGAACACGGAGCTTTATTATTTCATCAAGACGAAATATTTTATGCGCCAGCACTACCTTTAAAAGAAGTATTTGATCCCACAGGAGCAGGAGATACTTTTGCAGGTGGATTTGCAGGTTATCTTGCAAAAACCGGAGACTATAGTTTTGAAAACCTTAAAAAAGCAATTATTTACGGTTCAGCATTGGCTTCCTTTTGTGTGGAGAAATTTGGAACCGAACGGATGATTGATTTAGGCAAGGAGGAGTTGTTTCAGCGAATCCTTCAGTTTAAAAGCTTAACACAATTTGATTTAGATTAAATATTTTACGCCCTGTTTTGCAGGGCTTTTTTTATAACATATTTTTACATTATTATGAGTGACGCGTTAAAACACGAATGTGGAATTGCATTGGTAAGACTTCTAAAACCATTAGATTTCTACAAAGAAAAATACGGAACTGCTTTCTACGGAATTAATAAAATGTATTTAATGATGGAAAAACAGCATAACCGTGGTCAAGATGGTGCTGGTTTTGCAAGTATTAAACTTAATGTAGATCCGGGAGAGCGTTATATAAGTAGAGTTCGGTCGAATGCGCAACAACCCATTCAAGATATTTTTGCACAGATTAATAATCGGATTAACGATGAAATTACCAATCATCCTGAATTTAAAGATAATGTTGCTGCTCAAAAAAAGAACATTCCTTATTTAGGAGAATTGATGTTAGGGCACGTTCGTTACGGAACTTTTGGCGGAAATAGTGTAGAACACGTTCATCCGTTTTTACGTCAAAATAACTGGATGCATCGTAATTTGATTATTGCTGGTAATTTTAATATGACCAACACCACGCAATTATTTGACAATCTGATAAAACTCGGAATGCACCCTAAAGAAAAAGCCGACACCATTACGGTAATGGAAAAAATTGGGCATTTTTTAGACGACGCAGTTAGTAAATTATACAAAAAATCTAAGAAACTTGGACTTTCAAAAATTGAAGCTTCTCCTTATATAGTCGAAAATTTAAACTTAGCAAAAATTCTTCGGAAAGCTTCTAGAGATTGGGATGGTGGCTATGCGATGGCTGGTTTATTGGGGCACGGAGATGCTTTTGTTTTAAGAGATCCAGCTGGGATTAGACCTGCATTTTACTATAAAGATGATGAGGTAGTTGTAGTTGCTTCAGAAAGACCTGCGATTCAGACCGTTTTTAATGTTCCTTTTGAGGAGGTGAAAGAATTAGATCCTGGTCATGCGCTTTTACTTCGGAAAGATGGCTATATAAAAATCGCCAAAATCCTAGAACCTTTAGAAAAGAAATCTTGCTCGTTTGAGCGTATTTATTTTTCTCGCGGAAGTGATGCTGAAATATATCAAGAACGAAAAAAACTAGGGAGATTACTGATGCCTAAAGTATTAAAGGCCATCAATCACGATACTGAAAATACGGTGTTTTCATTTATCCCAAATACAGCGGAAACTTCTTTCTACGGAATGTTAGAAGCCGCGCAAGATGAACTGAACAAGCAAAAAAACGATACCATTCTTGAAGAAAAAGAAGGCTTGACTAACGAACGACTTCAGGAAATTCTTTCTCATAAAATTAGAACTGAAAAAATTGCTATTAAAGATGTAAAACTTCGAACTTTTATTACCGAAGATAGTAGTCGTGATGACTTAGTGGCTCACGTTTATGATGTAACTTATGGAGTTGTAAAGCCCACAGATAATTTGGTGATAATTGACGATAGTATTGTTAGGGGTACTACTTTAAAGAAAAGTATTCTTAAAATGTTAGACCGATTAAACCCGAAACAAATTGTGGTGGTTTCTTCGGCTCCTCAAATTCGATATCCAGATTGTTATGGTATTGATATGGCTCGATTGGAAGGATTAGTTGCATTTCAAGCAGCATTAGGACTACATAAAGATCGCGGAACCGAAAATATTATAGATACTATTTACAAAAAATGTAAGGCACAACAGGGCGAATGTGATACCAAACAAATCAATCACGTAAAAGAATTATACGCTCCATTTACAGATGAAGAAATTTCGGATAAAGTAGCAGAAATAATTAGTGATGAAAGTATTACTTCCGAAGTGAAAGTGATTTTTCAATCGGTGGACGATTTACATAAAGCCTGTCCAGAAAATCTTGGCGATTGGTATTTTACGGGTGACTATCCTACTCCCGGAGGAAATCGTGTAGTGAACAAAGCCTATATTAATTTTGTAGAAGGAAATCCCGAACGAGCTTA
The DNA here is from genome assembly GCA_021648265.1 of Flavobacteriaceae bacterium. Classification (GTDB taxonomy): domain Bacteria; phylum Bacteroidota; class Bacteroidia; order Flavobacteriales; family Flavobacteriaceae; genus Marifrigoribacter. The sequence goes on along the minus strand of JAKITD010000064.1, from coordinate 11,513 downwards.
TTAAAAGCCTAACAGGTTTTGAAAGCTGTTAGGTCTAAACCATTAGTTACCATGAAAACACTTTTCAAAGAAACACAAAAATTTACACAATGGTGGTTGTGGGTTTTGATGATTGGTATTGGGATGATTCCTGTCATTGGAATTTACAAACAACTAATTATTGACGAAGAATTTGGTTCAAAACCAATGTCAGATGTTGGATTGATGGTGTTTTCTGTATTTATTTATTTGTTAATCGCTTTCTTTTATTTCCTTCAATTAAAAACGAAAATTACTTCCGAAGAAATTAGTTTTACTTTCTATCCTTTAGCTTCAAAAAAAGTAAAATGGAAGGACATTTCAGAAGCAAAAGTCGTTAATTATGGTTTTGTTGGTGGTTGGGGCATTCGACTTTGGACTCCCTACGGAACGGTCTATAACATCAAAGGAAAAATAGGTTTAGCAATCGAATTGAAGAACGGTTCTAAATTTTTAATAGGAACTCAAAAAGAAACGGAATTAAAAAACGTTCTTAAAGAAATCACTTCTTTAAATGAAGCCTAAAAAAGCACCTAAATCTTACGAACCTTTAGAAGAAAAACTCAATGTTTATTCACACGGATTGGGATTGCTATTAAGCATCGCTGCCCTGGTTTTATTGGTTGTAAAAGCATCCATAGACGGAAGTCCTTGGCGAATTGTAAGTTTCAGTATTTTTGGGGTTAGTATGATTGTTTTATACACTGCTTCTACCGTTTTTCATAATGCAAAAGATCCAATTATCCGAAAGCGATTAAATATTTTTGATCACGCTTCTATTTATGTTTTGATTGCAGGAAGTTATACGCCATTTACCTTAGTTACCCTAAACGGAACTTTGGGTTGGGTTTTATTCGGAATCTCTTGGGGAATTGCCATTACAGGAATTATCTTAAAACTTTTTTATACAGGAAAATACGAAAAAGCTTCTACCATAGCATATGTGTTAATGGGTTGGATGATTGTATTTGCTATTAAACCTTTAATAGCAAATTTAGCATCAGAAGGATTATTATGGTTGGTTTGGGGAGGAATATCCTATACTGTCGGCGCCGTATTATACAGCATTAATAAGCTGAAATTTAATCATATAATTTTTCATATCTTCGTTTTAATTGGAAGTTTTTGTCATTTTATGGTAGTATATTCCTATGTGTAATGTTAAAATTTAGCACACTTTATCTTTTAGTGTGTGTTTTAACGAGTATTTGATTAAGTTCATCTAAAAGTAGGAAAAAACTTGCTTCTATATTCAATTTTAAGTTTATATTTGACTCATACCATAGCATAAGTAGGTTAAGTTCATGGTAGATTTGGGGCAAAAAAAGGTAAACACTTGTTTACCTTTTTTTATGCCCAAAATCTTCGTGGGGTGGCGAGTGGATAATGCTTAATATTAAATAAAAATCTAAACGAGCCGTTTCATTTCTCCTTTTGAATCTCTTGTTTATAAATTTAAATTTTGCACTAAATTCTAGGGTAGCGAGCTAAATTATTGCTTATTTGTTATTTCTATTTTACATTAGAATATTCTTTCATAAAAAAACAATATGGGATTAATAACAATAATGACTTTTGATAATTCAATTGATACTCACTTACTAAAATCAAAACTAGAAAGTGAAGGAATTACTTGTTATATTTTTGATGAAAACATAGTGTCTCTTTATCCATTATATAATATTACCGTTGGAGGTATTAAGTTAAAAGTTAATGAATCCGATTTTGATAAAGCAAATGAAATTTTAGAATTAATCAATACTTCAAAATCTACTGATGAACAAGGTCAAGTTATTAAATGCCCTAAATGTGAATCGAAAGATTTATATACAGGATTCAAGTCTATGAAAGGAAGAAAAGGGATTGTATCCATAATAATCTCATTCTTGTTTATGGTTTTTCCTATTTATTTTAAAACCGTTTATAAGCGTAAACTTTGTGGGAATGAATTTAAAATGAAAAATAAAAAAAATAGTTTATTAACAACAACTATCCCCTTCAGAATCCTTAACCCCAAATTTCTTTAAAATATCTTCCATCAAACACCATTTGGTAAAAGAAGATTGTAATAAGTTGGCTCCAACAAATATGGTAAACCATAGCCAATTGATGTTTACATACATGGCTAATAATGCACTAATTATTATAAAGGTTCCTGCAATTGCTTTAATAAATCTATTAATCATAATATTGTTTTTTTTAAATTGTTAACTGTTGCATTGACACGAGTCATACATCATACGTCTTTAAGCGACAGCGGTCGTTTATCTTTTTAAATGTGTTTTTCAATAGGTAACATAATCGCTCTTATCGGATTATTGGTTTCCAAATTGCTATTGTATTCTTTGATGAGGTCAAAAAGCTTTTCAATTTTTTCCTCGGTATTAAATGAAAACAATAGGATGGAGTTTGTTGCTCCTTTATTGGCAGCAAACCAATTAGATCCCGTTAATACAGCTGGGATGTTTTTATAGCCATCAATTCCAGATTCACTAAAATTATTGATACCAGATTCTTTAAATAATTGAAGAATATCGTTGTGATACTCTTCTACTGCGGTTATTATTACTAGTTTCATGTGTTTGTGTTTTTTGTCATTCAGAAGGAGTAACGACTGAAGAATCTCAAAGTAAGATAAGATTCTTCGCTTCGCTCTGAATGACATATTTAGTTATTAATTATAATTCTTTCTTTCAATTAAATAATATACCAAGGGCACTACCAATAAAGTAAGTACGGTCGATACGATGGTTCCTCCCATTAATGAGATGGCTAATCCTTGGAAAATAGGGTCAAATAATATCACAAAAGCTCCAATTACAACCGTTCCTGCTGTTAATAAAATAGGGGTTGTTCTAACGGCGCCTGCTTCAATTACTGCTTTTTTCAACGGAACTCCTTCCGCTAAACGTAAGTTGATAAAATCAATCAATAAGACCGAATTCCTTACCATTATACCTGCCAGGGCAATCATCCCAATAAACGATGTTGCGGTAAAAAAGGCATCCATCATCCAGTGTCCTAAAATAATTCCTATTAAGGAAAGCGGTATCGCCACCATCATAACTAGAGGTGCTTTAAAGCTTTGAAACCACCCTACAATTAGAATGTAAATAAAAATAATTGCGACTAAAAAAGCCATTCCTAAATCTCTAAATACTTCCAATGTAATTTGCCATTCTCCATCCCATTTTACCGTGTAATTATCTTCGTAATCAGGTTGTGAAAGGTAAAGCTCATCTAATGTGTATCCTTTCGGAAGTTTGATCTCTTTCAGCTTATCGGTCATTCCTAAAATCGCATACACAGGACTTTCTAATTCGCCTGCCATATCTGCTGTTACATACACAACACGTTTTTGATTCTTTCTAAAGATACTCTTTTCACGAGTAGTTTCTTTGATGTCCACCAAATCACCAATCGTGATTAACGTTCCTTGTTTTGAAAGAATTTTTAGTTGTGTAATATCCGCAATTGAAGACTTTTCAGATTCATCTAAAGCTAAAATTAAACCTACTTGTTTGGCAGCATTTTCATCGTATAAATTGGCGATTTCTTTTTCTGAAAGCACCATATTCATCGTATGAGCAATTTGCTGAGGTGTTACACCATATAAAATAGATTTCTCTTTATCGATAATGAATTTATATTCGATTTGATCAGCCTCTACCATCCAATCTACGTCCACCACATCGTCGGTGTTTTTTAGGATATTCTGAAGCTGATTCGCAACATCGATTTGAGTTTCGTAATCTGGTCCATATATCTCAGCTACAATAGTTGAAAGTACCGGAGGTCCTGGCGGAACTTCCACAATTTTTACATTAGCATTGTATTTCGCTGCTATTTTCTGAATTTCTGGTCGTACCGAACTTGCTATCTCGTGACTTTGTGCTTTACGGTCGTGTTTGTCTGTTAAATTCACTTGGATATCGGCCATATAACTTCCTCCGCGAAGATCGTAATGACGTACCAAACCATTGAATGTAATTGGAGCCGAAGCACCCACATAACTTTGATAATCTACCACTTCAGTTTGTGTGGCAAGGTATTGTGTAATTTCTTTAGCAACTACTGCGGTACGTTCTAAAGTGGTTCCTTCAGGCATATCGATAACCACTTGGAATTCGTTTTTATTATCGAAAGGAAGCATTTTCACTGCTACGGAATTGGTAAAAAACAATCCCATTGTTGCAAATAACACCAAGAAAGTTCCTCCTAAAAACACCCATCTTACTACAGGTTTTTCAATTAAGGGAGTTTCAAAACGACTGTAAATTCTGTATATAAATGTTTCTTCTAAAGGTTTGTATTCTTTCTTTTTTGAACTTCCTTTTTTATCTTTTTCACGAAGAAAAATAAAACCTAAATACGGTGTTATTGTTAAGGCTACAAACAGCGATAAAATCATTGCAATAGAGGCTCCAATTGGCATAGGTGCCATATAAGGACCCATCATTCCAGATACAAAAGCCATAGGTAAAACAGAGGCTATTACTGTAAATGTTGCTAAAATAGTTGGGTTTCCTACTTCGTTAATTGCATATAAGGCCGCTTGCTTAAAGGGCAAGCGTTTCATCTTAAAATGCCGGTGCATATTTTCGGCTATAATAATGGAGTCATCGACGACAATACCCGTAACAAATACCAATGCGAAAAGGGTAATTCGGTTTAAGGTATAATCCATTAAATAATAACTAAGTAATGTTAATGCGAAGGTAATTGGAACTGATAAAAACACGACCAATCCACCACGCCAACCCATTGCGAGCATTACGACAAAGGTAACGGCAATAATAGATCCGAATAAATGTATTAATAATTCAGATACTTTTTGTGAAGCTGTTTCTCCATAATTTCTGGTTACTTCTACGTGAACATCGTCTGGTATTAAATTTAGCTTTAAATGATCAACTTTATTTAAAATTTTGGTTGCTAATTTCATAGCATCGGCACCTTTTCGTTTAGCTACCGATATGGTTATTGCAGGATATTCTCCTCTATAGGTTTCTGATTTTGCACTTGCAGCACCAAAACCAAGAGACACATAATTTTTTGAGATTTCTGGTCCGTCATAAACTGTAGCAATTTGTTTTAAATAAATAGGTTGATTTCCTTGAACTCCAACTACTAAATTTTCAACATCTTTTACTGTTTTTAAAAACTCACCCGTTTGTACTAAAAACTCGGTATCATTTTTATTAAAATTCCCAGAACTTAGTTGATGGTTTTGGGTTTTAATCATTTCAGAAATAGAGAGGAAATCCAACCCGCTTTCTGCCATTTTATGCTTGTCTAAAACAATGCGAAGTTGACGATCACGACCTCCAATTCTTTTAGTAATTGAAACATCGTTTATTTTTTCAATTTCATTTGAAAGCTCTTGAGCCATCATATTTAACTGATAATCATCGTAGTTTTCACTCCAAAGTGTCAATCCTAAAACAGGAACATCGTCAATCGCCCTAGTTTTTACTAATGGCATTGTAACACCCTTGGGCATTATGTCCATATGTTTGTTAATCTCGTTGTATAATTTTACGAAGGAACGCTCAATGTCTTCGCCCACGTAAAACTGAACGATGACCATTCCTTGTTCCTTCATAGAAGTGGAATACACATATTCAACTCCTTTGATATTCGAGATTAATTTCTCTAATGGTTTTACGACTCTCGATTCTACTTCGGAAGGGCTTGCTCCTGGATATCCTACAAATATATCTGCCATTGGCACATCAATTTGTGGTTCTTCTTCTCTTGGTATTAAAAACGAACTATATACCCCAATAACCATAAACACGATCATTAAAAGTACTGTAAGCTTAGAGCCTATAAAGCTCTTGGCTATTTTACCTGCTAATCCTTCTTTCATAATTATTGAATTGAAACTTTAACGCCGTTATACAATTTTCCTTCAGCAGAAACAATGTATTGCTCTTCGGAATTTAATCCAGATAATACTTCTACTTGATCCCCATAAGTTTTTCCTAAACGCAACCAACGTAAAATGGCTGTGTTAGTTGAACTTATTGTATAAATTCCTTTAAGTTGACCGTTTTTTACAATCACTTCTTGCGGAATCAACACATAATTTGTTGCCGATTTTCTTTTATTCGGAAACTTTACCGTAGTGTACATACCCGATAATATGTTCGCATCTGTTTTTTCTAAAGTAACTTTAATCAAATATTGACCTCCCGTATTTACAGCGGAAGTACTCACTTCGGTAACTTCTCCTTTTAAGGTCTGATGGAGAGATTTTACTAATACATCAACTTTCATCCCTGATTTTATTTGTGAAATATCAGTTTCAGGAACCGATAAAGAAACTTCAAAATGCGAAGGTGCTTCTACAGCGATTAAAGGCATTCCAGGATTTGCTAAATCTCCTGCTTCAATAAATTTACCAGTAATAACACCGCTAAATGGAGCCGTAATGTTTACATATTTAAACTGTGCATTTATTTCGTTTTTCATTTGATTGGCTGCTTCTAAACGTGCTTTTGCGATTTCAAAATTTGCGGTCATATCGTCCATTTCTTTTTGAGAGGCAGAGTTGTCGGCAAATAAATTTTTAAAACGGTTGTAATCTTTTTCAGCAATATGATAGGCTGCTTTTACTTGGGTAATATTGGCGTTTACCTGTGCACGTTTTGCTTGTAAACCGGTATTGTTTATAGAAAGTAAAAGTTTCCCTTTGCTTACTTTATCACCAACTTTTACGTAGATTTTATCTACATAACCGCTGGTACGCGTACTTAATGTTATTTGATTGGTGGCTTTAATTTTACCACTTGCAGTAAAAAACGGACTGTTGTTTTCGGCATTTACCGAGCTTACTTTTACAGCTATTGCAGGTGTGTTGTTTACAGCAACTTTTTTGTCATCGCCGCCACAACTAATAAGTACGATGCTTAAGACTATAAGTATAATATATTTTTTCATTTTATTTATTCTTTATTATTCTTTGGTTAAAAATTGTAGGTATTGAAATGCGTAATTGTATTCAAAAATGGTTTGATAATATTGTAATTGTTTTTGAGCGTATTGCGATTCTGCCAATAGTAAATCGGTTGTTTTTTCCAATCCTTCTTTAAATCTATTGGTTCTAATTCGTAATGATTCTTTGGATTGTTCCAAGGCTAAATTGGTTAGTTTTAGTTTGTTTTCTGCATCAGAAACCATACGTTTAGCTTTGTTTAAATCCAAGTTACTTTGTGAAACATATTGTTCATATTCCAACATTGACTGATCGTATTGTGCTTTACTTTGCTGTGTTTTTCCGACGTTTTTATAACCATCAAAAAGATTCCAATTAAGTTGAGCACCTACTAAATATCCGCTTGCACTTCCTTGAAATATGTTTTCATCGTACAATTCGTAACTTCCAAAAGCATTTAACCGAGGTAAAAATGCCATTTTATTTGCTTTGTAAAGCGACTCGTAGGCTTCAGTAGTTAATTGCATTGCTTTAATATCGGTTCGTTCTTCGGAAAGATTTACTTCAGAAGCATTTGAAATATTCACCACAGTTAAATCATCTGAAGGTATCAACGTAGCCTCTTCTTTTTCATTCATTAAAAACTTTAGATAATCGGAAGCATTTTGCACATTGCTCTTTGCAGATTGTAACTGATTTTGAACTTCGCTCACTCGAACATCAACCGAAAGCACATCGGCACGTTGAAGGTAGCCTTGTTTAAAACTGTTTTCGGCAATTTTTTTATTTTCTAGTACTGCTTCTTCCGTTTTTTCTAAAACTTCCACCGCTTTATAAGCCAATTGCAATTGCATATAAGCTTTTTCAACTTCAAAAGTTAGGTTATCTTTGGTACGAAGTGTTTGTAATTGTACCGCATCCATTTTGTTTTTAGCAGCCTTCCGTTGGTAAAAACCATCCAGGTTAATTAAGGGTTGTTGGATTTCGAACTTGGTTGCAAATCCGGCAACTTCATTTGGATTATTCAGCAAATCTGGGTTAAAATCTTCGGGAGTTAAAATCCCTTGATTTAACTTAGTACCAAAAGCCATCAACGGATTGGTGGTTGCAATTCCTGAATGGGAAGCACTCACACTAGGTAAAAAAACCGAATTGGTTTGTCGATATTCGGCACGAGCTTTTAAAAATTTTTGCTCCGAAATTTTAATCGAAGTGTTTTCTTCTAAAACCTTCGAGAGTACTTCAGATTTTGAAATGGACTTTACTTCCTGTGCTATAATATTGGCAGAAAATAATAACATCCCAAAAGTGATTGTAAATATATGTTTCTTCATTTTTGTCATTAATTATTTCGGCAAAATTACAATGACAAATAAGATTTGAAGGTAACTTTAGATACACGGCTGTGCTACTTTTGTTACATAGAATAGGTTTTATTAGGCAATAAGTGTTGTTATGAAAGACAATTAAACGTTACATAATTTAGTTGCTTCATTGATTATTGTATCTAATTTTTCGTTTTTTATCCCTATTCTTTTTAAAAGAGATTTATTGTTAATTATATCTTTGGTAAGTATTAAATCGTTTTCAATTAGTAATTTTTTTTCTCTTTTATTTAAAGAGGTAAGTGCGGTAATAGGGTAAAGACCAAAATTAGTTACATTATCTTTAATACCCTTGTTTTTAGGATAATCCCAGCTTAGTAATGTTAATCCTATACACTTCCCGTATTTAATTGCATCCTCAGAAAAGCGTGTGTTAGTAATTAGCCAACCTTGTCTTAAAGTGGTTTTTTTATTACTATTGGTATTCCATTGTTGTTGAATATCTAAAAAGCGAGAATTAATATATAAAGGGACTTTTACATTACTTACAGTTTTACTATTTGAATGAAATTTACATTCAATAGCGTAAGAAAACGTGCCTTTAGTAGCCAAAACATCTATTTCGTGAGTAACACAAGCACCTGGTAAAATGACACCTACTTGGGTTTGGAATCCCTTTTCTTTTAGAAGCGCTCCAATAAGCTTTTCAAAAGGGTAACCAGTTGGGCCTAATTCAAAAATAGCTCTTTTTAAACTGTATTTTGATGCACAAATTTTATCTTTTTTCTTTAATAGTTGGTAAGCTTTCTTATAAATTTCTTTTGTGCTTATACCATTATATAAATGGGGCTTAATGGCAGCTATAATTCTTTCGCTTTCTTTTTTAGAAACACCTGATTTTTGAAGAGAGTTTTCTAATTTTAAAAAAGAAAACAATTCATAATCACCGGCATGTTTTTTAACTGTTAAATCATCTAAATTCATAACCCATTAAAATCTTAATATTTCTGTCATAATTCCAAAGCGAATTACACCTAAATGTTCGTCAAAGTATATATTATAATAATCTCTTCCGTGATAAAACTGAACAAATAGCCCAACCTCTTCTAAAAATTTAGGGTGATAATAAAAAGTTAGCTTTGCATTTAACCTTTTAATATCAATAAAGTCCCAGTTATTTAGAGCATCAAGCATATACATAGTTTCAACTTTTACTGAAAAATTAGGTTTTTTATTTTTATTAGCTTCTTTTTTTGAAAGCTTAAATGCCGAAAAAGAATTATGCCATCTAAAACCGCTATATTGTCCTTGTAATTCATATAACATCCAGCTTTTTGGGTGTATTTCTAAGGAAGATTTAAAAGAGTTTACAGCATTTAACTTCGTGTTTTGTCTTGTTTTAATAATACCTATTTCAAAATAATTAGTTGCAAAATTGCCAGTTAATAGATTAATATTGCCCTCTTCATTATAAAAATCTCCGTCTTGACCATTAGAATGGTGCGCAATTTTTCCAAAATAAGTTGTTTGAGATTTAGACTTTTTATCTCCAGCTAAATAATAGAAAGATATTTGAGGCTTATAGCTTGGTGTACGAACTGGGAAGGATTCTTCATTGTACATTCTAATAATAACCTGACTTGTTAGTATAGCCATTAATCTAGAGTCTTTTCGTTGTCTAATAATAAAACTTGGGCTAATATTTGCTTCAAACATTAAAGGAGCAATATTTCCAATATCTGTAGGGAAAGTTATATAACTATCTGTTTGATTAACCAAAGCTATTTTACTAAGGTTTAATTTAGGGATGCTATCTTTTTTTATTTGAGCAAGACTAGTTGAATTAAAAATTAATAAATATATTACGATGTATAAGTAATTTTTCATTAAAATTTTAAAAATAAATCGCCTTAATTTCTTTGTTTATATTACTAGAGACTTCAAATTTTGCTTTAGAAAACTTTGGTCTATTTGTTAGACCGATGGTGGTATAGTTTGAGAATCCGATACCTTCTTTTGGTAAAATAAACCCTTTATCAATTTTACCATTTTCATTTTCGTCGTGAAGAATGTTTATAGCATACCAACCCTTAGGTAAATTGTCAAAAGTTATAGTTGCCGTTTTATTAGAAATATGAGCCGTTCCTATTAAGTAATAATTTTTGTATTTTTCATCAGGAATACTACCTTCTTTATTATAAATTGAAAACTGAACAACACCTTTTGAGTTACGTAAATTATTAACGTTTATAGTTATAGAAAAAACCTCTGTTGTGTGTTTCGCTTTAAAGCTAATTGATAGAAAAGCGATAAAATATATAAACAAATTTTTCATAATTAAAATGTTAAACCAAGTGGATTAACCAAGCGGTTAACAAAAATATGAAAATAATCTATACTTTCCATTATTAACAACCTTTTGTTCTGTAAAAAAATAAGAATAAACTGACATTTATCACAATTTAGATTAGAAAAAGAGTATAATTTTGCAAATGTATGATTAGGTTTCAACACATATTTTCAATTACTCTGCTCACCGCAATGATGTGGAATGTGTTGTATGTGCCATTAACCTATGCTTATTATTATGTGGATCAGCCCAATTTTATTGAGCAGTTTTGTATAAATATAGACAAACCCAAAATGAAATGTAATGGGAAATGTCATTTAAATGAAGTTTCTAAAAAAGATACGACAAATGATAAGGCTCCTTTAAAAATGGTTACTACAAAAGATATAACCTTATTTGTTCTTGAAAATGAAAAAATTGACTTCGGATTTATAATTTATATTAAAAAACAGGATAATAAATATCAAAACTTATATTCCTATTTAGGTGAATACACCCTGTATCATCCTCCACAAGTTTCACTTACATAATTAATTCTCATAATTCTGAAAAATTTTTTATTTCAGAAAGTTTTGTTTGTATTTCACAATTCAGAAATAGAAATACACGGCAATATTTGAAAATTATTTGCCTTTAATTCATATTTAACAATTAAAAAAAACAGCCTAAACCTTGGTTTTATGGCTCATACTAAACTATAATAAAATGAAATTATTAAAATATATATTACCAATTTTGTTAGTCACAACCTTTGTTTCTTGTTCAAGCGATGACGATGACAACACAACTGACCCCGTAAGTGAAGTAGAAGGCTTGAACTTAGTTCAGCAAATTTCTAACGATACACACACCATTGAATTGTTCACCAAAAATGGAGAAT
>JAKITD010000063.1 GCA_021648265.1 Flavobacteriaceae bacterium | reverse complement strand
ATAGCTTTAAACTTATTAAAAAATGAAACTTCTAAAAAAATATCAATGAAAAGCAAAAGACTTGAAGCTGGCTGGAACGAAGACTATTTACTCAGAATATTGAATTTGAAAGTATGATTCTGCCCTGTGAAATGTTATAGTTTATTTGCTTTCTAAATAATCTATTTTTTCTTTGAGCAAAGAAATAATCTCTTCAAATTGAACAATTAGTTTATCAGGGTAGTTGTTTACAACATAACCGCTACTATTATCTTTAAACTCATTATTACTAATAGTAACTCTTTCTGGTAATAATTCTAAAAAATCTATCTCTAAAATATTGGCTGCTTTCTCTAAAACAGGCAATGAAATATCACTTTTACCACTTTCAAAATTACTATACGTTTTTTGAGAAATCCCTAGATTCTCAGACATATATTCCTGTGTATAGCCTTTGTTTAAACGCTTTTGTCTTAGCTTGTAACCTACTTCCATATTTATAGCTTAGTAAAATATTACGTAAATATAGTACTTTATTTACTAAAACAGTAAAAATATGGAGGTGGTTTCTGTAAATATTTTTATTGATTTGTAGGCACGATTTCCCTCCCCAAATTATTGATAAGCTTATAGGCGAAAACTGAAAAGCCTTTATTAGAGTAGGTACAACTTAATATTTTTAAATTATGAAAAAAGAGAGTTTAATGATTTTAACTAGCATTTTTTTTATCTGCTGCTATTTAAGTATAGCATTTACGCTTTCTAGCTTTGATAAAGTTGAGGACCCTGATTGTGACTTAGAAACTATTGAAAGACAAATTGCCATTAACTTTGTTAACCCAAATGATGCAAACTGGGCTAGAGAAACAAATTATCAAGGTTGGATACCTGGAGAAGATTTAAGAAGTGGCACATCTCCTGGATTAATGCTTATGGTTAGAGATAAATGGTTTTGCAAAATTACAGTAACATCGCCACAATGTTCAGATTATATTTTTGAAACAGTATTACTTACTGGTAGTTCAGTAGCAAATTTAACTATACCTAGCGAATCAGACTTTTATATTGAGGTTATTTATTATGAAACTTTTGATGCTCCTCATGCACCATTTAATTTTAATATCCCTGCTGCTGGCGGTGGTTCAGGTAGCGATGCGGGTAGATTACTTTGGGTACATGATGAATATTATATGAGTGCTTGGAATAATGGAGTAACCCAACCTGTTTATGTGCAACCAAGTGTATTAATTGAAGATAAAGATCCTTGGGGTGGTGCTGACCCTAAAGGAGGCATGTTTGCTGATTTTGAAAACGCCAATGATTTTATTGAAAATAGAGGCACTAACAACTAAACTTATAAAAAAATGAAAACTTTAAAAACATACATAACATTTGGTATTGCTTTAGTAATTTTTTCTTGTCAAACAGAAACCGATTATATCAATACAGAAATAAATAAAGAAAACACTATTCTATTAAAATACAGAACTCTTTTTAAAAGCAATAAACCTAGTGGTAGCATAGCAATACAATCTAACGGGACAGGTATTGGCGATAAAACTACCCGAAGAATAACTCTATCAAAAAAAGAAGGCAATAATAAAAAAAGTTTGCAGGTTTTTAACGATAAAAATTCTAAAATAAGATATGTAAATCATAAGCACGATAGCAACCTAAAAGATTTATTTGGCAAAAACATATACTTTGGAATGAGCAGTCAAAAAAACCTTACCGATTCTTTATATATCCCTCAAGAGCTTACTGTAAATTTCTCTTCAAATGAGTTAAGTGCTGGCGCAATTGTAAATTGGAATGCAGATAATTTAAACACAAATGGAGTTGTAATTAATGTAGTGTATGACCCTCTTTTACAACAAAACGGTGTTATTGCTTGGGAAAACCAATTTAGAATAAAAGAAAGTTTTGCCGTAGAAGAAGGAAATGGCACTTATCAAATTACCCAACAAGATATAGATAGATTCCCTCAAGATGCTTATGTTACCATTAAAGTAAGTAGAGGAGCATTTAGCATTAATGAGGAAGAACCAGCAATTATTGCAGTTACTTCTGTAAGAAATGAGATAAAAGTTGATAAAGAATAAATGACTAATTTATTAGGCATTTATCCAAAAGCGGTTTTAAACAACCGCTTTTTTTTATTAAAAAACATACTATTTATTCTGTGTTTATTATGTAGTTCTTTTTTAGCTTGGAATTATTTTGGTTTTTTCTTCATTTTCAATTTCACCCTTTTTTTCTATATTATTAATAGAGCTAGTGATTTAACTTTTTGGAGGTATTTTATTACCATTCTAATTCTACTATTTCTTTGGCATTTTGGTGGCTTATTTTGGATGTTTAAAATAGAAGATGGTGTTTATGGGTTTTTTATGAATTTAATTATTTATACAATCCCGTTTACTGTTTTTTACACTTTAAAAAAATACTTTAAAACAACTACACTTTTTTTTATACCTCTTTGGTTATTATTTGAGGCTTTTCTTTTCAATACAAATTTTTCATTCCCGTGGTTAGTCTTAGGAAATTTATTTTCAAATCAAGTATATTTAATACAATGGTACGAATATTGTGGTGTTTTAGGCGGCTCTTTGTGGATTTTAAGCCTTTCGTATATACTTTTTAATTGTTTTATTTTGAAAAAAAAACAAATTCTATTTTTAGTTTTACTTTTAATAATTCCTGTTTTTTTTTCGTCTTTTTTAAGTCAAAGTAAGAATAAAGCTAAAGGAAATGAAGTGTATAAAATCGTAACATATAATAATATGTTTAATAAAAATATATGGGAAAAAGACAAATTAGCTTATCATATATTAAGTATAATAGACTCTTCTGCAACATACACTGCATTGGTAATTCCCGAACAAACCTTTAGAGGTTTTGATAGTAAAAACATGAAATCAAGACTTGCCTATCATTATTTTAAAAAGGCAATAAATAAAAAGCGGTTTAAAACTTTATTTATTGGCTCTACAGGTTATATAAATAAAGATACACTAGTAAACTCTTGTATAATTATCACTGATACTATTTTATATAAAAAAGTTAAGAAAAAACTAATTCCTTTTACAGAATATATACCACCTTTATTTTACCCTCTTTTCATCAAAAAATTTTATCGCCCTGATGTTAAAGACGACTTAAAAAATATAGTGCAAAAATTAAATATAATGCCTCTAATTTGTTATGAAGCATTTTTCCCTAATTATGTATCAAACAACATTGGTAATGCTAATTACATATTTTTAATATCTAGTGAAAAATTTATGAATAATAATACATTTGCACTAAAACAATATGACAATATTGTAAGATTAAGAGCTATTGAAAACAGAACTATTTTATTGAAAGCCTCAAATTATGGATGGTCATTTATTACAGACCCTTATGGTAAGATTTTAGATAAAAAAAATAACGAACTTAATTACTTTAAACTAACTCAAAATAATATAGGAGAGACTACTTATAGAAAATGGGGCAATAAAGCGACCTTGCCATTTATTTTTATTTTTTTATTACTTTCATTTTTAAAAAAAATCTGATTCATGAAAAAGATCATACTACTAATAATATTTCTGTCTTACTATCCTTTGCAAGCACAAAACAGAACCGAAATAGCGGCTTACAATATTGGTATTGGAGCAATTGGTAGTGGTATTGGAGCAGTTATTAACAAAAAAAAAGATGAAAAAATTGGTGAAGTATTGCTTAAAGGAATATGGCAAGGAGCTATTGGAGGCTATTTGGTATACGAGAGTAAAAATATACTTAGCAAAATACCCGAACAAAAAACTTGGGAGTATAGTTGGGCAGCAAAAATGGTGAACTCGGCAGGAACCTCAATTATTGAAAACGCAGCTTCCAACAGAGATTTTTGGGAAGTATGGCATATTAATATCGGCTTTAACCGTATTGAGTTTCATACTAAAGATAAGTTTGAGGTAAAATACAGAATTATGCCTGTTTCATTAGTATTATCAATAGGTGTAGCCCTTAATACTAAATTTGAGTTTAAAAGAACATTACAAACAGGTGAATTAATATTTTCTAAAAAGAATCTTATTAACCATCCACAAGGTGGGGCACTTGGGGTGTCTATAGGGAACTTATTAATTATGGATAGTAACAACCTTAATAACTATACTGCTTTTACACATGAACTTATTCATATTTATCAATATTATGATTATAACTTCATTAATGCGTTTTTAAATAAACCCCTTTCTCATTGGTCTAAAAACTCAAACACATTTAATATATTAAATAATATATTTTATTTTGATATACAAGAACCTTTTATATATGCTTTATATAAATTAGAAAATAACAGAGATTGTTATTATAATAACTTCTTTGAGTATGAGGCAAGATTCTTTTCAAGAGGTGATATTATTAATTGCGAATAAATTGTTGAGCTAGTATGAATGTAAAACTAATCTTCGTATTTTTAATAATTATCCCATTCTCTGTTTTTCCACAAAACAACAAAACAGAAGCTGCCTTGTATAATATTGGCTTGGGGTCTATTGGTAGTGGTATAGGAGCTCTAATTAATAA
This sequence comes from Flavobacteriaceae bacterium, assembly GCA_021648265.1. GTDB lineage: Bacteria > Bacteroidota > Bacteroidia > Flavobacteriales > Flavobacteriaceae > Marifrigoribacter. The sequence continues at coordinate 11,175 of JAKITD010000063.1, read as the reverse complement.
AAAACCACATGAAAAGTGGAACAAAGTGTTGGTTAAAGGTCTGTGGCAAGGTGCTATTGGGGGTTATTTGGTATATGAAAGCAAAAACATACTTAGCAAAATACTCGAACAAAAAACTTGGGAGTATAGTTGGGCGGCAAAAATGGTAAACTCAGCTGGGACTTCTATTATAGAAAACGCAGCCTCAAACCGAGATTTTTGGGTGCAATGGAATATTAATATTGGCTTTAACCGTATTGAGTTTCATACTAAAGATAAGTTTAAGGTAAAATATCGAATTATGCCTATCTCTGTGGCTCTATTTACAGTGGTTGCTTTAGAATCTAAATTTGAATGGAAAAGAACACTACAAACAGGAGAGATTATTTTTTCTACAGAGGACGATAAACTTCCAAATGTTAGCGCAACAACTTTAGGTAATATTGTTCGGTTTTCAAATTCAAGTTTTAATAATTTTCAAACAGGTGCTCATGAATTTATCCACATATACCAATATTATGATTATAATTTTATAAATGCCTATTACAAAAAACCACTTAATAAATTAGCTAACACCTCTAAATCATTTAATGCTTTAAATTCTATTTTCTATTGGGATTTTCATGCAGGAGTATTAAGGAGTTTATATTTATTAGAAGGCACTAACAATGCTTGTTATTTTGATAATTATTTTGAACATGAAGCACAGTTTTATTCTTCGGGTATTTTTAATTGTGAATAGTTTGCACAAAACTTAAAACTACATTTATATTAACCCGTTGTGCTTCCTGAGTTCAATTTATTTAAATTCTTATAAATTAATGTATTGAATTTTCAACATTTTTCTCTTACTTTGAAAAACCTTTAAACAAGGCAAAAATTAATTAATTTAATAACAAATGGCAACTCACAAACTAATTTTGGATGATGATTTTCAAGACGAGTTTTCATTGATAGCAATACATTGCAGTGATGAGCCTTATAAAATGGCGTATATGTTGAATAAGAAAATTCCATTGCGTTTAGTAAGAAAAAAAAAAGATATCGATTTTTCAAATCAAGGTTTGGAAGTTTCGCTCCCTATTTTTGAATTTGAAGATGAGTACAATTATTTACTATATAATTTAGTCGCCAATAAAAACAAATCATTATCGACAAAAATTTATAGTTCAGGAGGGTTGTTTGATGAGATTTCTTCAGAAAAAACGATTAGTACTTTTCTGATTAACGAATTTAAAACGGTTGATTTTTTTCTTAAAATTCATTCGGATTATGAAAAAATATCCACCAGAAATATCATTTCTGCAATCAACGAAATTGAACAAGTAATATCGGCTTATGATGTTGATATTGATAAAATTAAATCTAAAAACAACTTAATATTTAACTAATGCCTAATCAGAAAAGAACAAAAATAGTTGCGACACTTGGTCCCGCAGTTAGCAGTAGAGAGATTATGAAAAATATGATTCTGGAAGGCGTAAATGTTTTTAGAATTAATTTTTCTCACGCAAATTATGATATTGTAAAAGAGAACGTTATCGCAATTCGTGAATTAAGTGATGAACTAGGAATTCATACAGCCATATTAGCCGATTTACAAGGCCCGAAATTACGGGTAGGCATCATGAAAAAAGATGTTGAAGTTCATGATGGCGATGAATTGGATTTTTGTACCGGAGAAGAATTTGAAGGGACTCAAGAACGGGTTTATATGAATTATGATGATTTTCCTGAAGACGTAAATGCTGGAGAACGAATATTAGTAGATGATGGGAAATTAATATTTGAGGTAATAAAAACTAACGGTGTTGATGTAGTAAAAACAAGAGTTGTTCAAGGAGGAAAATTAAATTCCAGAAAAGGAGTAAACCTCCCAAACACTAAGTTATCATTGCCTGCATTAACCAAAAAAGACAAGCAAGATGCTATTTTTGCTATCTCTTTAGAAGTAGATTGGATTGCACTTTCCTTTGTTAGATATGCAAAAGACTTAAAGAAATTACAGAAAATAATAGCAAAACACAGCGATTATAAAATTCCAATAATCGCGAAAATTGAAAAACCTGAAGGAGTTGCAAATATCAAAAAAATAATTGCTTATTGTGATGGGATTATGGTAGCACGTGGTGATTTAGGAGTTGAAGTTCCAGCTGAAGAAGTTCCATTAATTCAAAAACAATTAGTGTTAACTGCAAAAAAAGCAAGAATCCCTGTGATTATAGCGACACAGATGATGGAAACCATGATTGATTCACTAACACCAACTCGTGCGGAGGTAAACGATGTAGCTAATTCGGTGATGGACGGAGCAGATGCGGTGATGCTTTCTGGTGAAACTTCCGTGGGAAAATATCCTGTAGAAGTAATAAAAAAAATGGCGGATATATTAAGTAAGGTAGAAAATTCATCTTTAATAAGAGTACCTCAGAATCCACCGTCTATTAAAACTGAAAGATATATTACCAAATCCATTTGTTATCACGCAGCACATATGGCAAACGAGATTAAAGCCAAAGCCATTTGTACATTGACGAATAGTGGTTATACGGCGTTTCAGATTTCTGCTTGGCGACCAGCAGCACATATTTTAGTGTTCACTTCTAATAAAAGAATACTTTCAAGACTTAGTTTGCTTTGGGGCGTAAAATCCTTTTATTATGATCGTTATGTAAGTACAGACGAAACTGTTAAAGATGTAAACCGTATTGCTTTTGATAAAGGGTTTGTACAAGAAAACGATTATTTAATCAACTTGGCAGCAATGCCAGTTAAAGAAAAAGGGATGGTAAATACTTTGCGGGTTTCGCAGATTAATTAGCTTGATTTTTTAACCATTCTTCTCGTAAATCTTCAGAAAGTTTTCCTGTACCATCGTGTGTCCAGCCAGGAGGTTTGTATAGATATTTTATACGATTTGAAAGCGATTTTTTTCCAGTAAAAGCATCTTTAAATAAGGCAGCCCATTCTTTAAATGCTATGACAATTGGATTGTAGGTGTTGATGTTGCTTACCAATCCGTAGGTAACTTTTTCATGTGCTAATTCTGATTGAAAAGCACCAAAAATTTTATCCCAAATAATTAATATTCCTGCGTGATTTCGGTCTAATGCCAAATTAATATTACTCCACTTTTTCTGTACTTAAAATTTTCATTACATCACCAACTTTTACAATTGTCACTGTTTTTAAAAACCCCTTGTTTTTGTAAACATATTCAATTTTAGTGAAGGCATTGTTTTTTCTAAAAATTTGTAATTCACTAATCCAATTATCTTTTTGGAACTTTTTTTCTTTTATAATTTGAAATTCTTTTCCTTTTGAAGAAGGAAAAATAAATTCTTTCGGAAAACTATAAAGTTGTTGTGCCATATAAAAAGCTTCGTGCCATTGAGTGTTCGGAAGTGTAACCGATTCTGAATTTGTTGGTTTACTCGCGGTACCTCCTGTTGTTTCCGTATAAACGATTTTAGGAAAATCATTTTTTAATTCTTCAGCATATCGTTTTGCAGATATACCTTTTTCTGGTGGAAAATACTTGGAGAGAAAACCGTTAAAGGCAAATCCCTTTTTCTGATTGTACTCAATTTCGTCCATTCCTCCTTTAATCTCTCCTACTTTCATGGTTGGATTATTTTCTGAAGCAATCACCTTTACACGTGTTCCAAAAGGCATTACAGCCAATTTTTCGCTTTGTAAATTAGCATATTCTCGAAGGCTTAGTCCGGTAGTTGCTGTGACGTACAAATAATCGTTGGTTGAAATTTCTTCTGAGGGAGTTATTTTGGCAAGAGCCAAATCATTTTCAGAAGTTTTAGAGATTTCTAAGTTTGTTTTTTCTTCATTTTTACAAGAAAATAAAACGAATGTGCTAATTAAAGCAATGCTTACAATTTTTACAGTGTTCATGATGTGAGTTATTAATGTTAATAAAAAGATTACGTAGTTTTCTCACATATACTTTAATGTTGGGCTTTGTGATCTTTACGTCCCGACAACTATCGGGATTACGAGACCAAATTAAAAATCAAATTGTAATTGAACCGCTACCACCTTTTCTTTAGGAGCTTTTCCTTTTTCGTTATTGAGGTTCGATAAAGAGATTCCCAACAACCGTACCGAGTTTTTCATAGTATCCTGAAATAACAATTCTTTAACAGTTTCAAGAATTAATTCTTTACTCGAAATAAATAAAGGCAAGGTTTTACTTCGAGTTTGTAACGTAAAATCACTGTATTTAATTTTAAGTGTAATTGTTTTTCCAGCGATTTTACTTTTTTTAAGTCGCTGTTCAACTTCTTCGGCAATGTTTTCTAATCGCTTCAACATAAAGATTTCTGAAGTGATATTTTCACTAAAAGTTCGCTCTGCAGCAAGTGATTTTCTAGTTCTAGAAGGCATAACTTTACTATTATGTTCCCCTCTAACAACGTGATAATAATACCCGCCACTTTTTCCGAAATTTTCGTCTAGAAATTCTTTAGATTTTTGTTTTAAGTCCAATCCAGTAAAAATCCCCAAACGATACATTTTCTTAACCGTGACTTTTCCAACACCATAGAATTTTTTAATATCCAATTTTTCAAGAAACTCGATTACTTCATCTGGCGGCACTGTTTTTTGCCCGTTAGGTTTATTAATATCACTTGCAATTTTAGCGATAAATTTATTAATAGAGATTCCTGCCGAAGCATTTAAACCTGTCTTTTCTTTTATTTTTTTCCGAATTTCATTAGCTATTAAAGTAGCACTCGGATTCCCTTTTTTGTTTTCGGTTACATCTAAATATGCTTCATCTAAGGAAAGAGGTTCTACCAAATCGGTATATTCATAAAATATCTTTCTTATTTGGTCTGAAACTTCTTGATAACGTTTAAAATTTGATTTTACAAAAATTAATTCAGGGCAATTCTGAAGTGCAATAACACTACTCATTGCGCTTCTAACCCCAAATTTTCTAGCTTCATAACTAGCAGCACTCACCACTCCTCGTTTTGAACTTCCTCCTACGGCTACAGGTTTTCCTCTTAATTTAGGATTGTCCAATTGCGCTACAGAAGCATAAAATGCGTCCATATCTACGTGGATTATTTTTCTGTTTTGATTAGTTTGCCTCATATTGAACCTTCAGTCAACTTTGCCAAAGTTTAAAACTTTGGCAAAGCTAATTTATTACATTCATTCTATCCCAGAAAGTTTGGTTGGTTGAGTATAATCAAAATGAAAATTTTTTAAATCGTCAAAATAATTTATAACTTCCTGTTTTAAAATATTTGTTCGTTTATGAGAAACAATTGTATTAAAAGATGAATGTTTCCATAGATTTGGTTTTAAACATAAACCAGCTTCAACGGGATTAAGATGTATGTAATGAATACGTTTTTTCAAATAAACTTCATCTTTAATTTCTTTTAAAAGGTTTCATAAATAAACTTCCTTTTCTGTTTTGTTGTTTATTAAATGCTTGAATGTAAGAACTAAATAAGTTTGAAAATTGTTTGCTTAAAAATATGAAGATATCATAATTGCTTTTGAAATTTGTTAATTGTTCAATTAAAGAATCTTCTTTAAATCTAGTAACTAATCAGTCTGTAAATTGAAACTCAAATTTAGCGATAAGAGTCAAGGACACCAAGACATTTAGTCCATTTTTAATAGTAGTATCTATTACGGAACGTATTTTAGCGAAGTTCTGTGCGGTATTTTCTTTGGCTCTAGTATAAAACTGCGTTGAAATTAATTTTTGATACCTCAATTCAATATTTTGATATGCGTTAATATCTTCTGATATTTTAGTTACAAACATATTTAGCTTGTCATTACTGTTTTTAATCTTTTCTTTGATTTGCCACCACGTTTTCTAGGCTCTCGGTTCGTTACAGGCATCCCTTTTTCTGGGCTTAAAAAAAGTTTCATCACTTTCTGTAATGCCGGTAAAATCGTCTTTATCATTCTCTGATAAAGATGCTAATATTTTATGACGCCAATCAAAAGCAGTCTTTTTGTTGATTGATAGAGCTACCTTTATTTTATCTAAACTTTTTTCTTGAAGCATTAAAACAAGGTAATCATCAATCTTATCTTTGCGCTGAAGTCCTGCCATCCAAGTTCCTGTATATTCTGTGAAACTTCGACTACAAGATTTGCATTTGTAACGTTGAGAACCTTTGTCAATACCAAATTTAACATACTTGGAATGCTTGCAATGAGGACAACAACCTTGCTTGTTATCTAATATATTACGTCTTGATGCTTGACTCTTTGGGATAGCAGTAATCACATCTGATAATAATTCTAATTCCCTCTGTAATTCAAGCCTTTCAATTGAGGAAAGATTTGGTAAACTATGCTTTATTTCTTGTAAATCCATAATATAAATATACGAATAATAGCTGAATTAAACTAGAGCCTTCATTATGTATATTGTATTGATAATCAGCATAACATACGCAATTTACAACTAAAAAGCAACTATAAAATAAACCTTTTTATTTAATTATCTAAAGAAAAAAGTATGCGTTTGCCCTGATTGAATGGTCTAATTTTTTAATTTTTAAAAACGTTTAGGACGGGATTGGTTTTATAATAATCATTTGGTAACATTAAGGTAACATTAAGGTTGGTTATTTGCAGCGACAAAAACTAAAAATGATTTTTATAGTGAAACATATCTTATTAATAGCATTTACCTTTTTATTATTTTTTAGCGTATCTGCTCAAGACACCACAAACACGAAATTTGGGAAAGGAATGATAAACCTTGTAGCCAAGGACAGCTCTTGGAGTGTGAAATTCGCCCCACGTATTCAGTTTTTAACAAGTGCAAACTGGAAAAACGAAGATGGTAGCTTAGGTGATGCAAATACAAATTTTCTAATTCGAAGAGCTCGATTAAAATTTAGTGGCTTTGCTTACTCTCCAAAACTAAGATATAAATTAGAACTCGGACTCTCAAATAGAGATGTTTCTGGTGGCTCAAAATACACTGGAAATACTCCCAGAATTATCATGGATGCAGTAGTAAAATGGAATTTTTATAAAAATTTCGTATTATGGGCAGGTCAAACTAAACTTCCAGGAAATGTTGAGCGTGTAGTTTCTTCAGCAAATCTACAACTGGTAGATCGTTCTATTTTAAATGCTCGTTTTAATATTGATCGTGATATAGGATTTCAGTTACGCCATCATTTTAATCTTACTGAAAAATTTGTAATTCGTGAAATATTTGCTTTTTCTCAAGGAGAAGGAAGAAATGTAGTTTCAGGAAATGAAGGTGGATTACAATATACAGGAAGGTTAGAATTTTTACCTTTTGGAACTTTTAAAAGTAGAGGGGATTATAAGGGAAGTGATTTAAAAAGAGAACAAATGCCAAAATTAGCTGTTAGTGTTTCTTACGATTTTAACAATAATGCTGTTAAAACCAGAAGTAATATGGGGCTTTATATGGAAACAGATTTAGGTTTACATGAAACTAATATTTCAACAACATTTGTAGATGCAATGTTTAAGTACAGAGGATTTTCAATTATGACTGAATTTGCAAATAGAATTGCTGAAGATCCAATTGCAAGAAATGAAGACGGATCGGAAACAGGCTTATCTGTTCAAGAAGGATATGGTTTTAACTTTATGTCTGGTTACTTGTTTAAAAACAATTGGGAAGTAACAGGAAGGTATTCAATAGTAGATTTAAAAAATAAGGACGCTAGTGGTCAATATACTTTAGGATTCTCAAAATATATTGTAGGACATAAATTAAAGGTTCAAACAGATATTACATATTTGTCTATTGCAGGAATTAATGATGGTCTTTTATATAGACTTCAATTAGATGTGCATTTTTAATCCTTAACAATTAAGTAACAATCAAAACATAATAAAACAAGATATTTGTACTTTAATTAAATAATAAAATGGATAATATTTACTTATTAATGATAGTGGCACTAGCCGTTTTGGCAATTGCAGATTTAGTAGTTGGCGTTAGTAACGATGCGGTTAACTTTTTAAATTCAGCTATTGGTTCAAAAGCGGTTTCTTTTAAAACCATAATGATCGTTGCAAGTTTAGGTATTGCTTTTGGAGCCTTATCTTCTAGCGGAATGATGGAAGTTGCTCGTAAAGGGATTTTTATGCCTAGCGAATTCTACTTCAATGAAATTATGATCATTTTTATGGCGGTTATGATTACCGATATTCTACTTCTGGATTTTTTCAATACTTTAGGAATGCCAACATCAACAACAGTTTCGATTGTTTTTGAATTATTAGGAGCTGCCGTTGTAATGTCGTTGATTAAAATAAGTCATTCAGATTCACAAACAATTTCAGATTTAGGTCAATATATAAACACCACAAAAGCAGGTGAAATCATCTTCGGAATATTGCTCTCTGTGGTCGTCGCATTTTCAGTGGGTGCCTTTGTTCAATTTATATCTAGGGTTTTATTAACCTTTAAGTTTGAACAAAAAGCAAAATGGGTTTCGGCTTTATTTGGAGGAATAGCGGCAACAGCTATTACTTATTTTATTTTAATAAAAGGCTTGAAAGGGGCTAGTTTTACTTCCGCAGAATTTAAAGCTTTTGTATCGGATAATACGGTATTAATTGTGGCTGTAAGCTTCTTAATCTGGACTGGTATTTCTGCCTTATTTACAAGTGTTCTTAAAGTAAATGTATATAAATTTATTATTATTATTGGAACCTTCGCTATCGCAATGGCATTTGCTGGAAACGATTTAGTGAACTTTATTGGTGTGCCTATTGGAGCTTGGCAAGCATATCTAGATTGGCAATCTTCAGGTGTTGCCGCAGACACTTATCTTATGGTAAACATGGAAACAAAACAAGAAGCACCTGTTCTGCTTTTATTCATAGCTGGACTTATAATGGTCTTAACTTTATGGTTTTCAAAAAAGGCAAAAGCAGTATTAAAAACTTCGCTAGATTTATCGAGCCAAGGTTCAGTAAAGGAGCGTTTTGAACCTAATTTTTTAGCAAGAGGATTGGTACGTGTTACTACATTGTTTTCAAAATATAATAGTACTTTGATGCCTGAACCTATTCAAAAAAGAATAGATAAAAGTTTCGAAAAACCTGCTTTTGCAAAAATTTTAGATAAAAAAGAGGAGGCTCCTGCATTCGACATGGTTCGTGCAGCAGTAAACTTAATGGTTGCAGGTATTTTAATTTCTATTGCTACCTCAATGAAACTTCCATTATCAACCACTTATGTAACTTTTATGGTGGCAATGGGTACTTCATTGGCAGATAGAGCCTGGGGAAGAGAAAGTGCAGTATATCGAGTAGCTGGCGTATTAAATGTAATTGGAGGCTGGTTCTTTACTGCCTTTAGTGCCTTTGTTGCCTCAGGAACATTAGCCTATTTAATATTTATTGGTAAAGCACCAATGATTGCTGTTTTATTATTACTAACCGTTTTGTTATTAGTACGAAACGTAATTAAGCATAAAAACAAAGATAACAACGACCCAACTCATACTGCTTTGAAGAAAACAGAAAGCAAGACAGTACAGGGAATTATTCAAGAAAGTGCAGATCATATTTCGAATGTAGTTTCAAGAACCAATAAAATCTACACTAATATGTTAGTTGGTCTTGCAAAAGAAGACATCGTGAAACTAAAGAAAAGTAGAAGAGGAGTTGAAAAACTAAATGCCGAGGTTGACGGATTAAGAGACGATATTTTCTATTTTATTAAAAATTTAGACGAAACTAGTGTTCGTGGTTCCAACTTCTATATTATTATTTTAGGCTATTTACAAGATGTTGCTCAATCTTTAGATTTCTTATCTAAAGCAAGTTACAAGCATGTTCGTAATAATCATAAAGCACTTCGATTTAATCAAATTAAAGATTTACAAGATATTGATGGTTCTTTAGAAGACTTATTAAATGAAATTGAAACTATTTTTAACAATCGTGAATTTGAAAAATTAGGCGATATTTTAAATAGAAAACAGAAGGCTTATGATGATCTTTCTGTGAAGATTGCAAGTCAGATTACCCGTACTCGTACAGAAGATGATGACAGTCCAAAAAACACTGCCTTATACTTTAGTTTACTTTTAGAAACCAAAGATTTGGTAACTGCCTTAATGAACCTTATGGAAGAATATTACAATAGTTATAACAAGAATTAAAATTGAATTAAACCATTTTAAAAACCTCACAATTTCATTATTGTGAGGTTTTTTGCTTTCTGAAACATTAGTGATAACTTCGGAAACTAATATTTATTTAAATGAAACAAACAGCTCTTTACCTTAGCATTTTATTTTTCAGCATCGCCTCTTTTGGTCAAAACATAAGCGGAAGCGAACTTCTAAACAAAACCATTTCGTACCATGACCCAAGTGGAAACTGGGCAACCTTTAACGGAACATTGAATGTTGTTATGGAAACTCCAGAAAAATCTAATAGAACTACTAAAATTAAAATAAATCTTTCTGAAGAGTATTTCTATTCAAAAGCAATTAAGGAAAATAATACAGTAGAATTTATTTTAAAGAAATATAATTGCGAAATATTATATAATGGGAGCAAAGATTTTTCTGATGAAATTGCCAAAGAAAAACGACTGAGTTGTGACAGAGCTAATATGTACAAAAACTATTACACCTATTTATATGGGTTGCCAATGAAGCTAAAAGACCCTGGAACCAACATCGATGAAATAGTCGAACTTAAAAAATTTAAAGGGAAAGAACACCTAGTTTTAAAAGTAACTTACGATGAGAAAGTGGGTAAAGATATTTGGTATTTCTATTTTGACCCAAACACTTTTGCTATGGAAATTTATCAATTTTATCATTCAAAAAAAGACAGTAAAGAAATTGATTTAGAAAGTGGAGAATACATTTTACTTTCTGGAGAGCAAACCATTAACGGAATTAAAATACCTAAAAACCGAGTTTGGATTACCAATAAAGAGGGAAAAATATTAGGAACTGATATTTTGGAATAAATAATTTGAACTAAAAAAAAAGGAAAGCTTTCACCTTCCTTTTTTAAAATAACACTAATTATTTATTGAAAATTATCCTTCACAACTTGTACAAGATTTCTTTTGTTTAAATTTCTGAGCAGCATTCATACTGTGCTGATAATACATAGATTTTACCCCTAATTTCCAAGCAGTGATGTAAATATTATTTACATCTTTTACTGGCA
>JAKITD010000008.1 GCA_021648265.1 Flavobacteriaceae bacterium | reverse complement strand
ATTCGCTTATAGTCAAAGGGAAATGTACAATAGAATCAATCTAGAGGCAGAATACCAATGTTGTTTGTAGAGGCAGATTAACTCGTAGTAGTGATGAATTTTCTGTAATGGAAAAGGAGCGAAGGGGTTAGCTAATTTGTTAAATATTTGGTCAACTTTTAGGAGGATGAACCTTTTAATATAGAGCATTTTAGAAGAGCCGTGTGAGGGGAGACTTTCAAGCACGGTTCTGTGAGAGGCTTAGGGTGAAACTCCCTTTGCCTACTCGATTACCAAACGTTACCCACAATAAAAAAAAACTTACTCAAACGGAAAATAACCGTACAATAATTTGTTTTGTACGTGATTATAGCGTACATTTGTTTTGAATTATAAATTTTTATTATGGAAACTATAGATTTAAAACAAAAAAAAGCAAGATTTGATACTCGTTTACCGAAAGAACAGAAAGTGTTTTTCGAAAGAGCAGCACGTCTTGGTGGTTATAGAAGTTTGACCGATTTCGTGATTTTGGCTGTTCAAGAGAAAGCAAAAGAAATTATTTTAGAACAAGAACAAATTATTGCATCTCAAAAGGATAGTGAAATATTCTTTAATGCAATTATTAATTCGCCAAAAGCAAATAATAATCTTGTAGATGCTGCAAATGAATATAAAACCTTTCTGTCTAAATGAATGGATTAACAGAAAATTTAAATTCCAATCACAGAAAAAAAGAGTTTTCGTGCGGAAAGGAAATGCTTGATAATTATTTGCAAAAACAAGCCAATCAAGATATTAAAAGAAAACTATCCGCCTGTTTTGTTCTGAATGATAAAGAGACTAATTTATTGAAAGGCTATTATACTTTAGCAAATAATAATATTCCTCAAAACTTAATACCAACTGAATTTCAAAAAAAATTACCGAAGTCATATACTTCAATACCTACAACCTTGCTTGGACGATTAGCAATTGACAATAGGTTTCAAGGTAAAGGTATTGGGAAATTATTATTAATGGACGCACTAAATAGGAGTTATGAAATATCTAAAAGTATTGGGTCTTTTGCTGTAATAGTTGATCCCTTAGATGAAGATGCAGAAAATTTTTATGATAAATATGGGTTTATTAATCTTCCTGACAGCGGAAAAATGTTTTTACCAATGAACACAATAAAAACTCTATTTGAATAAATACTGTTGGCAACAACGTGTATAAACAATAAGGGCTTTAGTGCTTAATTCAAAGTTCAGTACATTTTACAAAGTCCGCTGCCTACTCGATTACTAACCGTAGCTAAAGTATTACACAATACGGGTAAACTATGTTTTTTTGTCTTAATAATAAACAATTCCTTTAAATTTATAATAACGAATGTAACAAATGCTTATTAGTTTCAATGTATCTTTGCATTTTTGAAATTAATATGATGACATTTAAAGATTTAGGAGTTCATAGCAGTTATATAAAGGGACTTAAAGAACTAGGAATTAAAAACCCTACCGAAATACAAGAAAAAACAATCCCTGTATTGTTAAAATCAAACACCGATTTTATTGGTTTGGCACAAACCGGAACTGGGAAAACGGCTGCGTATGGTTTGCCTGTATTAAATAGCGTAGATTCTTCTTCGGCAGTGGTGCAAGCATTAATATTATCACCTACACGCGAGTTGGTTCAGCAAATAAAAAAGCAACTGTTTAAGTTTACAAAATATGTTCCTGAAAAGATTTTTATAGAAGCCGTTTATGGTGGTGAAAAAATAGAAAAGCAAATTAGCAGATTACAAAGACCCACACATATTATTGTAGCAACTCCAGGTCGTTTGATAGACTTAATAGAAAAAGAATCTATTAATCTAAGAAGTATAAAAACAGTCGTACTTGATGAAGCAGATGAAATGCTAAGTATGGGTTTTAAAAAAGAATTGGATTCCATTTTAAAATACACCAGCGGAGCTAGAAATACCTGGTTGTTCTCGGCTACTATGCCTGTTGAAATTCAACGAATTATTTCAAAATATATGGAGCCAAATGCAGTGAGAGTTACTGTAAACAAAGATTCTTTGGTGAATGCGAATATCGAACATCAATATTTATTGACTTCCATTGATGAGAAAACCAACGTAGTTTCTAATTTGTTAGATAAATTTGGAGAAGGCAGAGGAATTATTTTTTGTAGAACTAAATTAGGAGTGCAAAAATTGGTTTTAGAACTAAAAGAGGAAGGTTTTTCAGTAGATGCGTTGGAAGGTGATATGAAACAAAACGAACGTGATAAAGTAATGCGAATGTTTAAAAAAGGTACGCTTCAATTTTTAGTTTCTACCGATGTTTCGGCAAGAGGGATCGATGTAACTAATCTTGCTTTCGTAATGCATCATCAATTGCCAGAAAACCTAGAGTATTACACACATCGTAGCGGGCGTACAGCAAGAGCTGGAAAAAAAGGCATTTCAATTGCATTAATATTACCTAGTGAATTGCAAAGAGTACATCAAATACAAAAAGCATTAAGTATTAAATTTAAAGAAACTATTTTATAAGTGTCATTGCGAAGGCATTCAATCATTAACCCATTCAATCATTAACTATGGCATTATCCAATAACGATATTTTTAAAAAACTAAGAGTTGCATTAAAATTACGTGATGATGAAATTGTAAAGATTTTAGAACTGGTTGATTTCAAGTCAACTAAAAGTGAAATTGGTTCTTTGTTTAGAAATGAGAAACATCCTAAATATGTAGAATGTGGCGATCAGATTCTCCGTAATTTTTTAAACGGTTTAGTAATTCATTTGCGCGGACCCATGCCTAAAAAGGAAAATATAAAACCTAAAAACAAAGTTCAAAAAAAATAGTACTTTTGTATCCTGAACAATAGTTTAGATTCTACCTATGAGCCAAAAAGTGTTACTCAACGCAACCGAAGTCAAAATAGCGCTTCATCGACTGGCTTGCCAATTAATTGAAAATCATGATACTTTCGAGAATACAGTTTTAATAGGTATTCAGCCAAGAGGTATTTTTCTTGCTGAAAGAATTAAATCCTTATTAGAAACCGATTACAAGATAAAAAACATTCAATTAGGGTATTTAGACATCACTTTTTATAGAGATGACTTCCGAAGAAATTATAAAACAATTGAAGCCAATAGAACTAAAATTAACTTTATTGTTGAAAATAAAAAAGTTGTTTTTATAGACGATGTGCTTTATACAGGAAGAAGTGTTAGAGCTGCATTAACTGCAATCCAGTCTTTTGGAAGACCTTCAGAAATAGAATTACTTACCTTTATAGATAGACGTTTTAGCAGGCATTTGCCCATTCAGCCAGACTATAGAGGAAGACAAGTAGATGCAATTAACAATGAAAAAGTAAAGGTTTGTTGGGAGGAAAATGATGGTGAAGATGCCGTTTATTTAATTAATAATTAGAAAAAAATGAGTGAATTAAGTGTAAAACACTTACTGGGAATAAAATACATCACCGAAGATGATATTCATTTAATCTTCGAGACAGCCGATCATTTTAAAGAAGTGATTAATCGTTCTATTAAAAAAGTCCCTTCACTTAGAGATATTACTATTGCCAATTTATTTTTTGAAAACAGTACCAGAACCCGATTGTCATTTGAGTTAGCAGAAAAAAGACTTTCTGCTGATATTGTTAACTTTTCTGCTTCCTCATCTTCCGTTAAAAAAGGAGAAACATTGGTAGATACCGTAAATAATATTTTGTCAATGAAAGTAGATATGGTGGTGATGCGTCATCCCAATCCTGGAGCAGGAGTTTTTCTTTCAAAACACATCAATGCGAGTATTATAAATGCAGGTGATGGAGCACACGAACACCCAACACAAGCCTTGTTAGATACGTATTCAATTAGAGAAAAATTAGGAGATGTAGCAGGAAAAAACGTGGTAATTGTTGGAGATATTCTTCATTCAAGAGTGGCACTTTCAAATATATTTGCACTTCAGAAATTAGGCGCAAATGTAAAAGTATGTGGTCCAAAAACGTTACTTCCTAAATATATTGAATCTTTAGGGGTTGGTGTAGAAACCAACCTTCAAAAAGCTTTACAATGGTGCGATGTTGCAAATATGCTTCGCGTACAAAATGAGCGTATGGACATAAGTTATTTTCCTACTACCAGAGAATATACACAGCAGTTTGGTTTAAACAAACAGCTCTTGGATTCGTTGGATAAAGAAATTGTTGTTATGCATCCAGGTCCAATAAACAGAGGTGTCGAAATTACTAGCGACGTAGCTGATAGCAAACAAGCAATTATATTAAATCAAGTTGAGAATGGCGTAGCTATTAGAATGGCAGTACTGTATTTATTAGCTTCAAAAATAGATAGAAATGACGATTAATAATCACAACACTTTTGTTGAAATTATCTCGGAAATAGAATCTTATAAAGATTTTATTTCTTTGTTAAAAACTGAAATATCTTCAAAGTACCAAAAGAATAATATTGTTGTTAACTTGCT
Source organism: Flavobacteriaceae bacterium (assembly GCA_021648265.1). Classification (GTDB taxonomy): domain Bacteria; phylum Bacteroidota; class Bacteroidia; order Flavobacteriales; family Flavobacteriaceae; genus Marifrigoribacter. The sequence continues at coordinate 62,970 of JAKITD010000008.1, read as the reverse complement.
AAAAATTAAATCTTTTTATTTAGAAGATTTGTTATTATTTTTAACTGTTTCTAATTCACATCGTTCAAATAATAAATCGTTTGTAATTATTAATGATGCTATCAATCCAGATAGTATTCCTGATGAATTTGTAGTGGTGCCAACACTTCAAGAAGCAGTAGATATTATTGAAATGGAAGAAATTGAACGTGAATTAGGTTTTTAAATCATTCTATGGAGTTAACTATATTAGGTTGTTATTCTGCAACTCCAAAAGTAAATACGCATCCGACAGCACAGGTTTTAAATATTAAAAATCATTTGTTTTTAATAGATTGTGGCGAGGGCACACAAGTACAACTAAGACGCTATAAAATAAAATTTTCCCGAATAAAACATATTTTTATTTCGCATCTTCATGGCGATCATTATTTTGGTTTAATAGGATTAATTTCTACATTTATGCTACTTGGTAGGGATGCAGATTTACATATTTACGGGCCTAAAGGAATAAAAGAACTGATTATGCTTCAGCTAAAATTAGGGAAAGCATGGTTTAATTATCCAATTATTTTTCACGAATTAGAATCAAAAAAATCAGAACTAATATTTGAAGATGATAAAGTTGAAGTGCATACCGTTCCTTTAAAACATAGAGTTTATACCAACGGATTTGTTTTTAAAGAAAAAATGGGAGAACGAAGAATTAATATTTCTGCAGTTCAAAATGAAAAAATAGATATGAGCTACTACAACAAAATCAAACAAGGTTTTGATGTAGAAAACGAAGAAGGAAAGATGATTTCAAACAAGTCAATTACTTTCGATCCAGACCCGCCAAAATCCTATGCGTTTTGTAGTGACACACAATATTATCCTGAATGTATTCCGAATATAAAAAATGTCACTGCACTTTATCATGAAGCTACTTTTTTAGACGAACACAAGCATATTTGTGAAAAAACTTGGCATAGTACAGCAAAAGATGCTGCAAAAATTGCTAAAGAGGCTAATGTGGGAACCCTTATTTTAGGGCATTACTCTACTAGATATTATAAGATTGAAAAATTTAAAACCGAAGCTGAAGAAGTTTTTAATTCTGTGGAATTAGCTCAAGAAGGAAAAACATTTATTTTTTAAATTCAAACTTATTTTATTTTTCTTATTTGTAAATTGCAGCGTAAATAAATAAGATGTCTCAGAATCTACATAATTTTCGAAGAATTTACGAAAAAGGATCACTATCCAAAGAAACGGTTGATGCAAATCCGTTGCAACAATTTCAGACTTGGTTTTATGATGCAAAAGAAGCAGATAGTGTGAATGAGGTAAATGCAATGACACTTACTACTATTGGTTTAGATGGTTTTCCGAAGGGAAGGGTGGTTTTGTTGAAACAATATGATGAATATGGTTTTTACTTTTTCACGAATTATCATAGTGAAAAAGGAAAAGCAATTGAAGTAAACCCAAAAGTTTCGCTATCATTTTTTTGGCCTGCTTTAGAAAGACAAGTAATTATCAAAGGAATTGCTAGTAAAACAACTGAAGATTTTTCCACTAATTATTTTAATTCAAGACCAAAAGGGAGTCAATTAGGTGCTTTGGTTTCAAATCAAAGTGAAGTAGTTGAAAACCGAACTGTGTTAGACGATAGATTAAAAGGTTTAGAAAAAGAATTTCAAGACAAAGAAATAACACGGCCTAAGTTTTGGGGAGGTTATTTAGTCTCCCCATTATCAATAGAATTTTGGCAAGGAAGACCTAATAGATTGCATGATAGAATTCTTTATACCTTGGATGAATTTGATTGGAAAATCGATCGATTAGAACCTTAATCTATTATTTAAGTTAGGTATCGTAATATTCAGTATATTAAAATAATATGAAAACACTTTATTTATTAAGGCACGCGAAATCTACTTGGGTAGAAGGAGTAGATGATCATAAAAGATCTTTAAAAGATCGAGGTAAAAATGATGCTATATTGGTTTCAAATTATGTAAAGAATTTAATTAAAAAACCACAAAAAATAGTTTCTAGTGATGCCAATAGAGCAAAAACTACAGCCAATTATTTTAAAGAAGCATTAAGTGTTTCTGAAACTGATTTTAAATTAAACCCAAATCTTTATGATTTTGGAGGTAGAAGTGTAATGGAAGTCATTAAAAACTTAGATAACTCCTTGGATTGTGTGATGATTGTTGGCTATAACCACGCATTAACTTCTATTGCAAATATGTTGGGAGATGTCGATATTAATAATATTGCAACTTGTGGTTTTGTTGAAATCCATTTTAATGTTGACACTTGGGAATTTACAAATTATGGACATACAGAACGAGTTATATTTCCAAAAGATTTAAAACCAAAAGAGCTATAATTTATGTTGAATATTGAAAAATATGGTGCGATAGATATTGGGTCGAATGCAATCCGATTGCTTATTACAACTGTTATTGAACAAAAAAATAAAGAAACAAAGTTTAAAAAGACTTCTTTGATTCGAGTTCCGATACGTTTGGGATCAGATGTGTTTACTGTCGGAAATATTTCTAGGGAAAACTATTTAAGAATGAAAGATACTATGAAGGCTTTTAAGCTTTTAATGAAATCGCATAAAGTGGTTAAGTACCGAGCTTGTGCCACTTCAGCAATGAGAGAAGCTGAAAATGGGAGTGAAATAGTAAATAAGATTCTAAAGAAAACAGGAATTAATATTGAAATCATTGATGGTAATGATGAAGCTCAAATAATAGCATCTACCAGTATTAAATCTTATTTAACCCATGATAAAGTATTTTTGTATGTTGATGTTGGTGGCGGAAGTACCGAATTAACTATCTATGCCAACGGAAAAACAGTAATTTCAAAATCGTTTAAATTAGGAACCGTACGACTAATCAATAATATGGTAAAGGAAACTATGTGGGATGATATAAAAGATTGGATTAAAGAAAATACTAAAGAATACGAACATATTACTTTATTAGGAACCGGAGGAAATATAAATAGCACCTATAAATCTAGTGGAACAAAACTAGGAAATCCACTTAGTTTCGAATATTTAGAAGAATATTATAAAACAGTACATTCATTGTCTTATGACGATAGAATTTTTATTTTAAATATGAATCCAGATCGTGCCGATGTAATTGTTCCTGCATTAAAAATCTATATTTCTGCTATGAAGTGGAGTGGAGCAGAATGTGTGTATGTTCCTAAAATAGGGCTTTCAGATGGAATTATTAGGAGTTTATATAATGAAGAGAGTAAGAAATAATATTATTAATTTATCCGTGGACAGTTTCTTTATTCCCTAAACCTTTCATTATCTCTGCTTCAAAAACTAACAACTCCTGCCATTTTTTATCCACTTCTTCACGATCACCGTATTTTCTAGCAAAATTTAAGAATAACATATAATGCCCTGCTTCACTAGCTATTAAACTTCTAAAGAATTCAGATAATTCTTGATCTTTTAGCTTGTCTGCTAGTAGTTTAAAACGTTCACAACTTCTGGCTTCAATTAAGGCTGCATATAATAAGCGATGTACCAATTGGGTAGTTCTGCTACCACCTTTTGGAAAAAAAGTAAGTAATTTAACAACATAATCGTCTTTACGATCTCTACCTAAAACCCAACCTCGATTGGTAATAATGTCGTGTACCAATTCAAAATGACACATTTCTTCTTTGGCGAGTTTTGGCATTTCTTTTACCAATTCGGTATATTCAGGAAAAGAAACCATTAAAGAAATAGCTGTTGAAGAAGCTTTAATCTCACAAAAGGCGTGATCGGTAAGAATCTCTTCTATATTTTTTTCTACGATATTTACCCAGCGTGGGTCGGTTGGTAATTTTAATCCTAACATTTTAAAATTTTTACTTATAGTTCAAGCCCTAAATCTTTTTTAAGGTCTTCAATTAATGGATTTAATTCTTTTAATCGCTCGTATTTTTCTTTTGGTGTGTAAACATATTTTTTTACTTCGGTTTCGTTTACGTTTATTTCTAAATCAATGTCAAAATTTTGAAGTTCCTCTTTTATATATGATAATAAATCGTGTTTTGCTCTTTCAACATCGAGTTTTATTGTATTATTTGGGTATTCTATTTGTATGATTTTCCCTTTAAGTAAAGGAGTTACCATCTCTAAGTTGGATCTTAAATTAAATTTTCCTTCATTGTCAATTTTTGAAATATATTGCTTCCAAACAGCTTGCATTTCTTTTTCTGAAAATGAATTGGTAGGTAATTCTCCAACAGTTTCTGTAGTGTCGCTATGTGATTTTAAGAGTTCTTTTTTATTAGAAATACTAGAAATTGTTAATGCATATTTTCTTCCTTTTAGTTTTGAAGAAATATCCAATTCTACTTTTTGAATAATTTCTTTTTTTTCAATAGGAGTATTGTATTCCTCATTATTTTCCTCTTCCTTTGAAACTTCTTGAGGTGTTATTTCTTCATTTGAATCCGTTTTCTCTTTAGAAATAATGTTGTTTACAGTATCATTTTTTATAAGTAAAAAATGAGAAGGAGGTATTACCGTAACGGAGTTTACTTTAGACTTTTTTTTTTCTCCTGAAGTTTCAGGATTAAAAGTAATTGAAGCCAATTGTATTAAACACAACTCAACTAGTAATCGATGGTTTCGGCTTGTTTTGTATTTTAGATCACAATTATTGGCTAGTTCGATGGAAGTAATTAAAAAAGGGTAGTCTGTTTTTTGAGATTGTTCTAAATACATAACTTTTACTTGGTCACCAACCTCAAGTAACTCAATAGTAGCAGGGGTTTTACAAACCATTAAATCTCTAAAATGAGAGGCAAGCCCCATTATAAAATGCTGTCCGTCAAAGCCTTTTGATAGTATTTCGTTAAAAAGCAACAATACATCAGGGATTTTATTAGCCAAAAGCAAGTCAGTTACTTGAAAGAAGTAGGAATAATCTAGTACATTTAAATTTTCAGTGACTGCTTTTCTTGTTAATTTTTTTCCTGAAAAACTAACCACTCTATCAAAAATAGAAAGTGCATCTCGTAAGGCTCCGTCGGCTTTTTGAGCGATAATATGTAAAGCATCATCTTCTGCATCAATTCCTTCAGACTTGGCAACTTCGGCTAAATGGTTTTTTGCATCTTTAACAGTAATCCGTTTAAAATCGAAAATCTGACAACGTGATAATATCGTTGGAATTATTTTATGTTTTTCAGTAGTAGCTAATATAAAAATTGCGTGAGCTGGTGGTTCTTCTAATGTTTTCAGAAAAGCGTTAAAGGCAGATGAAGACAACATATGCACTTCATCTATAATATATACCTTGTATTTTCCAACTTGTGGTGGTATGCGAACTTGTTCTATTAAATTACGAATATCATCAACCGAATTGTTTGATGCTGCATCTAACTCAAAAATATTAAAAGCAAAATCTTCATCGGTTTGTTCGGTTCCTTCTTGATTTATTTTTTTAGCAAGAATTCGGGCACAAGTTGTTTTACCAACACCACGAGGACCTGTAAATAATAAAGCTTGAGCTAAATGATTGCTTTCTATGGCTTTCTCTAAAGTATTGGTAATAGCCTGCTGCCCAACAACATCTTTAAAATGTTTGGGTCTGTATTTTCGGGCAGATACAATAAATGGTTCCATAGAATTGTGTGAAAACAAATATAGAAATTGTCTGCTTTTTAAGATGAAATATACCTTCTATTTTTTTATTTTTTATTAACAATACTTAGTTCTTTTTTGATGTAATAAATTGAATTACTTTTGCAGCAGCAGACCGTCTCATCGTCTCGTATTTATTTCGAGGAGGAAAGTCCGGACACCATAGGGAAGCATAGCGGCTAACGGCCGTCAGTACGTTTATACGTATTAGGACAAGTGCAACAGAAAGAATGTACAGGTAATGCTGTAGTGAAACCAGGTAAACTCTATGCGGTGCAATGTCATGTAAACTTGCTTTTGAGGGTTCCCGCCCAATGTAAGAGGGTAGGCAGATAAAAAATATTGGTAACAATATTTTTAGATAAATGATGAGATTCACTTTGGTGAAACAGGATCCGGCTTATAGGTCTGCTTTTTTATTTTGTAGTGAACTATAGGCGGTGTTAGCAAATGTTATTTTCTGATTTCAATATTAATTTCAACTTGTTTTTAACGATTCTAGCCTCAACATTGAAAAATATTGTACACATTAAATATGGAGCAGTTAAGAATAATAAATCATTCCAATCCATTTTTTGTGGTTTAATCATATTTTCCAAATCTTCGTACTCTTCTTGACTTAATGTTTCTTTTGTTAAGTCGTCATTTAAAAATTCCGTTATTTGTTTATTAGGCTTACTAAATAAAGGAGTTATAAATATACTTCCTGCAAATAGAGTGAAAATAATAGAAAATATCATTACTCCTCTATGAAGCCAGGGCAGAATCATACTTTTAATTTTAATATTTTCAACAAGTAGTCTTCATTCCAGCCCGCTTCAAGTCTTTTGCTTTTCATAGATAATTTTTTTGAAGATTCATTCTTCAATAGATTTTAAGTATAACTTTTCCACTTTTTCACGTGCCCAAGGTGTTTTTCGTAAAAATTTTAAACTGGAGTTTATGGTAGGATTGGTATTAAAACTGTTTATTTTAATTAAACCTCCAAGTTCATACCAACCATATTTTTCTACTAAAAACTCAAGTATTACTTTTAGTGTAACTCCGTGTAAAGGATTATTTTGTTGTTCTTGCTTCATAATGACAATTTTCTAAGTCCTTCATAAACCACAATTCCCACAGCATTAGCAAGGTTAATACTTCTAACTTTATCACTCATAATAGGGATTTTATAAGTGTTTTCTATATGGTCGTTTATTATACTTTTAGATAGTCCTTTGGATTCTTTTCCGAAGATTAAAAACAAATCATCTTTAAAATCTATATTCCAATATGTTTGGTTGCCATGGCTGGAAAGAAAGACCATTTCTTTGTTTATATGTTGTTGCATAAAATCTTCAAAACTATCATAAATAAAAAGCGAGATATGTTTCCAGTAATCCAATCCTGCACGTTTTAAGCGAGAATCACTAAGCTCAAACCCAAAAGGCTTTACTAAGTGTAAATTACAGCCTGAAGCCAAACTTAAACGTCCAATGTTTCCTGTATTGGTGTGAATTTCTGGTTCAACAAGTACAATGTTTAAAGCCATTTAGTTTATCTTTTTTGCAGTTCCTTTTTGTTTTTTTGTATTGCCAACTATATTGTATTCAAAAAGGTATTCATCTCCATTTGTGGTTAGAATTTTCATGTGAATTGCTTTTTCTTCCGCCATATTTTTGGGATTTATTTTCCGAACAATATATTCGCAATCGTTGATCCAACGGATTGATGAAGTGTCGGACTTTCCTTTAAAATAATCTATTTCAATAGTATCATTTCTAAAAAAAGTGGTAGTTAAAACCTCAGTGCCAACTAGAGCTTCGTATTCAAAAGTACCGGTTTTAAAATCTTTGCAATTTCGTTCTGGTGAATAACAACTAAAGAGCAATAAGGCAAGTAATAATGTAGATAGAATTCGCATTCTTTAAATTTTCTACAAATTTCTGAATTATTAATGAATTCTCTTAGTTTTTAAACGATTTAAAACTTCCATCTTTAAAGAAAATGATAATCCGATCAATTTTATGAGAAGCATCTGGATCTGAAAATTGATTTGGGTCTAATTCCAGTTTTTCTTCTTTTTTTAAAAGAAGTGGTTTTTTAACCTCTTTTTGAAAAGTAGAAGTAGGAGGAAAGTTATTGTTTTTATCTGAAGGAAAGTTTCCTTTTCCATTCATTAACCAATACAATTCTACCTCTGGAAATTTCTGAAGTACCTTCATTACAAAATCCAAACTAGGTTTATTTCTACCTGAAAGTAGGTGGGAAATAGTAGAGCGATTAAAGCTGATTTGGTTGGACAATTCAGTAGCAGAAATACTGTAATAATTTAGTATTTTTTGAAGCCTATTTCCGAATTCCGAGCTGTTTACCATTGTAATGTTGAAAAGGTGTTTGTTTGTGTTTACAAATGTAACATATAATTATAAACTAACAAAAAAAGAAAAGGATTAATAGCTATGTGATTTATTTTATACTTTAAATAAAGCGTATTAAATAGCTGATAATAAATAATATGTGACTAATATATAGTTGAGTTAATTTTTCTGCATGAAAATTCATCAAAAATCTGAATTTTAGTTTACAATGCTAAACATATCTATTGGAAACCACTGTTTACAAATGTAAACAGCACATTGTTTACCTTTGTTGTTGCAGAATGTAAACAATGAAAATAGAATCTTGGTATTCCGAAAATTTTGAGTCTAATTTAAGTGGTAGATATATTACTTTAAATCATATAAATCCTTTACTTGAAAACTATAAAAATGAATTTGAAATTTCAATTCTTGGGACTTCAGAATTTGGAAAAAAAATTCCATTACTAAAAATTGGAACTGGTAAAAAAGTGATTTTAGCATGGTCTCAAATGCACGGAAATGAATCGACCACTACCAAAGCAATCTTCGATTTATTAAGATTATTGTCAGAAAAAGGTCATTTTAAAGGTGATATAAACAAGTTTCGTAAAAATAACACTTTATACCTTGTTCCTATATTAAATCCTGACGGAGCAGCAAATTATACGAGAAATAATGGAAATTTAGTTGATTTAAACCGTGATGCGCAAGATTTATCCCAGAAAGAAAGCAAGTTATTAATGAATTTGTTTAATTCGGTACAGCCAGAATTATGTTTAAATCTTCACGGACAACGAACTATTTTTGGTTTAAATACTGGAAATCCTGCAACAATTTCGTTTTTATCACCCGCATCAAATAAAGAAAGAGAGGTTACTCCTTCTCGAAAAATTGCAATGAGTTTGATTGCTAAAATGAATGAAGATCTTCAAAAATACATTCCAAATCAGATTGGACGTTATGACGATTCTTTTAATAGTAACTGCTTTGGAGATTATTTTCAGATGAAAGAAGTGCCAGTAATCCTTTTTGAAGCTGGACATTTTAAAGATGATTATCAACGAGAAAAGACTAGAGAATATATTTTTTACTCCTTATTGTCGGTTTTAGGGATTGGTAATTTTGTTAAGGATCAAGGAAATTATAAAAGTTATTTTTCTATTCCAGAGAATCAGAAAAACTATAAAGACATCATAATTAGAAATGTGCGTATTAAAGGTTGTAATAATCTTGTTTCAATTGCTATACAGAATTCAGAAAAATTGATCCAAGGAAAAATTAAATTGATTCCATTAATTGATGAAATTGGAGATTTAGATCATTATTTTGCTCATAAAGAAATTGTAGGAAAAGGCAATGTGGTTTTAGTGAATTCTCAAGAAGAAGTTGAAATTGGAGCAATTGTTTCTGAAATTGTTAATAAAAACGACAATTCATTAGTTTATTTTAATGAAAATAATTTCCTATTCTAGCATAATAAATTAAATTTGCAGTCAAATAAATAAATAAAAATGGGAAAATTTAAATTAGACGATACCGATCATAAAATTCTAGACATGTTAATAGAAAACACTAGAATTCCTTTTACAGATATTGCAAAAAAGTTAGATATATCTGCAGGAACTGTTCATGTTAGGGTTCGCAAAATGGAAGAAACCAAATTAATCACCGGTTCTTCATTAACAATAGATTATAAAAAACTTGGATACTCATTTATCGCTTATGTTGGTCTATTCTTAAATAAAACTTCGCAAACGCAATTTGTTTTGGAACGTATTAGCGAAATTCCATTTGTAACAGTTGCTCATGTAACAACAGGAAAGTTTAATATTTTCTGTAAAATCCGTGCAAAAGATACCGATCAAGCCAAAAACATTATATATCAAATAGATGATATTGATGGAGTTACAAGAACAGAAACGATGATTTCAATGGAAGAGAGCATCAATGATAAAAAACGATTAATGCATTCTATTTTTAAAGAATTTTAATCAGTAAATCAAATATATTTAAGAACCCTTTGTGATTTTACAAAGGGTTTTTTAGTTATTTTTAATGAAAATTAAAAATCATGAAAATTTCTGAATTATCAGCCACAGAATATCATCCATATTTTAAACCTTATATCGATAAAGTAGGAAATGACAATTTGCTTAAATCATTAAAAAAAGGAAAAAAGAAAACTATAAAATTCTTTAAAAAATTACCATCTTCAAAATTAGAATATCAATATGAAAATGAAAAATGGACCCCAAAAGATATTTTATTGCATTTAATAGATTCAGAAAGAACCTTTAATTATAGAGCTTTACAAGTTGCAAGAGCTGAAAACGTGAATTTAGAAGGCTTTGATGAAAACGAATTTGTAAAAAATGCAAATGCCAATACTCGAAGCTTGAAAAATTTACTAAAAGAATACAAATCTGTTAGAAAGTCCTCGGTTAATTTTTTTAAAAACACAACCGAAAAGGATTTCCTAAAAACAGGAAAAGCAAATAATAATATACTTTCAGTTAGAGCTGCTGGTTTTTTAATTTGCGGTCATGAGATTCATCATATACAAACTATTAAAGAACGTTATTTATAGTTTTTATAATATTCAAAGGCCTTTATAATCAGCTTATTCGGGACTTCACAGTTTATTTTCGGAAGTCCAATATCTTCCAAAAGCACAAAAAGAACCTTTCCTTTATCATTTTTTTTATCATATTTCAATAAGCTGATAATCTCATTGATAGCTGAATCATCAAAAGTAGTTCTCGGAAACTTCTTTAGAATATGATGACTTATTTCGTTTAAAGTTTCTTCAGGAAAGCCAATCAATTTATTGGAGATATACGTTGCTAAAATCATTCCGATTGCTACAGATTCCCCGTGAAGCAGTGTTTTGGTATTGGTGTTTTCAAGACAGTACGATTCAATCGCGTGTCCTAAAGTATGTCCGTAATTCAATGTTTTTCGGATTCCTTTTTCTAAAGGATCTTCAGTAATCACTTCATTTTTTATTAAAACGGATTTCCATAATAAATCTTCAAGGTCTTCAATATTGATTTCATTAATAGCTTTTACTTCATTCCAATATTTAGTTGAATAAATCAAACCATGTTTCAGCATTTCCGCATAACCAGAAGTAATTTGATTGTTGGCTAATGTTTTCAGAAAACCAGTATCAATCAAAACCATTTCGGGGTTTTTAACAATTCCAATTTGGTTTTTTAGCATTCCTAAATCTACTCCGTTTTTTCCGCCAATAGATGCATCGACCATAGAAAGTAGGGTAGTTGGGATATTTATAAATGCAATTCCGCGTTTAAATGTGGAAGCTACAAAACCTCCCAGATCTGTGACAACTCCACCGCCAAGATTGATAATTAGACTATTTCTGTCAGCTACTTTTTTAGAAAGTTGATTCCATAATTTTAAGCAAGTTTCAATGTTTTTATTTATTTCACCAGAAGAAATTTCAAGTATTTCAAAATCAGAATTGTATCGGTTTTTATTTAAAAATAAAGGCAGACAATGTTCTCTTGTATTTTCATCTACAAGAATGAATATTTTTGAAGGATTCAGTTTACTAACCTTAATTTCTAAGGCTTCCCAAGAGTTAGAATTACAATAAACATCATTAATATTTTTGTGGTTTTCCTTCATCTATTTTCAATTTTTAATAATAAAAATATGATCAAATCTAAGTATATTTGCGTACAATTTAGTGATATGAAAACAAATTCTCTTTTTGATAATACGGAAGCTGCTTTCCAACTTAAAAGTGATTCGCAATTAGAACGAGCATATTTCCTTTTTAAAATGATTGCAAATGAGCCTTTAGTACGTATAGGTACTGCGGTTACAAAGTTTGCGTTGAACGTGCATTTACCTGTTGAAGGCTTGATTCGTTCCACTGTTTTTGATCATTTTTGCGGAGGTGTAAACGAAGATGATTGTATGCTTGTAGTCGATAATTTGTTTCATGTTGGGGTGAGTTCTGTGTTGGATTATTCTGTTGAAGGAAAAGAAGGAAGTGATCAGTTGGATGCTACTTTAAAAAAGATATTAATACTTACAGATTTTGCAGAAACTAAAAAAGCAATGCCTTTTTCAGTTTTTAAACCTACAGGACTAGGAAGGTTTGAGTTATACCAAAAAGTAACCGAAAACAAGGAGCTTTCAGAAGATGAAACTCAAGAATGGAAACGATTAGAAAAGCGTTTTGATACTGCCAGTAAAGCAGCTTTTGATGCAAATGTAACTTTGTTAATTGACGCAGAAGAAACTTGGATGCAAAAAGCTGCCGATGATCTTTGTGAACAAATGATGGTGAAATATAACAAGGAAAGAGCGGTGATTTTTAATACTTTGCAATGCTACCGTCGGGATCGGTTGGATTATTTAAAAGAAGAACACCGAAAAGCTAAAGAAGGTGGATATATAATTGGCTATAAAATAGTTCGTGGTGCGTATTTAGAAAAAGAAAATGAGCGAGCTGTAGAAAAGGGATACCCAACATTAATGCATAAATCAAAACAAGCTACAGATAATTGTTTTAATGAAATTATGCGTTATATAATGGATAATTTAGATACCATTGAAATCTTCGTAGGAACTCATAACGAGGAAAGTAATTATTTAGCAATGGAAATCATGAAAGAGAAAAACATTGTAAATAACGATTCTAGGGTTTGGTTTGGGCAACTATACGGTATGAGCGATCATATTACTTTTAATATGGCTTCTTTAGGCTATAACATTGCTAAATATATTCCGTTTGGTCCTGTGAAAGATGTGATGCCCTATTTAATTCGTAGAGCTGAAGAGAATACTTCAGTAGCTGGGCAAACAAGCAGGGAGCTTTCTTTGTTGAAAAAAGAAAAGGTGCGTAGAAAGGTGTAAATTCTATCGCAATTTTTAGAATTTTAGTATTCAAATTAATATTTCTTGTTTTAGCTTCCTAATTATTGTTAATTGCTAACCTGATTGTTGTAGTTAATTTTTGAAGAATGTAACAGATAATCTTTAAAACATCTAACCAAAACGTGTGTTATTTTTAAAAACCAAAACAAACAGAATATGTATTTAGAGCAAGTATTTAAATTTAAACATGATTCTTGGCGCTATCTTTTAGGGACATTTATCATTTTTATTTTAGGATGGCAAATCATAGGTACTATACCTTTTGTAATAGTTTCATTTTTTCAAGCAGAAAACATTTCTGTTTTAATGGCTGCTGCAGATTCAAATTTCGCATCACTTTATCCATCCAAAAGTAACTTGTATTTATTTTTAATAATGACCACGTTTATTGGCGGATTTATTGCTTTGTGGTTCACTATTAAATTTGTTCATAATCAGACTTTTACGCAATTAACCACCTCAAGAAAAAAGATTGATTGGGGACGTTTTTTCTTTGGGTTTGGACTCGTTGCAATCCTTTCGATTGTTACAACAGGTATTGATTTTCACTCCAACCCAGATGATTATGTAGTTCAATTTGAATGGACTCCTTTTATAATAATGTTTGTCATTGTAGTAATATTTATCCCCATTCAAACTAGTTTTGAAGAATACTTTTTTAGAGGTTATTTAATGCAAGGAATTGGTGTTGTGGCGAGAAATAAATGGTTGCCGTTGTTGATTACTTCTGTGATTTTTGGTGGACTTCACTATTTTAATCCAGAAGTAGAAAAACTCGGCGATATTGCAATGGTCTATTATATTGGAACAGGGTTATTTCTCGGAATCATAACTTTAATGGATGAAGGGATGGAACTCGCCTTAGGTTTTCACGCCGGAACCAATTTGATTATTGCGCTTTTAGTAACAAGTGATTGGACGGTTTTCCAAACCAATTCTATTTTACTAAATCTTTCCGAACCCAGTACAGGATTAGAAATTGCTATGCCCGTATTTATTATTTATCCCATATTATTAGCAATTATGGCTTGGAAATACAAATGGACTAATTGGAAAGAAAAGCTCTTCGGAAAAGTGATTCCTCCAATTGAACCTATTTCAACGGAGGTCGATACATTTGAATAATTGAACCTTGGAATTTACTACAAACATACATCCTTTATTTAAGCTCAATGGGCAAAATTTTAATGCTTCTGAATTACTAGAGTTTGCAAAAGATTTAGAAAAATCAGGGGTTCATTATGAAATTAATATCGGAAAATTTCTGCAACAATGGTTAGATGATAATGATTCGGTAATTGTAAAAACTTCTGGTTCGACAGGGACTCCAAAAGAGATTCAGCTTTCTAAACAACAAATGATTAACAGTGCAAAGTCCACTGGGATATTTTTTAAACTTCCCGAAAAAACCACGGCTTTATTATGTTTGCCTTCCAATTATATTGCCGGAAAAATGATGCTGGTACGAGCGATGGTTTTGGGTTGGAATTTACACATTGTCGCTCCCGAAAAAGATGCCATTACACAGTACGATAATGAGTACGATTTTGTAGCAATGGTTCCATATCAAGTGCATCATTCTATAAAATCATTAAACAAAATAAAGAAATTGATTATTGGTGGTGGAGCGATTTCAGAAAAACTAAATCAGGAATTACAAAAAGTAAACACCGAAGTTTTTGCCACTTACGGAATGACCGAAACTATTACCCATATTGCGGTAAGACGGATTAACGGTTTAGCAAAAACAAATGAATATACCGCACTTCCCAATGTAAAATTTTCTTTAAATGAAAAAAATTGTTTGGTAATTGAAGCTCCCGAAGTGTCTAATGAGAAAGTATTCACTTACGATATGGTTCGGCTAAATTCCCCAACCACTTTTGAGTATTTAGGAAGAATAGATAATGTGATTAATAGTGGAGGCATCAAACTTTTTCCAGAACAAATTGAAGCAAAATTATCACCTTATATAGATTGTTCATTTATTATAGCTTCAGAAAAAGACGAAGAATTAGGAGAACGACTTATATTAATTCTTGAAAACGAGTCCAACGAATTTTCTTCAAATATATCAGAAGCCTTTCAGAATTTATCCTCTTTTGAGCGTCCTAAAAAGATTTACACTTTTTCAAAATTTCCTTATACCGAAACTGGAAAAATTAAACGTTCCGAAGTCATTCAGATATTAAAAAGTAATAAATAGCACACTTCCCTCATTCAAAAGTACACTTCCCTCAATCGTGGTTTTATAAGACTTATATGTAACGTAGTTTTACCTTATAATCATTTAAAACCATAACATTATGAAAAAATTACTTCACATTTTAGTCATTGCATTTTTCGCAATTAATTTACAAGCACAAGAAAAAACAATCACAGGAATTATTACCGACGATTTAGGACTCCCATTACCAGGAGTAATGATAATTGTTAAAAACACAAGTAACGGAACACAATCAGATTTTAAGGGAAAATATGCATTAACAGCTTTTGTTGGTCAGATTTTAGTTTATCAGCACGTAGGATATAATACTGTAGAAAGAAAAATTTTAAAAAAAGATAGCATCATCAATATTACTATGCAAGATGCTGAAGCAGTTTTAGATGAAGTTATAATTACTGCTTATGGAGGTATTAAAAAAAATAAGAAAGCATTGGGATATTCTGTGAGTAATTTGAGTAGAAGAGATGCAAGAAGAATTAAAAGGAATAATATAGTTACTACCTTAAACGGAAGGGTTGCAGGTGTACAAATTTCAGGAACAGGTGGAGCATCAGGTTCAGGAACAAATTTTATAATTAGATCTAAAAGTTCTATTAATGGGAATAATCAACCCTTATATGTTATTGATGGTGTGCCATATAATAATATTGGTTTAGGCGAGGATTATTCAAAAATTCAAGAAAATGCTTTTAAAAATGTACAGTTAGCACCGCTTTCAACATTTTCAATTGATGTTGACAAGGCAGGATATAGCAATGTAAGAAGAATGATTAACAACGGACAACAAATTCCTCCAGATGCTGTAAAAGTGGAAGAAATGATTAATTATTTTTCCTATAATTATAAAGAACCAAATAAGAACGAACCATTTTCAATCAATACCGAAATTGCTTCTTCTCCTTGGAACAGCAAAACCAAGTTAGTGCGTATTGGTTTAAAAGGAAAAGACATCACCAAAGGAAATGTTCCTGCTTCCAACTTAGTTTTTTTATTAGATGTTTCTGGATCTATGAATAATGTAAATAAACTTCCTTTATTAAAGGAATCACTTCGGATTTTGGTAGAACAATTAAGAGAAAAAGACAAAGTTTCGATTGTGGTGTATGCAGGAGCAGCAGGTGTGGTGTTAGAATCTACTTCAGGCATTAAAAAAGAGAAAATTTTAAAAGCAATCAATAATTTAAATGCTGGCGGATCTACAGCAGGAGGTCAAGGAATTGAACTCGCTTATAAAATTGCAAAAGAAAACTTTATTAAAGACGGAAATAATAGAATAGTTTTAGCAACCGATGGAGATTTTAATGTGGGAGCAACAAGCAACCAATCTATGGAAGATTTGATTGTTGAAAAACGTAAAGAAGGAATCTTTTTAACAGTGCTAGGTTTTGGAATGGGGAATTATAAAGATTCAAAAATGGAAATTCTTGCCGATAAAGGCAACGGAAATCACGCTTATATCGACACGATGCAAGAAGCAAAAAAAGTATTGGGAACCGAGTTTTTTGGAACAATGTACACCATTGCTAAAGATGTGAAAATTCAAGTAGAATTTAACCCTAATAAAGTAAGAGCATACCGATTAATAGGTTATGAAAACAGATTATTAAACGATGAGGATTTTAATGATGACAAAAAAGATGCAGGTGAGTTAGGAAGCGGTCACACCGTAACTGCTTTTTATGAAATTATTCCTGTTGGAGTTGAAAGTGATTATATAAAATCTATCGATAATTTAAAATATACTAAGGTCACTAATACCAACAATACAAATGAATTATTAACGGTAAAATTCAGATATAAAGACCCAGATGGCGATGTAAGTAAGTTGTTAGTAAATACAGTGATAGATACCAACAAGAATTATAATGATGCTTCCGAAGATTTTAAATTTTCTGCAGCAGTAGCTTTATTCGGGTTGCAATTACGAGATTCAAACTTTATAAATACTAAAAAATCATCAGACGTTATTGCTCTAGCAAAAGCTGGAAAAGGAATTGATGAAGAAGGTTACAGAGCAGAATTTATAAGATTGGTGAAAAGTATGTAGTTTTTTTGATGGTTGGGTTTTTTTTCTAGACCTACTAGGTTTTCAAAACCTAGTAGGTCTTTAATTTAAGTATCCTGCAAGGTTTCTAAAACCTTGTAGGGTGTACCTATTCTTAATATTCGATACTCAGTACTTACTACTAATTTAAACCTGAATCACTCCCAAATTAAATTTCTTCTCTATAGGAGCGTGGTTGGCAGCTTCAATTCCCATAGAAATCCAAGTACGAGTATCCAACGGATTGATTACGCCATCTGTCCAAATCCTGGAAGCTGCATAATAAGGTGAAATCTGTTCGTCGTAACGTGCTTTAATTCTATCGTATAATTCTTTTTCTTCTGCTTCAGAAATTACTTTGCCTTGTTTTTTAAGGGAAGCAGTTTCAATTTGTAACAATACTTTGGCAGCACTATTTCCACTCATTACAGCTAATGCAGCACTTGGCCAAGCAACAATTAATCTTGGATCGTATGCTTTTCCGCACATCGCATAATTTCCAGCACCGTAGGAGTTTCCGATGATAATCGTAAATTTTGGAACCACACTATTACTTACTGCATTTACCATTTTGGCACCGTCTTTTATAATTCCGCCGTGTTCACTTTTACTTCCTACCATAAATCCGGTAACGTCTTGTAAGAACACCAATGGGATTTTTTTCTGATTGCAATTCGCAATAAAACGAGTGGCTTTATCAGCACTATCGCTATAAATAACACCGCCAAATTGCATTTCTTTTTTCTTGTTTTTTACCAATATACGTTGGTTGGCAACAATACCAACTGCCCAACCATCAATTCTGGCATAACCCGTTAAGATGGTTTTTCCGTAGTCTTTTTTATATTCTTCAAACTCCGATTTATCCACCAATCTCTTTATAATTTCTCGCATATCGTATTGATCGGCTCGAGAACGAGGTAGGATTCCGAATATTTCTTTGGGATCTTCCGTAGGTTTACTAGATTTTTCTCTGTTAAAACCAGCTTTATCGTAATCACCAATTTTAGAGAATATATTTTTAATGGTATCTAAAGCATCTTTATCGTCTTTAGATTTATAATCGGTAACACCACTAATTTCACAATGAGTTGTAGCACCGCCAAGTGTTTCATTATCGATAGATTCTCCAATAGCAGCTTTTACTAAATAGCTTCCTGCTAAGAAAATACTTCCGGTTTTATCCACAATCAAAGCTTCATCACTCATAATTGGAAGATAAGCTCCACCAGCAACACAACTACCCATAATGGCAGAAATTTGAGTAATTCCCATACTGCTCATTACGGCATTGTTTCTAAAAATCCTTCCGAAGTGTTCTTTATCAGGGAAAATTTCGTCTTGCATCGGAAGGTAAACGCCAGCACTATCCACCAAATAAATGATGGGTAATCTGTTTTCAATAGAAATTTCCTGAGCTCGTAAATTCTTTTTTCCGGTAATAGGAAACCAAGCTCCTGCCTTTACGGTAGCATCATTTGCAACAACAATACACTGCTTTCCGCTTACATACCCAATTTTGATTACCACTCCACCAGAAGGGCAGCCACCGTGCTCTTTATACATACCTTCGCCAGCAAAAGTGGCGATTTCAATGCTTTTCGATTTTGGATCGAGAAGGTAATCAATACGTTCACGAGCTGTCATTTTACCCTTTGCGTGGTGTTTTTCAATTCTTGCTTTTCCACCGCCCAATTTAACTTTTGTAAGTTTTTGATTGAGAGCAGAAGCTAATAATTTATTATGATCTTCGTTTTTGTTGAAGTTTAAATCCATAGGTAATTTTAATTTTTGCTAAAATACAAAATGTGATTAATCATTTTTGTATTTTTTAGTAGAATCTAAGTTAGTTAAAGTCTTTGAAATTTCACTTTAGAAACAATATTTATTCCGATATTTGTATTTCCGCTAAAAAAATAGGAAGCGGATAATTTTAACTTAAATGGTGCTCCCCAACCTTTTTTGAGAAGCATCTTTGAAATACTTCAAATTATGGGAATGAACAAAAACACAGTACTCGCTTGGGCAACTTTTATAATGATATTAATGGGATTGATTTTAATTGCTTTGGGAGCATTTAGATATGATGATGTTGCTGGTTGGGGCTTTGCCACTGTAGGAATAGGATTCTTCGCCATTGCTTGGGTTTTTAACGCACTAAAGGGAAGGGTTTAATTCAGTAAAGCAGTAGTAAGTGGGCAGTCTTCAGTCCTACTTAATAATAATAAATAATAAGAAATATAACTATGTCTGACGATAAAAAAGTAATTTTCTCTATGTCGGGAGTAACCAAAGCGTATCAAAATTCGCAAACTCCTGTACTAAAAAATATATATTTAAGTTTTTTCTACGGTGCTAAAATTGGAATTTTAGGGCTTAACGGAAGTGGTAAATCTACACTACTAAAAATTATTGGAGGTGTAGATACCAACTATCGTGGTGATGTAGTTTTTGCAGATGGATATACAGTTGGATATTTAGAACAAGAACCAAAATTAGACGAAAGCAAAACCGTTATCGAAATTGTAAAAGAAGGAGTTCAAGAAGTAGTTGATATTTTGGACGAATACAATAAGATAAACGATATGTTCGGTTTGCCTGAAGTGTATGAGAATCCAGATAAAATGGAACAACTCATGAACAAACAGGCGAAACTTCAAGATGAAATTGACGCAAAAAATGCTTGGGAATTAGATACCAAACTAGAAATTGCAATGGATGCTTTACGAACTCCTCCAGGAGATTCACCAATAAATGTACTATCTGGAGGTGAACGTAGAAGAGTAGCTTTATGTAGGTTGTTACTACAAGAACCCGATGTGCTTTTATTAGATGAGCCTACCAATCACTTGGATGCCGAGAGTGTTCATTGGTTAGAACATCACCTTGCTCAATACAAAGGAACGGTAATCGCAGTAACACACGATAGATATTTTTTAGATAATGTAGCAGGTTGGATTTTAGAATTGGACAGAGGCGAAGGAATTCCGTGGAAAGGAAATTATTCGTCTTGGTTAGATCAAAAATCGAAACGAATGGCACAAGAAAGCAAAACGGCTTCCAAACGCCAAAAAACATTAGAACGTGAATTAGAATGGGTTCGTCAAGGAGCAAAAGGAAGACAAACCAAACAAAAAGCAAGGCTAAAAAACTATGATAAGTTGATGAGCCAAGATCAAAAACAATTGGACGAAAAATTGGAAATCTACATTCCTAATGGTCCACGTTTGGGAACCAATGTAATTGAAGCCAAAGGAGTTTCAAAAGCATTTGGTGATAAATTATTATATGAAGATTTAAATTTCAGTTTACCACAAGCAGGAATTGTTGGGATTATTGGTCCGAATGGTGCTGGTAAAACCACGATTTTTAAAATGATAATGGGCGAAGAACAACCAGATAAAGGAGAATTTATTGTTGGAGAAACTGCAAAAATCGCTTATGTAGATCAGGCGCATTCTAATATTGATCCAGATAAGTCTATTTGGCAAAATTTCTGTGACGGACAAGAAATGATTATGATGGGAGGGAAGCAAGTAAATTCTCGTGCTTATTTAAGTCGTTTTAATTTCGGTGGAAGTGAACAAAACAAAAAAGTTTCTATGCTTTCTGGTGGAGAACGCAACCGACTTCATTTAGCAATGACATTGCGTGAAGAAGGAAATGTATTGTTACTCGATGAGCCTACCAACGATTTAGATGTAAATACACTTCGTGCTTTGGAAGAAGGACTCGAAAGCTTTGCAGGTTGTGCAGTGGTTATTAGTCACGACCGTTGGTTTTTAGATAGAGTATGTACACATATTTTAGCTTTTGAAGGCGATAGTCAAGTATATTTCTTTGAAGGTGGTTTTAGTGAATACGAAGAAAATAAAAAGAAACGTTTGGGTGGCGATTTAATGCCGAAACGTATTAAGTATAAGAAGTTGATTCGGTAATTAATTTCCAGACCTACTAGGTTTTAAAAACCTAGTAGGTCTAAAGCAAACTTTGCGAAACCTTTGTGCATTGTGGTTAAAAAAACAACATGAACTTAGATAATATAAAAATAATCGCCTTCGATGCCGATGATACACTTTGGGTAAACGAGCCGTATTTCAGAAAAGCGGAGCAAGATTTTTGTGACTTGCTAAAAGATTTTATGCCAGAAGCTACTTGCAATAAAATTTTATTTGAAGTCGAAATGCAAAATCTTCCAACCTATGGCTACGGAATCAAACCTTTTGCATTATCATTAATTGAAGCAGCGATAAAGATTTCTGAAAATAAAATTCCTGTTGAAACTATTTCAAAAATAATCAATATCGCCAAAGAAATGTTGAATATGCCTATCGAATTGATTGATGGAATTGAACAAACCCTTCAGCAATTATCAAAAAAATATAAATTGGTAATGGCAACCAAAGGCGATTTATTAGACCAAGAACGAAAACTCATCAAATCTGGATTAGAAAAATACTTTCATCATATTGAAGTAATGAGCGATAAAAAGCCAAAACATTATCAAAAACTCATTAAGCATTTGGATAGCAATCCTGAAGAGTTTTTAATGATAGGAAACTCGCTTAAGTCAGATATATTACCTGTTTTAGAAACTGGAGCCTCAGCCATTTACATTCCGTTTCATACTACTTGGGAACACGAAAAAGTAGATGATGAGGTAGTTCATTCAAAATTTAAGGAATTAAAAGAAGCTTCAGAGTTATTGAATATTTTATAAAATAAAAACCGTAAATTACCTTCTAAATTAAAGTTATGCGTATTTCATTTCAAAGATTATTTTTCACCTTTTCCATTTTATTATTTGTTGGATCTGTTTCAGCACAAGTAAAAACACCATTTTCAGCACTCGATGTTTTTCAGTTGGAATATGTGGGAGATCCTCAAATTTCTCCCGATGGAAACGCCATTGTTTATAAAAGAACAGGTTTCGATATTATGAAAGATCGCTCTAAAGGAAACCTTTGGATGATAAATTCAGACGGAACTAATCATCATAAATTAACAAGTAGGGAAGTAAACGAAAGTCAAGTAAAATGGTCACCATCTGGCGACAGAATTGCTTTTGTAAGTAGCTCCAACCACGGAAGTGAAATTTATGTACATTGGATAGCATCGAATGTCACCGCCAAACTAACGCAGTTAGAAAACAGTCCGTCGGCATTAATTTGGTCGCCAGACGGAAAGCAATTGGCTTTTTCGATGAAAGTAAATGCTAAAGCACCCGTAATTGTAAAAATGCCAGCCAAACCAAAAGGAGCGAAATGGGCTGCATCTCCAAGAATTACGGATCGTTTAAAACACGAAAGAGATGGCGTAGGTTATTTAAAACCAGGATTTAATCATTTGTTTGTGATTTCTTCGGAAGGAGGAGCCGCAAGAAAATTAACCAAAGGAAATTTTAATCATAGTGGAACAATTTCTTGGTCTCCAAACGGTGAAGAAATTTTCTTTTCAGGAAACTTAAATGAAGATTGGGAATACGATTTTAGAAACTCTGAAGTGTATTCAGTAAACCTACAAACACTTCATATTAAAACCTATACCACGCAAAATGGGCCTGATTATTTGCCTTCGGTTTCACCAAATGGGAAGTATATTTCCTATATCGGTTATCAAGATAAAGTGCAGGCTTATCAAGTGAATCAACTTACGATTATGGATCGGAATGGTGATAATAAACGAGTGATTTCAAACAAATTAGATAGAAGTATTAAAAAAGCAGTTTGGTCTAAAGATAGCAAAGGACATTACATTCTATTTGAAGATAAAGGAAAAACGAAATTGGCCTTTATGGATTTAAATGGAAAGGTTTCAGAAATCACCGATGAATTGGGAGGAACCAGTTTAGGAAGGCCTTATTCTAGCGGAAGTTTTTCTGTTTCAGATAATGGTACGATTGCATTTACGTATTCCATTCCAAGTCGCCCAGCTGAATTAGCGGTAACTTCATTAAAATCTAAAAACACTTCAGTTTTAACACAATTAAATGAAGATTTATTAGCCTATCGTTCTTTGGGAAAAGTAGAAGAAATCTGGTATAAATCATCGGTAGATGGTCGTGATATTCAAGGTTGGATTGTATATCCTTTCAATTTCGATAAAAATAAAAAGTATCCAATTATTGTTGAAAATCACGGCGGTCCCATCTTAAGCTATGGCCCTAATTTTTCGACTGAAAATCAATTGTACGCAGCAGCAGGATATATGATATTTTATCCAAATCCCAGAGGTAGCACAAGTTACGGTGAAGAATTCGGGAATTTATTATACCATAATTATCCAAGTGACGATTATCACGATGTGATGGACGGATTGGATGCAGTAATTAAAAAAGGGAATGTTGATGAAAATAATTTATTTGTAACTGGAGGAAGTGCTGGTGGAATTATGACTGCTTGGATTATCGGAAAAACAAATCGATTTAAAGCAGCCGTAGTAACAAAACCAGTAATGAATTGGATTAGTAAAACCTTAACCGCAGATAATTATTACGGTTATGCTAATTCTCGATATCCAGGACAACCTTGGGAAAACTATGAAACGTACTGGAAATTCTCACCAATCTCATTGGTAGGAAACGTAGAAACTCCAACGATGGTTATGGTAGGAATGGACGATTTACGAACCCCACCTAGTGAAGCTAAACAACTGTATCACGCCTTAAAACTTCGAAAAATTGAAACAGTATTGGTAGAAATACCTGAAGCTTCCCACGGAATTGCTGCAAGACCTAGTAATTTAATAACCAAAGTGACACATACGATTGCTTGGTTTGAGAAGTTTAAATAGGAATTGCTGGAATTATAGACGATGTATTTATTTTTTCTTTATAAATTCTGTTGCTAACTTCCATTCTTTAATTTTCTCATCGCTCATATAATGGACATTATCAAATGGAGCAGCTTCTGAAGTTCTAAAATAAAAATCAGGCCCTTTTTCGGCATCTAATGCCATTATGAAATACTCTAATTGGTATTTATGCACAGGATAATCTTTTGGTAGTTCTTGGGCTGTTAAATCGTTGACGCAACACCAAGAATGAATTCCTATTTCCATAATACGTTTTTTTCCTGCACAAAATAAATCGACTCCACCAGAAGCAATATCGCTTGTAGAAAGCACTTTAGTAGTAAAACCATTTTCTCGGAGTACTTGGATTCTGAATTTGCCCCAGAATCAAAGGCATTATATAGCTTCTCAAAAGTAACTGTTTGAACTTTACATAAGGCTATAATAAAGTGAGAAATGAGTTTTACTCTTGTTAAATTTATTTTTCCTTGGAAATGGGTATTGAGAACTGAAGTTGATTCACTATTTTTAGTGACAGCATAGTTTTTCTTTATTAGAAAAATGCGCGAAACTACTCTTCTAATGTACTGAAAGCCAATACTTTATATTAATTTTTAATAATTAATTTGTTGATTATCAATGAATTGTGTTTTGTCATGTACTAAGAAGTAATTTATAATTTTAAATATCTTCATGATTGTTAAAATTTCATTCTTGCCTTAGCAACTACATCGTTTGTGGCGAATTTTTGTTCCTTATATTTTAGTTCACCTACAATTGCAATCATCGCTGCATTATCGGTACAATATTCAAATTTAGGGATATGTACTTTCCAACCTAAGTTTTTTTCTGCAGCAAGTAAGGCATTTCTAATTCCTGAATTTGCCGAAACACCGCCACCAATAGCAACTTCTTTTATTCCAGTCTGCTTTACAGCATTTTTTAACTTATCCATTAAATAATCAACAATAGTAAATTGTAAACTCGCACAAATGTCGTTTAAGTTTTCTGAAACAAAATCTGGATTGTCCTTTGTATTACGCTGCACAAAATATAATACTGCTGTTTTTAATCCGCTAAAGCTAAAATCCAACGGACTTACTTTTGGTTTTGGAAATTTAAAAGCTTTCGGATTTCCCAACTGTGCATATTTATCTATCAAAGGTCCTCCAGGGTAGGGAAGTCCCATTAATTTTGCACTTTTATCGAAAGCTTCACCAACTGCATCGTCTATGGTTTGACCAATAATTTCCATTTCAAAATAACTGGAAACATTTACAATTTGTGTATGTCCACCACTGATGGTTAATGCTAAAAAAGGAAAATTTGGAGTACTATGTGCTTCAGATTTAATAAAATGAGCCAGTATATGTGCTTGCATATGGTTAACATCTATTAAAGGAATACCCAAACCCATTGCTAAAGACTTTGAAAATGAGGTTCCTACCAATAACGAACCCATTAATCCAGGTCCTCTAGTAAAAGCTATGGCATTTAACTGATTTTTGTCGATATTTGCTTTCTGAAGTGCAAGTTGAACCACAGGAACAATATTTTGTTGATGTGCTCTGGAAGCTAATTCGGGAACAACACCTCCATATTCCTCGTGAATTCGTTGTGTAGCAACAACATTAGATAGTATTACACCGTTGTTTATAATAGCTGCGGCAGTATCATCGCAAGATGATTCAATACCTAAAATATATGTTTGTTTTAGTGTCAAAATGAAAAGGGCATATTTATTGGTGGTAAAAATAAAACATTAAGACCGTATCAAAAAATTGAAAAAAATAATAAAACGAATCCTAGCTATAATCTTGCTGTTAATTCTGCTTATTATCATCACATTATCTATTCCTTCTGTGCAAACAATTATTGCAAAAAAAGTTACAACTAAACTTAATGAAGATTTTGGCACCAATATAAATATTTATCGACTAGGACTAAATTGGAAAGGTGAAATTGATATTCGGGAGGTTTATATTGAAGACCATCATCAAGACACATTAATATACGCTAAGCGACTACAAACCAATTTATTAAGTGTTAAGAACCTAATGGACGGAAACTTAGAATTTGGCTTTATTGAACTGAATGAAGCCAAGTTTTATATGAAAACTTATAAAGATGAATTCTCTGATAATGTTTCCGTTTTTGCTGATAAATTTGATACCAATCAACCAAAAAGTGATGCTGTATTTAAACTATTAGGAAACGATATTACCCTTACTAATAGTAAGGTGAAAATTATTGATGAAAATTTAGAAAAACCCGAAATATTTGTTTTGTCAGATATTGAAATAGTCACAAAAAATTTTATGATTAGTGGGCTTAACGTAAAAACCAATATTCAGTTATTAGCTGTAAATGCGAAACGGGGATTTGAAATTAAAAACTTATCGGGCGATTTTTCATACACATTAACTTCCTTAGAATTACTAAACCTGAATTTAAAAACAGAAAATTCTTCCATAAAAGGAGCTATAAAAATGAGTTACTTAGAAGGAGGGATGTCTGATTTTGAAAATGAAGTAAATATTGATATTATGTTAGAAGATACTCAAATTTCAACTAACGATATTAATGCGTTTTATAATGAATTCGGAAAAAGCCAAACCATCAATATTAATGGGGAGATTAAAGGAAATTTAAACGATTTTACCTTCAGTAATGGAACAGTAAAAAATGGAGGATTATTTATAAAAGGAGATTATAGGTTTAAAGATTTAATTAAAGAAAAAGAAGACTTTAAAATAATAGCGAACAACCATACAATTAGAGCAAATTACAATTCTTTGGTTCATTTTATGCCACGAGTATTAGGAAAAATATTACCAAAATCTTTAAAGTCTCTAGGATCTATAAAATTTGTTGGTAACACAACAATTACTAAAACTACATTAAGTACTAAAAGTATTTTTATAAGTTCTTTAGGAAAAATAAAAACAGACATAAATATTAAGAATCTTAATAACACTGAAAAAGCCACTTATGTTGGCGATGTGTTATTTACAGATTTTAAATTAGGCAAACTTACCAATTCAGAAGCTTTGGGTAAAATCACTTCCGATTTGAATATAGAAGGTGTTGGTTTTACTAAGCAGTCTTTAAATGCAAAAATTATAGGGACAATAAACTCTTTTGTGTTTAAAGGCTATGACTACCAGAATATTACCGTTTCTGGAAACTTAAAGCACCCTTTGTTTGATGGAGAATTAATCATAGATGATCCAAATATTAAAATGAATTTTACGGGCTTGGTAGATGTTTCGAAAGAGTTAAATTATTTTGATTTTGAAGCTAATATTGATTTTGCGGAGCTTAATAAATTAAACTTAATAAAACGAGATAGTATTTCGGTTTTTTCTGGAAATATTATTATGGAAATGAACGGAAACGATATCGATAATACCTTCGGATCTATATCTTTTAAACAAACATTCTATCAAAATGAAACAGACAATTTTTATTTTGATGATTTTGTAATTACTTCAAAAAAAGAAGGTATAAAAAGAAATATCCATATAAATTCCCCCGATATTATAACAGGTGATATTACTGGAGAATTTAAAATTGTTGAAATACCAAAATTATTTCTAAACGGAATAGGAAGTTTATATACCAATTATATTCCCAAAGAAATTGAAGCAAATCAATACGTAAATTATAATTTTAGAATTTACAATAAACTAATTGAAGTGTTTATTCCAGAAATTGAATTTGGAGAAAATACACGAATTAAAGGTTCGGTAAATTCTAACGATTCAAAATTTGTTTTTAATTTTGATTCTCCCGAGATAATATTATATGAAAATTACCTCGGAAAAGTAAAAATATCCATAGATAATCAAAATCCAATTTACAATGCGTATGCTTCGATAGATACCATAAATAACGGTTTTTATAATTTAAAAGACATAAGTTTAATAAATAAAACATTTAATGACACCCTATATATAGGAGCGGCTTTTAAAGGCGGAAAATACGCCAAAAATGAATTTAATTTATCATTATATCACACTATAGATACTGAAGGAAATTCTGTAGTTGGAGTAAAAAAATCGGATATTACCTATAAAGAAAACACTTGGTATTTGAATGAGAAAAACGACAATTTCAATAAGATTATTTTCGATAAAAATTTTAAAAATGTAAAATTCGATTCTATTGTATTAAGCCATAATGAAGAATTAATTCAGTTTGCGGGATCTACTAGTGAAAACTCTTATAAAAATTTAAAAATCCACTTTCACGATGTAAACATTGGGAATTTAGTTCCAAAAGTTGATAGTTTACGATTGTACGGTAAAATGGACGGTGATTTAAGTGTTATACAGAAAGATGGAGTGTATTTTCCAAGTTCCGATTTAAGTATAAAAAATATCAATATAAACGATGTAGAATTTGGAAATTTAAATTTGGATATACAAGGCAATAACACCTTAACATATTACGATATTAATGCAACTTTAATAAACGATAAAGTAAAATCTATTAATGCCATTGGCTTTATTGATGCTTCAAAAGATAACTCTAGAATTCAGCTAAATGTTGACTTAAACGAATTTAATTTAAAGGCAGTAAGCCCTTTTGGAGGTAGTGTGATTACCAATATTAGAGGTCTAATTACAGGAAATGCTTCAGTAACTGGAAAATTAAAATCTCCCGATATATTGGGGAATTTCAATTTAAAGAATACAGGTTTAAAAGTTCCGTATTTAAATGTAGATTTCGACCTAGACCAATCTACCAATTTAATAGTTACTAAAGATAAATTAGAGGTTTTAAGTACTCAAATTACAGATACCAAATACAAATCTAAAGGAACTTTCTACGGAAAAGCAACCCACAAAAACTTTGGTGATTGGAAGTTAGATTTAAAAATTATTACTGATAATTTATTAGTCTTAGATACCCAATTAAAAGAAGATCAGTTGTACTACGGAACTGCATTTATTAGTGGCACCGCAGATATTTACGGACCAATAGATGAGCTGGTAATAGACGTTGTTGCAGCTACCGAAAAAAATACGGTTTTTAAAATCCCTTTAAGTAATACAGAATCTATTGGCGATAATTCTTTTATTAAATTCCTTTCTCCAAAAGAAAAAGAAGCTCGTTTACATGGTGAAACCCTTGTTTCTGAAGACTTAAAAGGACTTTCCTTAAATTTTGATTTGGATATTAACCGAAATGCCGAAGTTGAAATCGTAATCGACCAAGAAAATAAATCTTCATTAAGAGGAAGAGGAGCAGGTACTTTACTTTTAGAAATTAACACGCTCGGAAAATTTAATATGTGGGGGGATTTTATTGTATATGAAGGAATTTACGATTTTAGATATGGTAAAATTATTAGAAAACAAATTGAAGTTGAAAAAGACGGAAGCATTACTTGGGACGGACTTGCAACAGACGCTACCTTAAATTTAAAAGCCATTTATAAAACCAAAGCCAATCCCTCAGCTTTATTAGACGACCCAACTATAAACAGGAAAATACCTGTGGAAGTTATCATAGATTTAACAAAGCAACTTACACAGCCAGAACTGCTGTTTGATATTAGTTTTCCTGAGGTAAGTTCAACAGTTAGAAGTGAATTAGAATACAAGCTTCAAACCAAGGAAGATCGCGAAAAACAAGCATTATTCTTATTAACAACGGGTTCGTTTATTAGTGAATCTGCTGGGCAAAGTGCCATTTCAGGAACCGTAACCGATGGTATTAATGCCATTTTAGCACAAATCTTAACCGATGAAGATGCAGTAATTAATATCGCACCTTATTACGATTTAGGAATAGATACCGCAGAGATAGAAACTCAAGATGAATTTGGTGTACAGTTTTCTTCAAAAATTAGCGAACGGATCGTAATTAATGGAAAAGTAGGGATTCCTGTGGGCGGTGTTAACGACTCTAGAGTTGCAGGCGATGTGGATTTGCAATGGTTAGTAAACGAAGATGGTAGCTTGCGTATTAACTTTTTTAACCGTCAAGCAGAATTGCAGTTTATTGGTGAGGATCAAACTTTTGAACAAGGGATAGGGATTTCCTATTCGGTAGATTTTGATACAATGAAAGAGTTGATGAAGAGGTTATTTGGGAAAGACATCGAATTAGAAACCATAGAAGAAGAAGTTCCAAACGATAATTTTCCTGTAAATTTTGTTTCAAAAGAAAATAAAAACTAATACCAATTTAATTATAATAGGAGTCATTAATAAATTGAATTATTTTTTGATTAGATAAGACAAAAAAATAAAGCATAGCCATAGTTACGGTTTCTTTTTTTAACGAAATATAAGTAAAAAAGAAACGATTTATATGGCTTGTATTGTAATTAAATTGGTATAAGCTATAAACTAGCCATCATCGAAATTTCTATATTTACATTCTTTGGTAATGCTGCTACTTGAACGGTTTCTCTCGCTGGCGCATTGTTTTCATCAAAGTAAGTAGCATAGACTTCATTAATGGCAGCAAAGTCGTTCATGTTCGTGATGAAAATAGAAACTTTAAATACGTTATCAAAAGTCATTTCTGCTTCAGTTAAAACGGCTTTTAGGTTTTCCATAACCATGGCGGTTTCTTCTATAATTGAATTCATTTTAAGTTCACCAGAAAAGGGATCGAAAGCAATTTGTCCAGAAGTATAAAGAATATTATTGTTTAACACAGCTTGACTGTAAGGTCCAATTGGAGTTGGAGCGTTTTTTGTATGGATTATTTTTTTCATTTATTATTTTTTAATAGTAGTGTCCAATTAAAATTTTTACGTTTTCTCAAAAACTGTATATAGTTAAGCTTTATTTAAAAGACACCTTACTTTTCTGTTTTTTATTAATGCTTATTTATTATATAAACACAATAGCTTTAAGTTATTGTTTATGTGACAGTTAAAATCAAGTCTTTTATCTTTTGTCTTTCAGCGGAGCGGTCTTTAGTTTTTTATGGGACACTCTAATGATTCTTTAATTTAATACATTACAAACGTATATTTGGCTCTCTTCGTTTTTCGTATTTAATATCGCTTAACATAGACGATTTAATACCAATAAACATATACCAAGAAGTGTTAGTCGCACCAATTGGGGTCCAATTAAAACTCAATCGCCAACTTTCTAAATCTCTTTGAAAACGAAATTGTGTTAGTGTAATTCCGTTGTTTTTAAAATCATAACCCGAAGAAACACCCACTTTCCATTTAGGAGAAAATTCTATATTAGAACTAAACATCAGTGATTGAGATGATATTTCGTTTTGCCGTTGAGTATTATTATAAGTAATAGTATAAGCCATTCTGAAATCCCAAGGTATGGTAAAATTATACCAATCAAAATCAGATTTAGAGGTTTCGTAATCATCTTCAAAATTACTGCTATCATTAATAAGAGTGGAGTCACCAAATAAATCGTCTGGTCGTCCGCCATTTCTAAATGTTTCACTGTCAAAATCTTCATCATCATCTTTCTTTCCTTTAAAGTCACGACTAGAAAAGGAATAATTAATACTAATATTTGCTCGAGTCAACCTAAATAAGCTTCCATCGTTATTAATGTTAAATTCATCTATTCTGATATTACTATTATCCAAAGCGTATGGGTCCAAAGTTCCATTAAAGTTAAAATCTAATTTTTTTACAATTGGAATACTTCCAGTAAACTGCAACGGACTCCAATTTAAAGAATCACCTGCAATATTATAAGCCGTCGAAAAATTTAAATTATTTAACAAAACTATTTTCTTAGGGCTCGTTGCTGTAGTGTCTCGATCTCTAACTTTAGCTTCAATGGTATTACTCATAGATATTCCTACATTACTGGACCGTACTCTACCTGGAGCCCCATAAAGCGATTTTTCGAATCTAGAATAATATACAGTTTCTGTATTTCCGTTGTCATCAATGGGATTTTCATATTGATCCCAAAACTGATCAAATGAAGGATTGATACTATAGCTAAGCGAAGGTCTAAAAACATGACGTAGTGCCTGAATTTTTTTTCCTTTTCCGAAATTAAACATTCCGTACAATGTTGTTCCTAAACTAGTTGAAAAATTATAAGTTCGGTAACTTTCAAAACCGTTTATAGTATCTTCAACTACGCCTCCAAGACCATCCTGATAGTCTTGGTCGTATTCTTTACTTATAGTTTTAAAAACCCAAGTTTCTTTGTATGAAGTTCCCATGGAAGCACTTAAATATTTTAATATTTTAAAATTAGTGCTAATAGGAATGGTGTGTTGAGCTCCAATTTGGGCGCTTTCGAACATTTCGGGTTTAAAGAAAAGTGAATCGGTGGTTCTAATCCTATTCTCCGTAGCTAAATTATATTGGAAATTTATATTATCAATAATTCCTTTTTTGGATCCTACTTTTGGTTCAAACGGAAAAATACGTGCAACACTCGCATTTACATTTGGTAGCGACATATTAATTTCTTGCGTATTGGTATTTTGAGAATGTGTTGCAGCTACTGAAATATTTACCTGAGGAACCGTCTCAAATGCCTTGGAATACGATATGGAAGAGCTTAAAGTATTTACTAAAGCACTCGCATTATTGGTTTGGTTGATAGATTGCTGAAAAAATCTACTACTTCCTAAATTTACCGAAGCAGAAAAACGAGAACTGGGATTTGCTTTACTATCTTGGTTATGATTCCAACGAATATTATAAACAGAACTTTCACTAAAATCGTCAAACCCACGTTCACTGTTAATTAGTTTTTCAAAACGAATACTTAGGTTTCCATTAAATTTATATCGCAAGGCGTATGATGACTCTCCTCTAATTGCATAACTTCCGTTGGTATAGTAATCTCCTAAAACGGTTAAATCTATATAATCGTTAATTGCGAAATAGTACCCTCCATTCTGAAAGAAAAAACCACGTGCATTATTATCTCCAAAACTAGGTATTATAAACCCTGAAGTTCGATCTTTTGTTAATGGAAAAAAGGCAAATGGCAACCCTAATGGCAAAGGAACATCTGCAATATACATATTGGTAAATCCTGTTACAATTTTTTTATTTGGAACTACTTTTGCTCTTCGAGTGTAAAAATAATATTCTGGATTATCAATATCTTTTGAAGTAGTAAACTTTATATTTTTCAGGAAATAAACAGAGTCGTTTACTCTTTTGGTTACTTCGGCTTTATAATTTAATTCTCCTTCACCCGAACGAGAATTATAAATCAACGCCTTTTTGGTATCCATATTAAAACGGATAGAATCTGGAACAACTACCGTACCAGCTTGAGTAAATATGGGTAATTGAGAATAAACACCAGCACTATCAATTCCTCTGGCATATATTTCATTTTTACTATAATCTAAAATAATATATCCCGCTTCAATTTTCATGTCTTGATACGTAATATAAGCCTTGTCGTACATATAAACTTTATGTTCCTTTTTGTTCATATATACGTACTCTTCTCCGTAGTAATCCATTACTTCTGTAAGTAATTCTTCTTTTGGTTGAATAGAATCTGTCTTTACCGAATCTAAAACTATTTCATTTAGTTCGGGATTAATTATAGGTTTTATATTTAATGAAACTGAGTCTTGTTGCTTGTTAGCAGGAATTTCAATTTCATTTTTTGGTGGAATATCTTGCGATAATAACTCTGTGTTGCCCAAAAACAACAAGAGGAAAATTACCCATAAAAAATGACGAAATGTTTGCAACGCTACGATACTATTTTTTGTAAATTTGGCTTAGTATTTGTATGCCTACTCATTTAAGCAGACAGGCTCAAAAATAAGCATATTTTTTATGCAATTTTTTTTAAAAGTAAATTTTTAACAATAGTATTATAAACAACACGTTATTACTTAATTATAAAAATAAATCACTCTATGAAAACTAAATTTGTTTCTTTTTTTATACTTATTTCGATTGCTTTTGTTGCATCTTCATTTATTGTTAACAATAATAACACCCAAAAACCATTTGTGGTAGTATTAGATGCAGGCCACGGTGGCTACGATCCAGGTAACTTAGGAAATGGTTATAAAGAAAAAGACATTGCTTTAAAAATTGTACTTAAAATTGGTAAAATTTTAGAAAAACAACCCAATATAAAAGTATTATACACACGTAAAACCGATGTGTTTATAAAGCTTTGGGAACGAGCACCCGTCGCTAACAAAGCAGATGCCGACCTGTTTGTGTCTATACATTGCAATGCACATTCTAGCCAAGCTCACGGTACTGAAACTTTTGTATTAGGTCTTCATAAAAATCAAGCAAATTTTGAAATTGCAAAAAAGGAAAACGAGGTAATTTTTTTAGAGGAAGACTATAAAGAAAACTATGTTGGTTTCGATCCTAGTTCGCCAGAATCTTTAATAGGAATGACATTAATGCAAGAAGAATATTTAGATCAAAGTATTTTATTGGCGAGTTTAATCCAAAATAATTTTACAAATAACCTAAAACGAACCAACCGTAGTGTAAAACAAGCAGGTTTTATGGTGCTCTATAAAAGTTATATGCCGAGTGTGTTGGTTGAAACAGGATTTTTAACTCATAAAAAGGAAGGTGCATATCTTAATTCTGAAAAAGGGCAAAACAATATGGCTCGAGAAATCGCCAATGGTGTTATAACCTATCGAAACAGTTTGTCTTTGGCAACCAACGATTCCCAAAACCCAGAAATTACTCAAGAAGAAATAGATGATGCTATAGATACTGTAAAAGAAAATATTTACAAAGGCTATGTTTTTAAAATACAATTAGCAGCTTCCAGTAGAAAATTAAATACAAAATCTTCAAATTTTAAGGGGTTACAAGAAGTTGTAAGAGCCAAAGAAGGAAAGTTGTTTAAATATTATTATGGTGAAACATCCGATTATAATAAGATTCAACTTATGAAAAAATACGCCAAAGAAAAAGGCTATGATTCCTGTTATATTGTCGCTTTTAAGGATGGTAAAAAGTTAAAACTTTCAGAGGTCATAAATTCTAGTAACAAATAAGTTAAATTCATCATTTTATTTATAAATTTGTTATTCATCAAAAATCATTAATCATTGAAATTTTCTAAAGAAGTAAAAACAGGAATACTCGCATTATTAGCCATTTTTATGGTTATTTATGGCTATAGTTTTCTAAAGGGATCCAATATGTTTTCGAGCGATAGAACTTTCTATGCTTCCTACGATAACGTTGCGGGTTTAGCAGTTTCGGCTCCCGTAACCATTAATGGTTTAGTGATTGGACAAGTTAAACATATCGGTTTTGAAGATAAAAAAGGAAGATTGTTGGTGACTTTTTCGGTAACCAAGGATTTTGATTTTTCAAAAAATAGCGTGGTACGTATTTATAGTACGAGTTTTATTGGCGGAAATGCTTTGGCAATTATTCCAGAAATAGATTCAAATAATATTGCTGTAAGTGGCGATACACTCCGTGGTGAAATTGAAAAAGGTATGTTAGAAACCGTAACCAGCGGTCTAAAACCTTTAGAAAAAAGAATTTATAAAACCTTATCCGGCTTAGATACGTTGCTTTATAATTTTAATTCTGTGTTAAATGACACAACCAAAAGAAATTTAACCGAAGCAATCGCTAGTTTAAATAATACGATGAATTCTTTTGAAGGGGTTTCGGAAAATTTAAATTCACTTTTAAAGGAAAATAAACCAAAACTGGACAGTACATTTACCTACCTTGAAATCACAACGGGCAATTTAGCGAAACTCACAGATTCCTTATCGCAGATAAATATCAAAGCAATGGCTACAAATTTGGAAGCTACCTTGGAAAGTTTCAATGCCATTATGAAAAAAATAGACAATGGCGAAGGAAGCATTGGTAAATTGGTAAACGATGAGCAATTATACAATAATCTTGAAAATGCGTCGAAAGAATTGGAAGAATTGCTTCGTGATTTAAAAGAACACCCAAAACGATATGTAAATATTTCTATCTTCGGAAAAAAAGAAAAGCCTTACCAACCCTCTGAAGAACCAAAAAACTAAACCATGGAATACATTCCTAATATTTTATTTTTAATTTTATTAATTGCTGGGACTGGATTTTTTGTTAAAAACAGCAAAAAAATAATCCGAAACATCAAACTTGGTCATAAAGTTGATGCTTCAGACCATAAAAAAGAACGTTGGAATAATGTAATTAGAATTGCCTTAGGACAATCTAAAATGGTGGTTAGACCTTTGGCTGGTATCCTTCATATTATAGTGTATGTAGGTTTTATTATTATCAATATTGAAGTATTAGAAATTATTATCGACGGACTTTTTGGAACACATCGGATATTTTCCTCATTGGGTAGTATTTACGGTTTTTTAATCGCTTCATTTGAAATACTTGCACTGCTAGTATTGGTGTCAGTAAGTATATTTTGGCTGCGTAGAATGGTAAAACGCATACCAAGGTTTTGGTCTAAAGAAATGACCAAATGGCCAAAAAACGATGCCTTGTATATTCTATATTTCGAAATGGTGTTAATGTCACTTTTCTTGATTATGAATGCCGCCGATACTCATTTTCAAGCAGCAAATTCAGGAAATATAATCAGTCAATTTATAGCACCGTTATTTTCGAGTATTGATACAGGAACTCTTCATTTAATTGAAAGATCTGCTTGGTGGATCCATATTGTAGGGATATTCATTTTTCTTAATTATTTATACTATTCCAAGCATTTACATATCTTATTAGCATTTCCAAATGTATATTATGGAAGCGTTCAACCCAAAGGAAAATTCAAAAATTTAGAATCGGTTACCAACGAAGTGAAATTAATGATGGATCCCAATGTAGATCCATTTGCGACACCTGCAGAAGGAGCAGAGGTTCCTGCCAAATTTGGAGCTAGTGATGTGTTAGATTTGAGCAGAACGCAATTATTAAACGCCTATACTTGTACCGAATGTGGACGTTGCACGAGCAATTGTCCAGCAAACCAAACAGGTAAAGAATTGTCGCCTCGTAAAATTATGATGGACACCAGAGATCGTTTGGAAGAAATAGGAAAAAACATAGATTTAAACGGTGAGTTTAAACCAGATAACAAACAATTATTAGACGATTATATTACACGAGAAGAGCTTTGGGCTTGTACTACTTGTAATGCTTGCGTGGAAGCTTGTCCTATAAGTATTGACCCACTTTCAATAATAATGGATATGCGTCAATATTTGGTTATGGAACAATCGGCTGCTCCAAATGAGCTAAATGTTTCAATGACAAATATTGAAAATAATGGTGCTCCTTGGCCTTATAATCAAATGGATAGATTAAATTGGAAAGATGAAAAATAGGAGTATTTTAAATATAAATAATTTTCAAAAATATGGACTATTTATAGTGTTGTTTCATCTTAGTTTTATAAAAATTAATAGTCAATCTGCTGGTTATACAAAGGATTCGTTACAAATTAAAGTATATACAGAAATAGTATATAAAAACAATCAAGTAAAGCAAATAAATGTAAAAAAAGTATTTTGCGATTATTGTTCAAATGTACAAGTTGATATCATAAAAAAAAGAGCTTATGATTTAACATTTAATGATCGTAACAGTCCAGAAAACCGAAAGTTAAATGGTATTAAAAAATTAGCCTTGTATATTAGAATTTCAAAAAAAGATTTTAAAGCATTTAGAGAAAATGAATAAAAATAATAAAATAATAAAGAACGTTGAAAATTTATTGCACGACAAGGTAGAAAGTGGTGAACATATAAGCCCCATTTTTCCTGATGGAGTTAAAAATTATTTGATTGATATTGATGGAACCATCTGCGATGATATTCCTAATGAAGAGCCAGAAAGAATGTTAACGGCAGCAATATATCCAGATGCTTTAGAAACATTAAATAAGTGGTATGATGAAGGACATATTATTTGTTTTTTCACAGCTAGAACTGAAGAACATAGAGAATATACCGAAATTTGGTTGAAAAAACATGGCTTTAAATACCATTCTATGTTAATGGGGAAACCTCGTGGTGGTAATTACCATTGGGTAGATAATCATTTAGTAAAAGCCACGCAATACAAAGGGAAATTTACCGATTTGGTAGATAAAAAAGTAACCATTCAAGTATTCGAAGATTAAATGAAGAAGGTATATTTTTTAATTGTATTGATGATAGGTTTTTATACCAATGCACAATCAATTGTTGGTGAATGGGAAACTTTTGATGATAAAACAGGAGATAAATTATCTGTTGTTGAAATCTATAAAATCAGTAATAAATACTTCGGAAAGATTACAAAACTATATGAAGATCCTTCAGATTCAGTATGTGAAAAATGTGAAGATAAAAACAAAGACAAACCCATTATTGGTTTGGTGATACTAAATAATCTTGAAGAGGATGATGACGAATATAACAACGGAACTATTTTAGACCCAAATAACGGGGAAACTTATAAATGTTATATTGAATTAATTACTAAAAATAAACTAAAATTAAGAGGCTATATTGGATTCTCTATAATTGGAAGAACCCAATACTGGCAAAGAAAGATATAAAAGATGAGCGAAGCATTAAAAGTGCCTACAATGGCAGAGTTTTTAGCACAAGGAAAACAACCTGAAGTATTATTTTGGGTAGGTTGTGCAGGGAGTTTCGATGATAGAGCAAAAAAAATCACCAAAGCTTTTGTGAGATTACTAAATAAGGCAAACATTGATTTTGCAGTTTTAGGAGCTGAAGAAAGCTGTACAGGTGACCCTGCAAAAAGAGCTGGAAACGAATTTTTATTCCAGATGCAAGCAATGATGAATATTCAGGTATTGGATGGATATGAAATTAAAAAAATTGTGACTACCTGCCCGCATTGTTTTAATACCTTAAAAAATGAATATCCAGAATTAGGAGGCAATTATGAAGTAATGCACCACACTCAATTTTTAAAAGATTTATTAAATGAGGGTAGATTAAAAGTGGAAGGTAGAAAATACAAAGGAAAAAGAATCACTTACCACGACCCTTGTTATTTAGGAAGAGCCAATAGCGAATATGAAGCACCAAGAGATCTACTTCGGAAATTAGAAGTAGAATTGATTGAAATGAAGCGTTGCAAGTCTAACGGACTTTGTTGTGGAGCAGGAGGCGCACAAATGTTTAAAGATGCAGAGCCTGGTGATAAAGAGATTTTTGTAGAACGTACCGAAGAAGCGATGGAGGTAAAACCATCTATTATTGCTACGGGTTGTCCGTTTTGTAATACGATGATGACCGACGGCGTGAAAGTAAAAGAAAAGGAAGGCGAAGTTCAAGTATTGGATATAGCCGAAATGATTATTAATGCAGACGAATTATAGATTAAAAATTGCTCGCAAAGGTGCAGAGGCGCAAAAGAAACACTTTAAACCCTTTGTATCTTAGCGTTCCGATAACTATCAGAATTAGGAGAGAGAAAAAAACATAGAACATATTAATGATACGATTTTTTAAAGATTTACCAGACGATTCTAGAGTATGGATTTATCAGTCTAACAGAAAATTCAGCGAAGAGGAAGTTGCCATCATAAAAGAGAAAGTTGTTGGTTTTTTAAAAGAATGGACAGCCCACGGGCAAGACCTAGAAGCAGGATATGAAATTAAATACAACCGTTTTATCGTAATTGGGTTAAACCAAGAAAATGCTTCTGCTTCTGGTTGTAGTATTGATGCTTCCGTTTATTTTATTCAAAAGTTAGAAAAAGAATTCGGGATTGATTTGTTAGATAAAATGAATGTAACTTTCTATAATGGTGAGTTTATTGCACATAAAACACTTTCAGATTTCAGAAAAATGGCAAAAGCCAAATCGGTTTCAAAAAACACGGTGGTTTTTAACAACCTAGTAGATACAAAACTAGATTATCTTGAAAACTGGGAAGTACCTGCGAAAGATAGTTGGCATAATAGATTTTTAGCATAGTTATTATTATCTTTCGATACATGAAAAAACTCATTGCAACCTCACTTTTATTCCTGTTTTATTTTTCTGGTTCTGCACAACAAATCAATCCTCTTATTGTTGAAAAAGATCAAGTCAACCAAAAAAAATGGGTCGATAGTATTTATAATTCGATGTCGCTTCAA
This sequence comes from Flavobacteriaceae bacterium, assembly GCA_021648265.1. Lineage (GTDB taxonomy): Bacteria > Bacteroidota > Bacteroidia > Flavobacteriales > Flavobacteriaceae > Marifrigoribacter. The sequence continues at coordinate 22,930 of JAKITD010000008.1, read as the reverse complement.
GAAAAAATTGGACAACTTTTTATGGTCGATGTTTTTTCAAAAAGCCCAAAAACTAAGATTGATAAAATAGATTCCTTAATTAAAAATCAACATATTGGCGGAATTATTTTTTCAAAAGGAGGTCCAAAACGACAAGTAATTTTAAATAATCGTTTTCAGGAAAATTCTAAAGTCCCATTAATTATGGCAATGGATGCCGAATGGGGTTTGGCAATGCGTCTGGATTCTACCTTTGCATATCCTTGGAATATGACCCTTGGTGCAATTACAGATAATGAAATAATTTACAAAGTAGGTAAGCGAATAGGAGAGCATACCAAACGAATTGGGATGCATATTAATTTTGCTCCAGTAGTTGACATAAATACTAATCCAAATAATCCAATTATTGGAAATCGTTCGTTTGGAGAAGATCGAGATAATGTTACCGAAAAATCATTGGCTTTTATGAAAGGAATGCAAAGTGCAGGAGTATTAGCAAATGCAAAACACTTTCCTGGACATGGTGATACCGAGAAGGATTCACATAAAACATTACCGACCATCAATTTTTCGAAACAACGAATTGATAGCATAGAACTTTATCCTTATAAAAGATTAATACAAGAAGGCTTGAGCAGTGTAATGGTAGCTCATTTAAATGTTCCTGCATTGGAATCTCGGAATAATTTTCCTTCTTCTTTATCAAAAAATATAGTAACCAATCTGTTACAAGGCGAATTAGGATTTAACGGTTTAACCTTTACCGATGCTTTAAATATGAAAGGAGCAACAAACTTTCAAAAAGCAGGAGAGATAGAGTTAGCAGCCTTTTTAGCAGGAAACGATGTGTTGCTTATTTCAGGGAATATACCGAAAGCACACGAATTATTAGTTACTTCCTATAATAATGGAACTATCACTGAAGAACGTTTAATGCGGTCTGTAAAGAAGATTTTATATGCTAAATACAAAGTTGGACTTCAGAATTACAAACCGGTAGAACTTGATAATTTAGTAGAAGATTTGAATGCACCTATTGATAATGTTCTTTATGAAGAAGCAATGGAAAACGCATTAACGGTTCTTAAGAATGAACGGCTAATCCTTCCGATAAAAAATTTGGAAGCTGTTAAAATTGCTTATGTTGAATTTGGTGATGATTCAGGTAAAGCCTTTTACAATCTATTAAAAAAATATTCAAAAATAGATTGGATAAAGTCCAAGACCTTAGATAGTTACAATAAGCAGCTTAAAGCTTATGATTTAGTAATTATTGGCTTTCATAAATCGAATACAAACCCTTGGAAAGACTATAAATTCACCGATACAGAAATCACATGGTTGTATGAAATTGCTAGGCAGAATAAAGTGATTTTGGATGTTTTTGCAAGACCGTATGCATTGTTAGATTTAACGGCAACCCAAAATTTTGAAGGGATTATTATGTCCTATCAAAACAGTAAAGTAATGCAAGAATTATCAGCTCAATTAATTTTTGGAGCAAGAAACTCATTGGGTTCTTTACCAGTTTCATTAGGTGATGATTTTCCTTTAGGCACTACCAATTTTATTAGAACCATTAAAAGGCTTCAATACGGAACTCCTGAAAGTGTAGGTTTAAATTCAGAAAAATTATTAAAGATAGATTCTTTAGTACGAGTAGGAATAAAAGGAGATATGATGCCAGGAGCTCAAATATTAGTAGCAAGAAAAGGTAAAGTTGTTTATCAAAAGTCATTTGGATATCATACACAAGAAAAGAAAATTAAAGTTTCGGAAGATGATATTTATGATGTTGCTTCAATGACTAAAATTTTAGCAACTTTACCCATGGTAATTGAGTTGGTGGATGATAAAGAGATTTCATTAAGCACGACAATTTCAGAATTACTGCCAGAATTTAAAGGTTCAAATAAAGAAAATATTACCCTTCAAAAAATGCTTTCGCATTATGCGAGGATAAAAGCTTGGATTCCTTTTTATACAAAGACTTTAGATTCTTTAAAAAAACCAGATTCACGGTTTTATAGTGAAGAAAAAACAGCAGTTTATAGTTACCAAGTTGCCGACAAAATGTATATGCGTTTGGATTTAAAAGATAGTATCTACAATCAAATAAAAGACAGCGAATTATATTCTAGACTGCGTTATAAATACAGTGATTTACCATATTATTTATTAAAAGAATATTTAGAAAGACATTATGAAATGCCGATGCAAGACATTGTACAAGAACGATTGTATAAATATTTAGGGGCAAATAATACTACCTATAATCCTTTAGGAAAATTCCCGAAAGAGATGATTCCTCCAACGGAAGAAGATGATTATTTTAGAATGCAAACAATACAAGGTTATGTTCACGATCAAGGAGCAGCAATGCTTGGTGGAGTGAGTGGTCACGCAGGTTTGTTTAGTAATTCAAATGATATTGCTAAGATTATGCAGCTGTACCTTTGGAAAGGGTTTTATGGAGATAAACGATTTTTTAATCCTGAAACATTCGATTTATTTAACACCTGTAATTATTGCGATAAAGATGTAAGGAGAGGAGTGGGTTTCGACAAACCACAACTAGGAGATTCAGGGTCAACTTGTGGCTGTGTATCTATGAAAAGTTTTGGACATAGTGGATTTACTGGAACCTTGACTTGGGCAGATCCAGAGGAAGAAATTATTTATGTGTTTCTTTCCAACAGAACTTATCCAGATGCAGAAAACAGAAAGATTATAAAAAATAATTTAAGAAGCGACATTCAACAAGCAATTTACAATGCTATTGAATACTAAATAAAAAATATATTACTATGAAAATCGCAATAGTTTGTTATCCAACTTTTGGAGGAAGTGGAGTAGTAGCTACTGAATTAGGAATCGCTTTGGCCGAACACGGTCACGAAGTGCATTTTATAACTTATAAGCAACCTGTTAGACTTCAATTATTGCATAGCAATGTTCACTTTCATGAAGTGACAGTTCCAAATTATCCTTTATTTCATTACCAGCCCTATGAATTAGCATTGTCTAGTAAATTGGTTGATATGGTAAAACTTCATAAAATTGAATTATTGCACGTACATTATGCTATTCCACACGCTTATGCAGGTTATATGGCTAAGAAAATGTTAGCGGAAGAAGGAATAAATATCCCAATGGTCACCACACTTCACGGCACTGATATCACTTTAGTAGGTAATCATCCATTTTACAAACCTGCGGTAACTTTTAGTATTAATAATAGTGATGCAGTAACTTCGGTTTCACAAAGTTTAAAAGACGACACTTTACGTTTATTTGATATTAAAAATGAAATACATGTCGTTCCTAATTTTATCGATACTGAGAAATATAACAATTCATATCCAGATTGCGAACGTGAATTAATTGCACATAAAGAGGAAAAAATTATTACTCATATTAGTAATTTAAGAACGGTAAAACGACTTGATAATGTAATTGAAATCTTTAATCGAGTTCAACAAAAAATGCCTGCAAAATTGATTATTGTTGGTGAAGGTCCAGAAAAAAAATCTACTGAAAAATTATGTCAAGAGCTTGGTATTTTAGACAAGGTATTATTTGTAGGTAACAGTCATGAAGTAGATAAAATTCTTTCTCTTAGTGACTTATTTGTTCTTCCTTCAGAACATGAAAGTTTTGGTTTAGTAGCTTTAGAAGCGATGGCTTGTGGTGTTCCTGTAATATCTAGTAATGCTGGAGGTTTACCCGAAGTTAATATTCAAGGTAAAAGTGGATATTTAAGTGATGTTGGTAATGTAGATGAAATGGCAGAAAATGCAATAAAAATATTAGAATGCCCTGTAATGCATTCAAAATTTAAAGCATCTGCAAAAGAAATTGCAAAAAGATTTGAAACAAAAAATGTGGTGCCACTTTATGAAAAAGTATATAATAACGCATTGAAAAGTATTCAATAGTAAGATAATTACGCTTTTATCAATCCGTAAATAAAATTTAAAGATACCTATCCTTCTTTGGTTTGAAGATAACAAAAATTAAAGTAAAATAAGGATATCCCAAAAGGATTACTAAGAAAAACCCCATTCTTTTACTTTTTCTATAAGATTAAAAACTGCCAAAGGTCTGTTGATTGTTCTTTTCTGACGTTTCTTTTTAAAAGATTTAATACTTAATATGACTTCTGTTCTAATATATAAAAGTAGTGTTATTTTTAATAACTTAGCAAAACAATTTTTTCTTATGGTTTTCAAAAAAATGTTCTTTGTATTGGTTTTATTTTCTTCGATGGTTTTTTCTCAAACAAGTTCATCTAAAACTAAAACTGCTATAGATTCAGTAAAATTAAAAGTACAAAAAATAACTAGAACAGAATTCCCCGTTATTTTAAATACAGATACTTTATTCTTTTTAAACAACACTATTTCTAATTATCCTGCTGAAATAAGAGCGTTGAATATTTCTGAAAAACTCCAAAAGTTAAAGGACAAGTACAATCCACTAGTTGATAGTTTATATTCTGAAAACAAAGCAAGCTATTTTGAAACAAAACTAAATAATAAAATTCTTTTTATTACCACACAAAATGATGCAGACGCAATAAATATTCCTCTAAATGTATTGGCAGAATATCGTTTAAAGGTGACTTTAAAATCGTTTAATAATAAACCTGATCTTAGTCTTAAACAAGGAGCTATTAACTTAGGATTTTTTATTTTAACCCTTATTGGTCTTATAGTAATAGTTAAACTAATTAATTTTCTTTTTAAAAAACTTAATATTAGTCTTTCTAAAATTGAACGTAAATTTTTAAGAAAGAATGGATATATTATAAAGTATTTCATTCCGAAGAAAACAGCGAATATCTTTGTATTCATTGCAAATATAATTCGGATTGCACTACTTATTATTTTATTTATTGTGTATTCGCCATTTATGTTTAGTTTTTTCCCTTGGGCAGAAAATATAGTAGTTTTATTTTATGATTATATTTCTACACCAATAAAATTTATTTTTTATGGATTTGTAGATTTTGTCCCTTCATTATTCTTTATAATTATTATAGCATATTTTGCTCGGTACATAGTGAGAGTAGGAAAGGAGATTGCTTTAGATATTGACAAAGAAAAATTAGAGTTTGATAACTTTCATAAAGATTGGGCAATGCCTACTGAGAAAATTTTTAGTGTAATAATTTATGCTATGGCTTTGATATTAATTTTCCCATATATTCCTGGTTCGGGATCTTCTGCTTTTCAAGGGGTTTCCATATTTATTGGAGCTATCATATCTTTTGGTTCAACTTCGGCTATTTCTAATATTATTGCAGGAATTGTAATAACTTATATGCGACCTTTTCAGATTGGAGACCGAGTAAAAATCAACGATATAGTTGGCGATGTTACCGATAAAACAATTTTAGTTACCCACTTGAGAACCACCAAAAATGAAAATGTCACCATTCCAAATGCTAATATTTTATTGGGAACGATTACAAACTATTCCAATACGGAAGATAAAAATATAATTTTACACACAACAGTAACTCTTGGTTATGACTTACCATGGGAAACCGCAGAAAAGTTATTATTGGCAGCAGCTAGTAGTACACAATTAATCGAAAAAGAGCCAGCACCTTTTGTGCTTCAGAAAAGCTTGGACGATTATTATGTTTCGTATGAATTGAATGCTTATACACAGCATTCTAAAAAAATGCCTTTTATTTATTCTGAAATGCATAAAAATATTCTCAACATCTTTAACGATGCAGGGGTAGAAATTTTGTCTCCAGCATATATGGCTGCTCGCGATGGTTCTTTAACAACGGTACCTAGTAAATTGAATCCTGAAGATAAAAGCCCTTTGTCTAAAATAGTAGATCATCTTACGGGTAGAAATCAGGAAGTAATTGTTTCTAAGACTAAAGAAGAAAAATAATGTTCTTTTCAAATAATTATTTGTGATGGTGATGTTTATGAAAAAATAACGTATTCCAATACTGGAAAATATACCCAAATAACTTGTCAAGTTTGTGGTGGTAGTGGTGTAGTTTCAACAAATTAGTATTTTAATTCAAAATAGAGTATTATTAGTTATAATAACTCTTAATCGACGCTACTTAATGATGGTTAAAATTTATATTTTTGTTTTAATAGATTAATTATTAAGAGGATTATTATATATTTGTTTTTATTAATTTTTAAAAAACAATCTAAGTAAACGAATGGCAAAATCGCAACAGACATTTAACAAAAGTGAAAAAGAGAAAAAACGTTTAAAAAAACGTGAGGACAAACGCAAAAAAATGGAAGCTCGTAAGGCTTTAGCTAAAGAAACAGGTAAAAAAGGAATTGAATTTGCTTATGTAGATCATTTCGGAAATTTAACCGATACGCCTCCAGATCCTTCTCAAAAGTTTGAAGCTGATGCAGATGATATTAACGTTAGTGTACCTAAAACATTAGAAAGTGATAGAGTTGAAATTGATCCGGTTAGAAAAGGAACGGTTTCATTTTTTGATACTTCTAAAGGATTTGGCTTTATTATAGATAATGAAAATAAAGAAAAATATTTTTGCCACGTTAGTGGACTAATCGATGAGATTACTGAAGGGAACAGTGTTTCTTTTGAATTAGAAAAAGGAATGAAAGGAATGAACGCTGTTAGGGTTAAGTTGGTTAAATAGATTTTATTTACACACTTTGTAAGATATTAATAATAACAATACCCTAAAAAGTATGTAAATACATATAATTAGTTAGGATTTTCAACTCCTAATTTCTTCAACATTTCTACAGCATTGTAATTGTTGGGGTTCAATTCTAAAGATTTTTTGTAATTTTTAATAGCTTCTTCATTTTTTCCTAAAGCCATTAATGCTTCCGCATAACTATCATACGGGTTATCTCTGTCTGGAAAAACTTCAGTACTTAGTTTAAATATTTCAGCTGCAAATTCAGCATTATCTGCTTGTAAGTTTTATATCCTGCTACAATTAATTCTTGTTCAGAAACATAATAATCGTCTAAATCTTTATGTTCTTTATAAAATAGAATTCCTTTTTCGATTCCTTCATTTTCAATCGTTTTTTTCATAAACATAGCTAATGGTTTTAAAGGAAAACCATAGGGCTGATCGCTTAAAATTCCAGTAATAGCAGTTGTCATTGAAGTAAGGAAAGCACGTCCCGTATTATTAAAAAATACAATGAAGAATTGCTAGAAGGGATTCTTGTAAACAGTGCAGTAAAACCTTGCATCGAACCACTATGACCATAGGTTTCAACAGTTTTTGAAGTGTTGCCAATTGGTTTTTTTATCAATTCCCAACCATAACCATAAAATCCGTCATATTCTGGATCTGAAATATGCTTTGTAAACAGTAAATCCACATACTTTTTTGGAAGTAATTTTTCAGTATATAAAGCTTGGTCTAAAAGAAACATATCTTCTACAGTTGAATACATATTGCCAACTCCCGTTATTGCGGACATATCGCCAAAATCCTGATTAAAGTAGTTTCCATAGCTTTTAAAATAACCATACGCCCTGTTTTTTAAAAGAGACCTATGTTTATCAATTCCTGTTTTTTTCATGCCAAGAGGATCTAAAATGCTTTCTTGTAAAACTATTTTGTATGATTTTCCTGAAACGGTTTCAATAATAGATGCCAAAGTGTGGTAACCAGTATTGCTATATGCAAATTTTTCTCCAGGTTCAAACTTAAGTGGAAGTGCTGAATATTGCTAAACAATTTCACTGACTTGATATCTATCTGGATATTTATTTTTAGGAAGATCCGAATCATAATCTCTTGTAGTTCCAGAGGTATGAGTAAGTAATTGATGTATGGTAATTCGATTTCCATTATTCTTAGGGTATTCTGGTAAATAAGTAGAAATGGACTTATGTAAATCTAGTTTGCCTTCAGCCGCCAATTGTATAATAAGCAATGCTGTAAAAGGTTTTGTAATGGAAGCTATTCTGAATTTTGTACCTGTTTGGTTGGGGATATCCCATTCCAGATTCGCGTAACCAAATCCTTTTTTGAAAACCACTTCACCTTCGTGAGAAACTAAAACGGAACCATTAAAACCTCCATATTCTGAATATAATCCTACGATTTCTTCAATTTTTTCGGCTTTAGTAGATTCATTTGTTTTTTCCTTTTTTGACTGATTGCAAGATATACTTACATTGGTTATAGTAATAGAAAACTAAATTTTATTAATGCTTTTTTACAACTTATCATATTTATGGCTATTTATATAATTATTAATTCCCAATTAACATTTAGAATCAACAAACTCCATTTTTCCGTCTTTATATGATATTGAAAACGGAATTTGCTCTAAAGTACAACGAGGTTCGATGGTAAATTGAAGCCTTCCTAAGACCTTAAAATCTTCTTTTGTTTTTATAGTTAATCGTTGTCTATAAATGGTATTTACTTTTACCCATTTCACAAACTGATGTCCAAATTTATCATAAGCATCTACTGCTTGTGGTGTTTCAATAATATCTCCTTCAAAATTAATATGATTAGTGGTCCCTAAACTCAAATTAAATTTTCCTTTAAATTCTTTGTCTTCAAAAGGAGAAATAAATTCAGAATTGTTATGAAACTCTACTAAAATAATTAAAAATTGTTCATTATCTTTTGTTTCTTCTAATTCAAAATGAAGGGTATATTCACTGTCATTTATGGTGAATTCTGTAAAATTTTGAGGCTGAACAGTAGCAATATTGGCAAATGATTTTATTGATTGCTGACTTGTACTAATAGTAATACTTAATAATACGAATGCGATTGTTGTTAATTTGTTCATTTTTTGATTGATTTTAGAATTAATTATTTATTACGATGTAAAACTAAGTCAACCAGTAAATAAATATGTCAAAAAAATGCAAAAGAAGTGTCAACACTTGTAAAATGTCAATAAAATGTATGTTATTTGTTGTTATGAGTGTCTATAGTTATAAGTGTTTAAAGTAATGCTTATAACGAATATTCACTTATACATTAATTATTTATGAATAAAAGAATATTTTTTTCGGTTATAGGATTGGTCATTGTCTTGTTTTCTATTTGGTTTTTTGTCGATTCCAAAGTAGAAAATGATGATTTTTCAGAAAAAGTAAAAGTAAGTTTGCGTGAAGTTGGGCATCAATTATTGCTTTCTAATCAAGATTCAACTTCCTTGGTCTTACCTGTTATTAAATTGACTGAATCTAAGTACCAACTTAAATTCGAGAATTCACTTTCGTTTGAACCGAGCTTGTTAGTTGCTACCGTAAAAAAAACATTTCAGAAATCTGGAATTTCCAATTCTTATTTTGTGGAAGTATCACCTTGCGACCTTACGGAAGTTTCTTATAGTTATGAAATGAAAAACTTACAAGGAAAAAGTATCATTCCTTGTAGAAGTAGAGTATTACCTAAAAACTGTTATGCAATTGAAGTGAAATTTACAGATATGAAACCAACTGCAAATAGTGCTACCTATTTATATATACTTGCCATTATAGCTTTTATCGGTTTTCAGTTTCTGTTTTATAAAAAGAAGCAACCTCTTATTAATATTACTAACTCATCTAACAAAGAGGTTTCAACTGAAAAATACCAATCCTTAGGAATCTTTCATTTTTACCCAAATCAAAATAAATTGGTAAAAGAATCTGATGAAATCAATCTTTCCAAAAAAGAATGTGAAATTCTAGCTATTTTTATTGAAAAGCCTAACCAGATAATCAAACGAGAAGAGTTGATGAAAAGGGTTTGGGAAGACAACGGCGTTATTGTAGGTAGAAGCCTAGATACCTATATTTCGAAACTTCGGAAAAAATTAAAAGAGGATACTTCTATTAAAATCAGCAATGTTCATGGGGTTGGGTATAAGTTGGAGTTGGATAATTAATATAACAGAATGAATTTTAAGAAAAACCATATCATTTTAGAGGATACGATTTTCACTTTCGTCATATTACCATAAATTCGAGTGTTGTTATTACTAATTTTACAATATTAAATAATATTTATTTTAGACGTAAATACTAGCAAATATAGTAATTCACAAAGAATACTTAACAATTAAACACGTGGTAATATGAAAAGAAGTTAATTATTATGTTGTATGTTGAAAAAACGGCACTATCTTTGCAAAATAATAAATATTATAAATTAAATTACATTACAATGAGTAAAGGAACAGTAAAATTTTTCAACGACACAAAAGGATTTGGTTTTATCACTGAAGAAGGAGTAGACAAAGATCACTTTGTACACATTTCAGGATTAATTGATGAAATCAGAGAAGGTGACCAAGTTGAATTCGACCTACAAGAAGGTAACAAAGGATTAAATGCAGTTAACGTAAAAGTTATCTAAAAAATATACTTTAAGTTTTATAAAAGCTCATCCACACGGATGGGCTTTTTTCATGACCTTTTTTTACTAAAACATTAATAGAAAGAATAACAAACATAATAGATAGTATTGTATCTATCTTTGCAGAAAAATTAAATGATGTCAAAATCCTTTTCAGATTTAGGAATTAATAAACAGTTACAGCAAGCTTTAACCAAATTACAAATTTCTGTTCCGACAGATATTCAAGAAAAAACCATTCCTGTTGTACTAAGTCAAAAGGAAGATTTAGTCGTTTTAGCAAAAACTGGAACTGGAAAAACTGCTGCTTTCGGACTACCATTACTTCAGTTAATTGATATTGAAAACACTAAAGTTCAGGCATTAATTTTAGCACCTACAAGAGAGTTAGGACAACAGATTTATAATAATTTAGTTTCGTTTGCTACTGGTAGTCCAGAAATAACTATCGCTTCTTTATGTGGTGGGATTCCAATCAAACCTCAAATAGAACGATTAAAAACCACCGCTCATGTAATAGTTGCTACTCCAGGACGATTGGTTGATTTAATTAAGCGTGAAGCTTTATCTATTAAAGACTTAAAGTATTTAGTACTAGATGAAGCCGATGAAATGGTAACTGCTTTAAAAAAAGATTTAGACCTTATTATAAAGGACATTCCAAAATCTAGAAGAACCTTGTTGTTTACTGCAACTATGCCAGGAACTATAAAGCAATTGGTTCAAAATTATATGTCAAAGCATATTGTACATATAGAAGTAGCTATGTCAACTATTGGTCATCAAGGAATTGACCATCAATATGTAGTTGTTGAGCCTATCGAAAAACTGGAAGTATTACTACATTTTTTAAGCTCAAAAGAAGGCGAACGCGGAATTATATTCTGTAAAACCAAAGCAGCAGTAAATAAACTAGCAAAAAAACTAGCCATCAATAAATTTTCATCGGGTGCTATCCACGGAAGCTTGGCTCAAACAATTCGTGATCGAATTATGGGACAGTTTAGAGAAGGTCATATCGATATTTTAATCGCTACAGATTTGGCAGCTCGTGGAATTGATGTTAAAGAAATTTCTTATGTTGTTAATTATCATTTACCAGATACTTATGAAGCTTATGTGCATAGAAGTGGGCGTACAGCGAGGGCAGGAGCGAAGGGACTTTCGTTGAGTATTATTCAGCAAGAAGAGGTAGAAGATATTCCGGAATTTGAAAACGAATTAGGAATTACTTTTAATGAATTCAGAAAAGCAGATACCCAAAGTATTGAAGAAAATAACGGACTATTATGGGCAAGAAAAGTTTTTAAAACCAAACCCAATAGAGAAGTAACTGAAGAGTTTAAAACTAAAATAAAAACCATATTTCATCATTTAACCAAAGAAGAATTGGTGGAAAAAATATTAGCAAATTACTTAGCACAAACTGGTGGAGTAACTACAAATTCTGAACCAACTAAAAAGCGTAAAAAGAAATAATAATGAGAAATATCAATAAAGACCAGCAGGATATATTAACAAAATTGAATATTCACGAGTTGAATCCTATGCAGCAAGAAGCCATAGCTGTTATAGAGTCAACAACAAATACCATCCTTTTATCTCCAACTGGTACTGGAAAAACGCTCGCATTTTCATTGCCATTATTAAAATCATTAGATCGGGATTGCCAAGAGGTTCAAGCTTTGATATTAGTACCAACACGAGAATTAGCCATACAAATAGAACAAGTAATTCGCAATATGGGTGCCGGTTTTAAAGTAAATGCTGTTTATGGAGGAAGACCGATGTCCAAAGACAAAATTGAAATCAAACATGTTCCTTCAATATTAATTGGCACACCAGGTAGAATCTTAGATCATTTTAATAGTGATCGTTTTTCAAAAGACAGTATTAAAACATTGATTTTAGATGAGTTTGATAAATCGTTAGAACAAGGTTTTGAAGATCAAATGAAGTCAATTATTAATCAATTACCTGCTTTAAATAAGCGTATCTTAACTTCAGCAACACAAGGAGTTAGTGTTCCTGAATTTGTAAAATTAGACAAGCCAACTACCATCAATTATTTAAATCAAAAAGCAGCTTCAAAACTAGCTATTAAAACAGTCATTTCTCCAGATAAAAATAAGCTAAAAACGCTGTTAAGCTTGTTAGAACATGTAGGTAATGAACCTGGAATTATTTTTTGTAATTTTAGAGATAGTATCAGTGTGGTAAGTGAATTTTTAGAGCGAAACGAAATAAGTCATACTTGTTTTTCTGGCGGAATGGAGCAAAAAGATAGAGAGCGAGCCTTAATTAAATTCAGAAATGGATCTTCTCAAGTATTACTAGCAACAGACTTGGCAGCAAGAGGTATTGATATTCCAGAAATGAAATATATTATTCATTTTGAGTTGCCGATTCACAAGGAAGAATTTATTCATAGAAATGGAAGAACAGCTAGAGTGAACGCTAAAGGAACGGCTTATGTATTGAAATGGAAGGATCAGTTATTACCAGAATTTATTCTAGATGTTAAAGGGATCAATATTTCTAAAAAAGCCGCCTACAAACCCACCTACTGGCAAACTTTGTTTATTTCTGGAGGCCGGAAAGATAAAATATCCAAGGGAGATATTGCTGGGCTATTTTTTAAACAAGGCAAGTTAAATAAACACGAATTAGGCACCATTGAACTGAAACAAGATTGTGCTTTTGTAGCTGTTCCTGTGGCTTTGGCAGATGATTTAATCCTAAATTTAAACAACACCCGTTTAAAGAAGAAAAAGGTACGGGTTACTATAATTTAAGTCCACCAAACAACAAAGAACTTTTGTAGTTTTCCATTTGGAAATTTAATCCAACATAAGGGTGCTATTTTCTTAGTTGTAATTTAATGTGTTTCATCTAAAAACAATAGATAAGGCAACCATTTTACCTGAGTATGAACTTCTAACAACCAATTTATTTTTGATGGTATATGAAATTTACAATCTTTAAATTGAACAATTTCAGAAATAGGTATATAAAACCCATTGACACATTCTTTATTTAATAAGGTAAACTCAACTTCTTTTTGATACGGAACAAATAACTGAGCTTTAAAACACACAAACTGTTGCATTCCATCTGTTTTTAAATCCAATGCATCTAAAATTGGTTCTGTAAACGGATTGTAGAGTAGGGGAAGTTGCTTGTTTTTAAGTTTGGTCAATTTTGCAATTAAACTATCGGTTCTATTAGGTCCAATCCAATGTTCTAATTCAGTTGTACCCACTTGCTCATCATATAAATAAAATTTATAAATAATTTCAAGGTGGATAGGTATTTTATCAAGTTTTAAAACACAATCCAATTCTCCAATGGTTATTTTTTTATTTTGTATTTGAACATTTTCTATCAGAATTTCATTTGTTTCGTTTTGTTTTAATTCGTGACCTACAAATCGTTCAACACGTTTTCCTAAACGTAAATTATCGGGAATGGTTTCATTAAAAAGGGTTGTTTTTTTAGTTGGAAGTTTCAACTGTTTCAACCCTAAAACACTATTTTTCCAAAGTAAGAACGTCTGTAAAAATCCATAATACTGTGCTTGTATGCTATTTAATGGTGCATTCATTGAAATGCTAAAGTACATTAATTTGATTTTTATCAGTAAGTGAATGGAGATAAAGTATATTTGCATTCTTAATTTTTTGGATGGAAAAGAATAAAAAAGAACCTATAATTACTTTGAAAGAAATAGATAAATGTATTGCTGTATTAGAAAGTTTAAATACAAATACCAATCAGATATTTGAAATTTCAAAAGATAAAAGAACGGCATTAATTAAAGCCGCAGGAATGTTTTCTAGACCAAGTCGTGAAGAATTTTCTCGTAGAAAAAAAGATGCCAAGAAAAATGAACAACGAAAAAAAGCTGCAAAAGATAGACATGCACGAAAAGTAACTGGAATACGAAGTGCTCGTGAAACGCATGTATTTGTAGCTCCTAAATTACTTCCAGCGGCAGATGTAGCGTCCAAAGAGCTTCCCGAATTAACAACACCAAGAAATTGCTACGTATGTAAAACGTTGTTTACCAAATTGCATCATTTTTATGATACTATGTGTACAAAATGTGGTGATTATAATTATGCAAAACGTTTTCAAACGGCAGATGTTAAAGATCAAGTTGCAGTGATTACGGGTTCCCGTTTAAAAATTGGCTATCACATAACATTGATGCTTTTAAGAGGAGGAGCAACAGTTATTGCCACCACTCGATTTCCTGTAGATTCAGCATTGCGTTTTTCAAAAGAAGAGGATTTTTCAAAATGGGGACAACGTTTGCATATTCATGGGTTGGATTTACGGCACATACCAAGTGTTGAAATTTTCTGTAATTATATCGAACAAAAATACGATCGTTTAGACATTTTAATTAACAATGCAGCGCAAACAGTAAGGAGACCTTCATGTTTTTACGCACACTTAATGACTAATGAAGAGCGATCTATAGAATCATTGCCAAAATCTGTACAATCTTTATTATCAGGACATACCGATTGTTTAGAGGAATTAAAATCGTTAACAACTGGAGCATCTACGACAAAAAATATGCCTGTAACTTGGCACGGACCAGAACCTGGAATTGGATTGAGAGCTTCCGCAAAATTATCTCAAATACCCTATTGTTTTGATAATGCCTTGGTTGCTCAAGAAGTATTTCCTGAAGGCGAATTAGATACAGATTTACAACAAGTAGATTTAAGGAAAACCAACAGTTGGCGTTTAAAATTAGGAGAAATTGAAACAACCGAAATGATAGAAGTACAATTGGTAAATTCTGTAGCCCCATTTGTATTGTGCAACCGACTTGCAGAAGTGATGAAAAAAGAGAATACAGGTCAAAAGCACATTATTAATGTTTCAGCAATGGAAGGAAAGTTTTATCGATTTACCAAAGAATCTCGACATCCACACACCAATATGGCAAAAGCTGCATTAAATATGTTAACACATACTGCTGCTGGTGAATTGGCAAAAAGTGGGATTTTCATGAATGCTGTAGATACAGGTTGGGTAACAGATGAAGACCCTGCGGAATTATCTAAAATGAAACAAGAAGTTCATGATTTTCAACCTCCATTAGATATTGTTGATGGAGCGGCACGAGTTATGGACCCATTGTTAGATGGAATTAACACAAGAAAACATTGGTCTGGAAAGTTCTTAAAAGATTATTTTCCAATTGATTGGTAATTGTCATTTTTTAAAGATCTTACAAACTTCATAATCGTTTTGGCAAAAGAGAAGTTAAAACCACTTACTTTCTTTATACTATTAATCGGACATTAGTTTTTTTAGTCTTATCTTTTACTATTCATTAGATATTAAGATGTACTTTCGCGCCCTCAAATAATTTTGTGATATGAAGCGTATAAATGAATACAAAAAACTCTTTGGAATAGAAAAGGAAATCGAATTAAAGACTTTGAAAAAGAGTTACCGTAACTTGGTAAAAGAATGGCATCCAGATAAGTTTCAAAACGGAGATCCTTTACAGGAAGAAGCAGAGATTATTAGCCGTAAGGTAATTGATGGCTATCATTTTTTAGTAAGTATTGCACCAGAAACAAAAGAATCCAATTTAAGCGTTTATACAGAAACTATCACAAATTCAAATATTGTAGATTATCAACATAAAGGATTATTGTTAGAAATTAGCTTTCTAGATGGATCCACTTACGAATACTTTGGTGTTACAAAACAAGTGTATATTAAAATGATTAATAGCAATAAACTTAACCGATTTGCTAAACGTAGTGTTTATCCAAATTATAACTATAGAATGTTGAAGCGGACATCTTAAGCAAGAATATAATTTCTTAGATTAGCTTCTAAAAAAAACTAATTAGTACGATTAATTTTATATTGAGTTTTTTTGTGCTTAAAGCTTTAAAAATCGTTGTGTTAAATGAGAATAATTTTTAAGAATCGATTTATCTCTTCATAATTATAGTAAACTACTTCGGGGCAAGCCCAGAGGCATTGTTTACTAGAACAATTTAAGTTGATAATTAGTTTTTAATTTTTTATACTTTTTCTCTACTCCTTGATTCTTTACATATTTTGCTATTAATTTTTCTGTGCCATGCTGACCTACTGTATTCACAAAGTAGCCTTTACCCCAAAATTCTCCTCCCCATAATTGTTTCTTTACCTCAGGACACTCTTTAAAAACTTCTCGGGCTATTAAACTTCTTATCATCCTTACGATTTTTGTTACACTATAAGAAGGAACACTTTGTACCAAAAAATGAATGTGGTCGTCATCTGTTCCTATCTCCAAAAAGCTAATCTCGTAACGCTTCTCTATCTCTTCACAGACTTTTACCAAAACTAAATCTACTGATTCTGTAAAAACTACTCTACGATATCTTGCACTACTTACAATATGATACAGCAAAACTGTAACATTATGACTCTTATGAATATACTTACTATTTTGTGACATCGAGTCACAAAATAGTGAAATTTAACGAGGCAAGCCTCCGAGGTATCCTTGTTGCTGTCCTAAATGTTTTTAGGGCATAATAGTAATCTCTAAACAGCTCCCAGTTCCTATGCTTGTTCTGATAGCTTAAATTTGATTTTGTTGGTGGATGTACATTTCTGATTTAAATCTCCTGTTGCAGAACGTAATCCATTACTGATATCTCGCAAAGATTGACTTTTTGCAAAATGGCAAAAAAGCATTTAAGTTAAATGTGACCAACTATCAAATCCTTTTTGATGTTTATCGGTCTGATGATTTTTAACAAGTATTTTAAAAATTGAACGGTCTAGTTTTTGAATAATTTGACCAAATAGTGTTATTTTTGACATAAGAGAAAGTGTTTTTTGCTTGCAACTCAAAGATAATTTGAGATACGTTAAATTCTTTCTCTTTTTTTGTTAATTTTCACAACGTTTAGGACGGGATTGATCTGAAATCATAAATCCAGACCCTAAACCAGTAGCGGTTCCTGCTTTTGTATCAACTCCGTTTGATATTATAATTTTTTCTTCAGTAATAATTTCTACTACGGCAGGGTTTACTCGCTCATATATTTTAGAAAGATCTTGTGCTTGTACTAAAAAATGTAACTAAGAATAATGATAAATAAATAATCTTTTTCATAGTATAGCTTAACTAATCTGAAAACAAAATTACTGTTATTAATAGAATACTAAAACTTCCAGGCAATAAACCTACTTTTCTTATTGCCTTGCGACATAGGAATTGTTTGGTGCGTAGCTTTTAATTTATGGAGTTGTTTTTTTATTTTCTGAAGGTTTTCTTTTTTTGAAACCAAACATGTAAACCAACCAACTTGTGTTTTAAATTCGACGCTTTGTTTTATCATTCGTTTTAAAAACAATGCTTCACCACCGTTGCACCAAAGCTCATTTGCTTGTCCGCCAAAGTTTAAAACTATTTCCTTTTTAGTTTGGTAGGGTAGATTTTCATTTTGAAGGTTTCGTAATTTCCGAAGGGTTCCTTTAGTAGCTTCTTCTTCAGATGAATGAAAAGGTGGATTACACACCGTAAAATGAAAGTATTCTCCTTCCTTTATAATTCCTTCAAAAATATTGGCATTTTTTTCTTGATGACGGATTTCAATTTTATCTTTTAAACTTTCGGAAGCTTCTACATTTCTATTTGCAGAAATAATGGCACTTTCATCAATATCCGAACCTACCATTTTCCAATTAAAAATTTGTGCTGCAAGTATTGGGTAAATACAGTTGGCACCTACACCAATATCCAATCCTTTTATTTTGGTTGTCTTATTATCTTCAATAAGTAAATCGTTTATATAATGTAGATAGTCTGCTCTCCCAGGAATTGGAGGACATAAATAATGAGTAGGAATTCCCCAGTTTTCAATGGCATAATGATGCTTTAATAACGCTTTGTTAAGTTGTAAAACTGCTTTACTATTAGAAAAATCGATGGTTTGTGTATCGTGTTCGTTAGTAAACACAAATGATTTCAACTTTGGAGTAACTGCAATTAATTCTTCAAAATTGTAGGATTGATTGTGGATGTTTTTTGAATGCAAAATAAAATTGGTTTAGGTAGCAAATTTAGGGCTTTTAAATACTATTTGAATGAATTGTGGATATTAGTTGTTACGCAGAGATTTGCAAAGGTTATTACGACACATATTACGCTAATTATCACGGATTTTGTTTTAAGTTTAAAAGTATCACGATTTCCTGCAAGGTTTTTTAAAACCTTGCAGATATAATTGTATTTGTGATTTGTTTTTGATTGTACTTCGACTCCGCTCAGTATGACATTTACATCAATAACGATCATCGAACATACAAATCAATCAAGGCAAACTCATATTTTTTGGTTGTGTTGCGAAATAATGTAGAATTTTACTATTTTTGTATAAATTAGCAATATTATGGATTTACAATTAATCATAGATGAATTAGCAGATCAAGAGAGAAAAGATCTTTTAGTTATTTTGAAAAAGGAATTAGGAGAAACACCTCAATTACATAAAGTGCGTTCAAAAATCAATGAGAATCAAAAAGTTCATTGTCCACATTGCCATACAGATGATATTTACGGTCATGGCATTTATAAAGGTCGTAAAAGATATAAATGCAAACAATGTAGTAAGACGTTTAATGACTTTACGGGTACGGCAATATCTGGAATAAAGAAAGTTGATAAATTCCAAGAATATATTGAACTTACATTGGAGAGTATATCTATAAGGAAAGCAGCGAAAAAATTAAAAGTAAGCACAAATACAATTTTTGATTGGCGGCATAAAATTTTATCAGCATTGTCAATGGTTAACGGTAATTCTTTTGTTGGAATTGTTGAATGTGATGATAAACAATTTAAGATAAATGAAAAAGGAAGTCGTAAGTTAGATAGAAAGGCATATACTCAATACACATAGCTTTTCGGGTTTTTCACTCTTTCTTTTTCCCTTTATCATCGTTAAAATTTTAAACCGTAACTAAGGCTATGCTTGATCCCGATGCCTCGGGATTACCTCGATAAAGAAAAAAATAAATTCGTCAAAATTCCCGAAAAGCTAAATCCATTGAGTATATAAAAGACCTAGCGACAGACAAACAAAACGAGGAATTAGTAATGACAAAATCTCTGTGATGGTTGCGACTGATAGGAAAGGAAATCCTTTAATGAAGATTGCGAAAATGGGTAGAATAGATGCAGATAGTGTTGAAAAAGCCATAGGTTCATTTATAAGTAATGACAATGTTTTATGTTCGGACTCTCATCCGTCTATAATTTTATGGGCAAAGAATAAAGAATTAGAGCGCCACACTTTTGTAGCATCTAGGCAACACGTAAAGAGTAAGTGTTGTCACGTACAACATGTAAACTCACTTGATAATCGCTATGAAAGATGGATTAAACCTTTTTATGGTGTTGCTACAAAATACCTTTTACAATATTTAAATTGGTTTATTTTTATTCAAAAGGTAAAAAAATCATTAGAACCTATAAAAGAGTTTGCAAATATTATAATGGCAAACATTAAGACTATTAACCAATACAGGGATATTGAAAAGAATTATGAAAAATTGAATATTCCACATTATTTAGGAACATAACCCTAAACTTCAACTTCGATTATCTTCACTCCAATTCCTCAATCTCCAGTCGATAATCATACTGTAAATCTTCATGCAACAAACACACTTTCTTTTTTATAAAATCGATATTCCTAAAATATAGATTCTCTAATGCTTTACTTTCAAAAATAGATGGATTAAATTCCTTTAGTTTATTTGCAAAATAGAGGAGGAGTTCCACTTCGGTTTCTTTATTTTGAGAATAGCGAATGTATTTTTTTATAAGTCGTAAAATCTTACGGATTGTCTTTCGCATATAAAAATAACTATCGGTATTGATGGCTTCAAATTCTAAATCCATTGCCGATTTTATACTTTCTATATAGGCTTCTTCGTTGGAGTTTTCGAAAAGTAAATAACTAAGTAACTCTTTATTTTCTTTCTTAAAACGAGATAGTCGGAGGCAAAGCTCCATAAGTTCGTTATGAGTTTTATGGCTTAATTCTGATTTGACTTCTTTGAGTGAGGCTGCTTTCATCGAACACGAAGATAATGGTTTTTTGAGATACAAATTACACTGGTTTTAACTAAAATGTGTAAAGATAGACACTCCCGAAGTCTCGGGATCACTAATTACCACGAATTAGTTTAAATGGACATTTAGAATGTTTTAAGAGATTGTTTCGCCTTTGGGGCTCGCAATGACAGAACTATAATTAATCTAATGTGTTGAATTAAGCAAACTGCTTACTGATTACTGAAGACTGCCAACTGAGCATTAACTAACCCTAGTCAGTTCCCCATATTCCAAAATTTTTCCAGAAGTAGTTTTTATTGAAAGCTTTTTAATTTCAATATTTTTCTTCGGAAAGTATTTTTGAACCGTATTTCTTATTACTTCTTCTTTTAATTTAGGTGAATAGGTATTGATGATTAAAAAACCTTTATCGCTTAATAATTCACTTGCAACTTTTACTAACTCCGGGAATTTGGTTTCAATTTTCCAACGTTCTTTTTTGGCTCCAATCCCAAAGGCTGGCGGATCCATAATAATTCCGTCGTACTTTTTCCCTCTTTTTACTTCTTTTGAAGCAAATTTTAAAGCATCGTCCAACACCCAATGGATTCCGTCTTGACCAGAACTTTCCATATTCAATTTTGCCCAACTAATAATCTGTTTCACTGAATCGCAATGATAAACATCGGCTCCCTTAGTATTTGCGATTAAGGAAGCTCCACCAGTATAAGCAAAAAGATTTAAGAATTTCCCGTCTTTTTGGATTCGATTTTTAATAAATTCCCAGTTGGTTTGTTGTTCTGGGAAAACGCCCACATGTTTAAATTTAGTAAGTTTTAGATTAAAAACACATTCTTTATAGGTGATTTGCCATTTCGTAATTTCTTCGTTTTCAGCAATCGGAAATTCTTTTTTTAAGGATACCCAAGTTCCTGTATTGGTAGTTGCTTCTACAAACTCATACTGTGCTTTTTGTTGCCATTCCTTTTCAGATAAAACAGGAGTGAAGTAGGCATTTCTATCTGGACGAATGGTGATGATACTTCCCCAACGCTCTAACTTTTTGTTGTTTCCGGCATCGATTAATTCGTAATCTTCCCAATGTTGACTGTAGGTTCTTTTCATCATTCAAAGATAAGTTAATTCTTTGTTATTAATACCTTTCGGTAAAGTAACAAATGTTACCCCACTTAGTGACTTTTGTTACTGTGAGCAGGTATTTGTTTCTGTAATTTTGCAGAGAATTAAATTTATATATTATGCCAACAGTAAAGTTAACAGCAGAGCAATTCAAGAACGAGGTTTTTGATTATACAACAGAAAAAGAATGGAAATTTAAAGGTGATAAACCTGCCATCATCGATTTTTATGCAGATTGGTGTGGACCGTGTAAAATGGTGGCTCCAATTTTAGAAGATTTATCTAACGATTATAAAGATCAGGTAACTATTTATAAAGTAGATACGGAGGTAGAACGCGAATTATCGTCTGTTTTTCAGATTAGATCTATACCATCTATGTTATTTATCCCAATGGATAAACAACCTATAATGCAAGCAGGTGCATTACCAAAAGATGCCTTGAAAAATGTTATTGAAAAAGAATTGATTTAACCTTTTTTTGAAAAAGAAAGAGCTAAAAGCAGTTAACGAAAGTTAGCTGCTTTTTTTTTGTTTTTGATGAAATAAAAATCATAAAAAATGTTAAGATGATTTGACCCGAACTGACACGGAGTTAATATGGAGTTAACACGAAGTAGACACGGACTAGATACGAAGGAGTACGGGAAGAGTGTTTAGTTGGAGGAAAACAGATTTTTAACTTGGTAGGGTTTTGAAGAAGATTAGTTTGTTATTTCTACTATCTTACAGAAGATGCAAAGTGATTTTCATTAAAAAACACTTTATTTTCATTACAAACACCTGTATTTTCACTTGCAATTGATTGTTGTAGATTTATAGATTACTATTGTAATTAATAAAACCATCAACTAATGAATCGGTTTATTTATATATGCTGCTTTTTTGCAATACTTCCAATTTTCGGGCAACAAAATCCTTCTTTTAAAGAATTAAGACAACGCCTTTCCCAAGAAACCGATCGAGAAAAGATTGAAACTTATTTAGATATTTCGGAATTAACGATCCCTTCGGATTCTGTATTAAAGTATTTGAATGAAGCATTACTTGTTTCAGAAAGAATAAAATTTGACTCTATTTATCCCATTCAATTTGCTATATGCGTTTCTTATTATATGAAAGGTGATTTTAATAAAGCAAAACAAGAAATACGAAAAGGCTTAAAAAATTATAATATTACTAAAAACCCAGAAGGTACTTTAGGACATATTAATATGTTATTAACCCGACGTTTATTTACCGTAACCATTATGCAGCGTATTTAATATCGTTGTGTTGAAAATATTTCTTAACTCTACCTTGATTTTCTTGTAGCATATTCATGTGGTCTTCCACATATTTTTGA
>JAKITD010000109.1 GCA_021648265.1 Flavobacteriaceae bacterium | reverse complement strand
TTACCATTTGTATAATTTGAGAAAGCAACGTTTCTGAACCTACTTTTTCAGCTTTCATTACAAACGATTTGTTTCCGTTTATAGTTCCAGAGCTTACTTGATCGTCCACATTTTTATCTACAGGAATGGGCTCGCCTGTAATCATACTTTCATCTACATCGCTATGTCCTTCGGTTATTTTTCCATCTACTGGAATTTTATCTCCTGGCTTTACACGTAGTAAATCTCCTTTTTTAATATCGTGAATAGAAATTACTTTATCCCCTTCTAAAGTTACCAAAACAGCTTCCGTAGGCGCTAGTTTTAATAATTCTTTAATCGCTCCACTTGTTTGACTATGAGCTTTTGCTTCTAATAATTGTCCTAATAAAACCAACGTTAGAATTACCGTTACGGCTTCAAAATACACGAATACCGTTCCGCTTTCGGTTTTAAATTGGTCTGGAAAAACATCAGGGAAAATCAAAGCAAAAATGCTAAATAGGAAAGCAATTCCAGAGCCAATTCCTATTAAAGTAAACATATTTAAATTCCAAGTAACGATAGATTTATAAGCACGTTCAAAAAACATCCAACAAGCATAAAACACTACAGGAAGTGACAATACCAACTGAATCCAGTTCCAAGTAATCTGACTAAACACTTTACTTAAAGGGTTTCCAGGAATTAAATCTCCCATTGCAATAAAGAAAATAGGAACCGTAAATAATGTGGCTATCTTCATTTTTTTAAGTAGCTTATTATAGGTTTTATCCTCTTCACTTTCGGTAGGTTCCATCGGAATTAAATCCATTCCACAAATGGGACAAGCTCCTGGTCCATCTTTTATTACTTCAGGATGCATTGAACACGTGTATTGAACTGAAGTAACCGCTTTTGGTTGCTCTACTAAATCCATTCCACATACAGGACAGCCCACTTGTGAATCATACGTTTTTTCATCTTCACAGTGCATCGGACAATAAAAAACACCGTTCCCATCCACTGGTTTCTTTACTTCAGTGCGTTTTTCGTGACCGGGCATTTCGATCGTATAATGTAATCCTGCTTTTAATAAGGTTTCTTGTAGTTTCTCTAAAGGAACGTGTGAAGTCATTTCAACAACTACTTCTTCTTTCTTTAAATCGGCTGAAACTTTAGTAACTTCCTTTAAATTTTCTAAAGCATCTTCTACATTGGCTTTACAGCCTGTGCAGGTCATTCCGGTAATTGTATAGGTGTGTTTCATTGATAATTATTTAAATCACAGTAAATTTCTTTAAAAAAATAATTATCAGTGTGCATAATTTTGGTTAAATTGTATCAATTTTTTTTCTTTTCCTTATGCTTTTAAATTGTGAAGGAGTAAAGCCTGTAATTTGTTTAAATTGTCTTGATAAATGTTGTGGGCTACTATAGTTTAACTCATAAGAAATTTGACTAATCGATAATTCATTATAGATCAATAACTCTTTAACTCGTTCAATTTTTTGTTCTATTATGTAATGTTCAATTGTTTTTCCTTCAATATCTGAGAATAATTTACTCATTATTGAATAATCAATTTTAATATTTTCTGCGAGATAATTTGAATAACTTTGTTTCATTTTGTTATTTTCATTATGATATATGTTTTTTATTACCAACACTTTAACTTGATTGATTATTTTTGTTTCGCGATTGTAAACCAATTCAAACCCTTCTTTTTCAAGAATTGAAACAAGCTTTAATTTATCATTTTTAGAAATAATTTTATTAAACGTTATAACTCCTAATTCAATATTTGCAAAGTCAATTTTACTTTTTATTAATTCATCATTAATAACTTTAATACATCTATTACAGACCATATTCTTTACAAATATTTTAGTTGTTTTTTTCAATATGCTCAATAATTATAAATAATTTAACACTTCATTTATGCCTACCTAAGAGAAAGAAAAAGGTGTCAAATTTATTATATAAAATTTGAATGGGCATCCCAATCCTTTCTCTTAATTGCAGGACTTAAAATTTTAGTGCTTATGCTCTTTACCTTCTTTTTTTCCTTCTACTTTCTTTAAATTCATACCACATTTTGAACATTTTCCAGCTTTGTCATACGTTTTATCTCCTTCACACTTCATTGGACAGCTATATGCACTTGCCATATCGGTACTCATAGATTCTTTAGTATCAGTTTTTATTTTACTGTGATCCGTTTTACTATGATCCATCTTTCCATGATCCATCTTTCC
Source organism: Flavobacteriaceae bacterium (assembly GCA_021648265.1). Lineage (GTDB taxonomy): Bacteria > Bacteroidota > Bacteroidia > Flavobacteriales > Flavobacteriaceae > Marifrigoribacter. Next base: position 452 of record JAKITD010000109.1, on the reverse strand, counting down.
ATGATTCATTTTACCATGTTTCATGTCACCTTTTTTCATTTCCATTCCACATTGAGAACATTTTCCAAGCTTTTCGCTTTTTTCATCTGCGTGCATTGGACACACATACATTTCTTTACTCATTGCAACAGTTTCCTTATCAGAATCTCCATGTTTATGATCTTGTGCTTGTACGTTTGTAGCTGTAAATAACCCTATTACAAGTGTTACGAATAAAATTTTTGTTATTTTCATGATTTTAATTTTAAATTTATTATTGTTATTTTAATTATTAAATGTTTCTATTACCTCACCACAAGTAAGCATTGCTTGACCGAAATAAGGGTTTTTAATTTCTTTATCGTAACTCAACCAAAAGCCACCGTTATTACCGTCTGCCATAGGGCAAAATTCTAAATAAACTGTTTTCCCATCAGCATCCATTCCTAAGATTTTTATTACTTCGGAAAGGT
>JAKITD010000001.1 GCA_021648265.1 Flavobacteriaceae bacterium | reverse complement strand
TGATTAAGGTATTTAATATCTCGGCATCCTTAGTCGTTAAATCAAATATCTCTGTGCCGTCTTGATCGTTATCGCAAATGAAATAATCCGAAATAGGATCGGTTATTGAGGGAGCTTGATCTACTTGGAGAACTAGAGGAACTATATCGAAGCAACCTAGATTAGACTCTTCTAATCGTGCAAAAACTATTTGAAACCCTGGATCTACATTTGTATAATTAGTTGGAGTTGCAATGGGAGTTGTACCCGATTCTGCATCTGCTAATAAAACATAGTATTCTACAAATGTATCCGGTTGTCCGTTAATGATTTGAGCATCTCGAACAGTTAAATCAAACTCAGAAAAACCGTCGTTTGGGATTTCATCGCAGATTACCAAATCGTCAGGAACAACAGCAATTGGCTGTGGAGCAAATTCGATAAGGACATCATCGGTTGCAGAACAACCTCCAGAGAAAATAGTTTCAATTTGATAAATTCCAGATTGTGTGATTATAATGGTATTTGATATTTCTCCAGAAATTAAATCAAAAACCATAGTTATTGGATTCCAAACATACCATTGGTAGGTTGTTAGCCCTGTAGCATCTGGAGCTACTCCAATTTCTAAGGGTTGACCTTGACAAGGTGCAGTTCCAGCTGCAATTGTTAAATCGTCTCCTAAGTCAACACCAATGTTAAATGACCCTGCTTCTAAAAAAACAGCAGAATCCCATATCGTATCTCCCTGATCTGCAATTACTAATTTAATAGTGTAAGGATTTCCAGGAATTACGGTACCCTGTGCAGTTAAACTTAGTATTTGCCCATTAAAATTAGTTGCCGAAGTATTTTCGTCATTAAAGGGCATAAAATTATACTTATCAAAATATATTTCATTAATTGCAGGACAACCACCCGGAACATCAGGATGAATGTTAGTTGCCTCTATTGGAATTGCGGTTCCTGGTAGTACTGCTAAATTTTGACTGATACCAGTGCTCAAATCAATAAGTATAAATGCAAAAGCATCTGAAAATGTACATTCAAATGTTTGGTTGTATTCTTCAGAAGCAAAAATAAAATTAAAGCCTATTTCACTAATTAAAGGTGTAAATGCAAATTGAATAAATGAAGCATTACCTGTTCCTGTAGCAGTAGTGGCAGCCTCTAAGTCTGCATCTCCTGGCCAACTAGGTGTTCCGTTGCTTTGTGTTGTGGTATTTGGTCCAGGTGCATCAGAAATAAAACCCGAACTTAGTATTATTCCTTCCGCATACGGAAAATCTGATCCATTGGCGTTAAAATAGCCAATACCATTTCCTTCTCCAAAATCGGTTCCTGTTCTAGACCCATAGTTTGAGGTTTGGGCACAAGGGCTATTTATAAGAATGTCTTCAACAAGTTCTTGTATTGTTAGGCTTTCATCAATTGTTATAAACTGTGCGTAGCTAACAAAAGAAAAAAGTAGAACAATGGGGAGTAATATTTTTTTCATGCAATTGGTTAAGGTTTCAAATATATTGAATACATAGCTTTTCTTTTCATATTTTTGTAAAAAAAACATTAAAATGGCTAAAATAAATATAACAGTACAACAGACTAATAGTGAAAATATTGTGAAATTTGTTACAAACTCCTTTTTAACTCAAGCAAAAAGTTACGAATTTAACAATATAGATGATGCTAAAGCCAGTCCTATAGCACAACAACTGTTTCATTTTCCCTTTGTTAAGACTATTTTTATATCTCAAAATTTTATTGCAATTGAAAAATTTCCATTTGATTTAACCCAAATTAATTGGAATGATGTACAAGAAGAAATTTCAGAAACGATCAAAGAATATTTAAATTCTGGTGAAAAAGTGATACTTAATACAAGCACAAATGAACATAAAATAAGTAAAACGCCTATCACAATTTATGCAGAAAGCACTCCTAATCCTGAGGTAATGAAATTTGTTGCCAATAAATCGTTAGCAAATACTATGTATGAATTCAAAACAAGTAGCGAAGCAATTCACGCTCCTTTAGCTTTTGAATTATTCAGTTTTCCGTTTGTAAAAGAAATATTTATTAGCGCAAATTATGTTTCGGTAACCAAACAATCTAATGTTGAATGGCAAGATTTTGCAAATGAATTAAGAGAATTTATCCGATCTTTTATTGAATCTGGAAAAGATATTTTAAATGATGAAATACTTCAAGCCAAAGAAATTGCAACAACTTCTTATGAAAAAAGAGATTTTACTGAAATTGAAAAAGAAATTATTTCAATATTAAATGAATATGTAAAACCTGCGGTTGAAGGTGATGGAGGAAATATTGCTTTTGACTCATACGATCAACAAACTAAAACGGTAAAAGTTATATTGCAAGGAGCTTGTAGTGGTTGTCCATCCTCTACAGTCACTTTGAAAAACGGGATTGAAGCAATGCTTCGTGAAATGCTTAAAGGTAAAGTTGAAGTTGTTGAAGCAATAAATGGATAATTAATCTGTAAAAACCTAAAAATAATATAGATATTTCATACCTTAGTTGCTTAATCAAATCATTATATATTATGGCAATTTTAAAAGTTATTGAAATTTTAGCAAATTCAGAAAAGAGTTGGGAAGATGCAACAAAAAAAGCTGTTAAGCACGCTTCAAAAAGTGTAAAAAACATTCGTTCTGTTTATGTTGAAGACCAAAGTGCGGTCGTAAAAGATGGAGAGGTTGTTGATTTTAGAGTAAATGTTAAAATCACTTTTGAAGTTAATTAATTAACTTCAAACAACCATATTACATGCGCTTTTGAAATTTCAAAAGCGTATTTTTATATTCACAAATTTTATTAATGAAATATTATTATTTAGTTTTAATCACCGCTTTTATTATTTCTTGTAACTCTTCAAAAAAGGAAACATTGGAAACTCATCTTTACACCAACGAACTCATCAACGAGACGAGCCCATACTTATTACAACATGCGCATAATCCCGTGAATTGGAAGGCTTGGAACGACACTTCACTTCAGCAAGCAAAAGACGAAAACAAGCTTATAATTATTAGTGTAGGATATGCTGCTTGTCATTGGTGTCACGTTATGGAAAAAGAAAGTTTTGAAGACTCTACAGTTGCATCGGTGATGAATAAAGATTTTATTTCAATTAAAGTAGATCGAGAAGAACGGCCCGATGTTGACCAAATTTATATAAATGCAGTACAATTAATGACAGGAAGTGCGGGTTGGCCTCTTAATGTTGTTACACTTCCAGATGGAAGACCTATTTGGGGAGGTACTTATTTTAAAAAAGAACAATGGATTGTCGCACTTGGTAAAATGCAAAAGCTATATGAAGAAAATCCTCAAAAACTTTTGGACTATGCTGATAAATTGGAAGAAGGTATTAAGAGTATGGATTTAATTTCTGTGAATACCGATGAAATGAATTTTAATGATTTTCCAACAAAAGAAGTAGTTGGTACTTGGTTAAATTCATTTGATCATAAATTTGGCGGCACAAAAAGAGCTCCAAAATTTATGATGCCCAATAATTTGGAATTTTTATTACGTTTTGGGACACAAAATAATAATGAATTAGTTCAAGATTATGTCTTTTTAACTTTAGATAAAATGGCTTATGGTGGCGTTTACGACCAAATTGGCGGCGGGTTTTCACGATATAGTACCGATATGAAATGGCATATTCCTCATTTCGAGAAAATGCTCTACGATAATGCTCAATTAATAAGTTTATATAGCCATGCGTATCAGATTTCAAAAAAGCCATTATATAAGGAGGTTGTTGAAGAAACACTAAGCTATGTTGCTCGTGAAATGACAAATATCGAAGGTGCTTTTTACTCGTCTCTAGATGCAGATAGTGAAAATTCTATAGGAGAATTAGAAGAAGGTAGCTATTATGTTTTTACAAAAAAAGAGCTTCAAGAAGAGTTAAAAGATGATTATAAACTATTTGCAGAATACTATAATATTAATGGCTTTGGAAAATGGGAAAAGGATAATTACGTACTTATTCGTAAAAAAAGTGACGATGAAATAATACAAGAATTTTCAATAAGTCTTGAAGAATTTATTCAGAAAAGAAAAAACTGGAAACAGCAATTACTTGCCTTCAGAAATAAACGTCCCAATCCTCGTCTTGATGATAAAACGTTAACTTCTTGGAATGCTTTAATGATAAAAGGATACGTAGATGCTTATAAAGCCTTTCAGAAAAAAGAATATTTAGACGCGGCTTTAAAGAATGCTAATTTTATTAACAAAAAGCTATTGCAAAGCAACGGTTCGTTGCACCATACCTACAAAGATGGAAGAAGCAGTATTAATGGGTATCTTGAAGATTATGCAGCGGTTATTGATGCTTTTATAGGATTGTATGAAGTGACTTTAAATGAAAAATGGATAAATGAAGCAAAAGAATTGGCGGAGTATTCATTTACTAATTTTTATAATGAAGAGAATCATATGTTCTATTTTACTTCAAAAGAAGATCGAAAATTAGTAACTCGAAACTTTGAATATCGTGATAATGTAATGCCCGCTTCCAATTCGGTTATGGCGAAAAACCTATTTGTTTTAGCGCATCATTTTGATAGTGAAAAATATAATAAGACGGCTTCTAATATGCTACATACTATACAGCCAGAAATCGCAAATTATCCTGGAGGATTTTCTAACTGGTTAGATCTATTATCAAATTACCAAAATAAATATTTTGAAGTTGTAGTAGTAGGAGATAAGGCAATTGAAAAAGTATCCGAACTAAATAAAATTTATATTCCAAACAAATTAATTGCAGGAAGTACTACAGCTAAAAAATCGCCACTTTTAAAATTGAGGTATAGCGAAGGAGAAACATTAATTTATGTTTGTGTTAACAATGCGTGTAAAATTCCGGTTTCTGAAGTTTCAGAAGGATTAGAACTAATTTTAGAAGATAATTAATTATTTGGGCTAGATTTTATTAAAAACATAGCCCAATATAAAGTATTGTTAATCGGATAATAACTCTCCTTTAGCTTCCTGTTCTTTAAATTTTTTCACTAAGTCCAAAGCTTCCGGAATTACATCGCTACATAAAACAATCAACGAGCCTTTTACGGCATTTTTTACAGCGTGAGTAATCGCTTCTTTTTCTGAAGGGATAATGGTTGTTTTCTTGTTGGGATCTTTCATTTTAATTCCGTCGTCCAACATTTTTATCAACTCTTCTTCGGTTTTACCACGAAGACGTTTGTCTTGACGGATAATGATTTCATCAAACATTTCGGCAGCAATGCTTCCCATTTCGTTATTATCTTCCTCACGTCTATCTCCAATTCCTGCAATAATTCCAACTTTTACGGTGGCATCTAATTCATCTGTGAAATCTTTAAGTGCTCTCATTCCTGCAGGGTTATGAGCATAGTCTAATAAAATACTAAAGTCTTTAAACTTAAATAAATTCAATCGTCCTGGAGTTTGTGAAGCTGAAGGAATAAACGTTTCCAAAGCCGCTTTCATATCTTCAATACTAATTCCTTGAATGTTCGCAGCTAAAATTGCCGGCAACACATTCTGAATCATAAATTTTGCCTTTCCGCCGTACGTCAACGGAATATCTTCCGCTTTCATCACACGCATTTTCCATTCTCCACGGCAAATAGTTACAAATCCGTTTTCATAAACCGCTGTGATTCCACCTTTTCGCTGCAATGCTTTAACGTGTGGATTGTTTTCATCCATAGAAAATAAGGCCAAATTACATTCAATATTTCTACGCATATTAAACACCAAATCATCATCGGCATTTAAAATTGCATAGCCGTCTGGCAATACTGTTTCGGGAACTACTCCTTTAACTTTTGCTAATTGTTCAATCGTATGAATTCCTTTTAAACCCAAATGATCAGCCGCTACATTAGTAACAATCGCGATATCACATTTTTTAAATCCTAATCCTGCACGTAACAATCCACCTCTAGCACTTTCCAAAACAGCAAAATTAACCGTTGGATCTTTCAATACAAATTCTGCACTTGCAGGGCCAGTACAATCACCAGTCATTAATAATCTGTTTTGAATATAAACCCCATCACTAGTAGTATATCCAACTCGATATCCATTCATTTTTGCAATATGTGCTAATAATCTGGTGGTAGTTGTTTTTCCATTAGTACCTGTAATTGCTATAATTGGAATTCTACCAGTTTCGCCATTCGGAAATAATTTATCTATTACAGGAGCAGCTACATTTCTTGGTAATCCTGTAGTAGGTGCTAGGTGCATTCTAAACCCTGGACCAGCATTTACTTCTAATACCGCACCGCCAGTTTCTGAAAGTGGTTTGGTAATATCTGTCGTCATAATATCGACTCCGCAAATATCTAAATCTATGATTTTTGAAATCCGTTCTACCATCGAAACATTTGCTGGATGTACAATGTCGGTTATATCTTCGGCAGTTCCTCCTGTGCTAAGATTTGCGGTATCTTTTAAAATAAGTCGTTCGTCTTCTTTTAAAATAGAATCCAAGGTATAACCAGCCTGACTAATTAAAGTTTTGGTCAGTTCGTTGGTGGTTATTTGTGTCAACACTTTTTCGTGACCGTAACCCCGACGAGGATCACTATTTACTTTATCTATTAATTCTTGAATGGTAGATTTTCCATCCCCAACAACGTGTGCTGGAGTTCTAATGGCAGCTGCAACCAATACATTATTTATTACCAACAATCTATAATCTTTACCAGTTATAAATTTTTCGACAATAATAGCGCCACTTTTCGAGCTATCTTTTGCGTGATGAAACGCCACCAAAGCATCCTCATAATTATTTATATCTACGGTGATTCCTCTTCCGTGGTTTCCGTCGATAGGTTTGATAACCAAAGGAAACCCTACGTAATCACAAGCATCTTGAAGGCTTCGTTCTCTTCTAATAATATCACCACGAGGCACTTCTACTTCAGCTTGTTCTAATAGATGTTTAGTGTCTTCTTTATCGCAAGCCAACTCTACTCCAATACTACTGGTTTCACTGGTTACCGTTGCCTGAATTCGTTTTTGATTGGCACCATAACCCAACTGAACCAACGAATATTTATTTAATCGAATCCACGGAATTCCACGATTTACGGCTTCTTGGACAATCGATCCGGTACTTGGTCCTAATCGTTCGTCTTCACGAATTTCACGCATTCGTTGAATATCTTCCGTCATATCGTATTCTTCATCAGCAATTAATGCTTCACAAATTTTAACGGAAATTTTTGCAGCATACCGACCTACATTTTCTTCAATGTATGAAAACACCACATTATAAACGCCTTCTTCTCCGTAACCTCGGGTTCTTCCGAAGCCAGTGTCCATTCCTGCCAAAGTCTGAATTTCTAAAGCAATGTGTTCTATAATATGTCCCATCCAAGTTCCTTCTTCTACTCTCTCAAAAAATCCACCTGGAGTTCCTACAGAGCATCGATGTGAATACATAGTGGGAAACATTGCCTCCAATCGTTTATCAAATCCTTTAATTTTATTGGAAGGCAATTCCTCCATTTCTTGTAAATCCAAAACCATCACAATTAATTTATGACGACGAACTGACCAGTAATTTGGACCACGCATGGCATTGATGCTTCTTATTTTCATGTGTCTATAATATTTGTTGAATCGGTCACATGTTGTTCGCTCCCGAAACGTCGGGAGTCATTCCTTTGGGTGATAAGCTTTTTAACATGCTCGTTTCATAGGTTTAAATTTAATATTGGTGAAAGTTTATAAATATATACATTTTTCAGTAAAAAAATTAGTTTATTTTTGCCCGAATAAAAAATGAATGCTATGACGGTTAAAGGAACACTAATTCCTATTGGTGGAAATGAAGATAAAGGCGATAGAAAGACTCACGAGCAATACACTTTAGAATATATTGAAACTGGAATTCTTTCCCGAGTGGTAAAGGAAAGTGGAGGAATTGATGCTAAAATAATAGTAATTCCTACTGCCTCAAGTATCCCTGTGGAAGTAGGTGAAAATTACCTTGATGCTTTTAGTAAGTTAGGTTGTACTAACATTCACGTATTGGATATTCGTAGTAAGGAAGATTCTGAAAAAGAAGAATCTATCGAACTGATAAAAACTGCTGATTGTATAATGTTTTCTGGCGGAAATCAGTCTAAAATTTCCGATAAAATTGGAGGGACTACCATTCATCAAATAATGATTGATCGGCATAAAAATGAGGAAGGATTTGTTATTGCTGGAACCTCAGCCGGGGCAATGGCAATGGCTACTGAAATGATTGCAGGTGGTAGTAGTAAAGATGCTTTTATAAAAGGTGCTGTTATTATGCGAGAAGGATTAGGGCTTATTCCTGAATTAATTTTTGACACACATTTTATTCAACGAGGACGATTTGGAAGACAATCGGAAGCAGTAGCAAAACACCCAAATCTTCTTGGAATTGGACTTGCCGAAGACACTGGCTTAGTTATTAAAGACAACGAATTTGAAGTGATAGGTTCTGGAATGATCATCGTTTTCGATCCAAAAACATTGACTCATAATAACGAAAAAGTATTGCCTGAAGGTACTCCAATGACGATGGCAAATCTAACGGTTCATGTACTTTCTAATGGTGACCGATTTAATATTGAAACCCGAATTGTGAAAGTGCTTCCTATTGATGCTCCTTTTGTGTAGATTAGAATTTCTTATTTTTAATAGTGATACTGCTAGAGTAATTTTTTAAAAGCATTTCTAATGCAAAAGTAGAAGTGTTTGTATAGAAGATATGTTCAGGTTTATTTTTATTTTTTGAAAGTATATTGTTTTTAATTAGCACATTTCTAGTTTGTTTAGCAACTGCTTCCCCAGAATCGATTATAGTAATATTATTTGGTAATATTTTCTCTAAAATAGGAATTAGATATGGGTAATGACTACAGCCAAGAACAAGATGGTCAATATTGTTATTTGTCATTGGTTGAATGTATTTAGTTAGTAGAATATTAATTTCTTTTGTATCCACTTTACCTTCTTCAATTAATGGAACCAAGCCTTCGCCAATAACTTCAGTTATTTGAATTTTTTTAGTAAATTCTTTAGCAGAAATTGAAAACAAACTACTCATTAATGTGCCCTTTGTTGCTAGAACCCCTATACTTTTTGTTTTTGTTTTTAATGCTGCTAGCTTTAAAGCTGGCTCAATCCCAATAATAGGAATGTCAAATTTATTGCGCAGTATTGAAATAGCATTTGTTGTTGCAGTATTACAGGCTACAACAATTAATTTACAGCCCATTTGCATTAATAATTCTGTGTTTTTTACACTTAAATAAATAATTTCATCGACCGATTTATAACCATAAGGAGCATTTACACTATCCGCTAAATATATGGTGTTTTCAAAAGGAAGGAGTGCGTTTATTTCTTTCCATATGGAAGTACCTCCTACACCAGAATCAAATATGCCAATTGGTTTGTTGTTCATTGTATAAAATAAAAAACTGCTTACCAAAAGGAAAGCAGTTTTGAAAATAGTTATAAAAAAATAAAAATTAGATTCCTAATTCCTTTTTTACATCAATTAATAGGTCTTTTCCTTCAGCAAGTAATAAACTGCTAGAATCTAAAACATATTGAAATCCTTGTGCTCTTCCTACTTTTTGAATAGCAGTACGTGCTTTTTCAAAGATAGGAGCAATTAAATCTTCTTGTTTTTTCTGAAGATCTTCTAAAGCACCTTGACGGTAAGCGTTTATATTTTGTTGCATACTTTGTACTTCTTCAGCACGTTTTGCATTTTCTTCAGCAGTTTTGCTTTCAGCTTCTACTTCGTATTGTTTGATTTTTGTATCAAATTCTTTCACTAAAGTTTTAATTTCAGTGTCGTAGGTTTTTTGAAGTTTTTCTAATTGCGATTGGGCAGCTTTCATTTCAGGCATTGCCTCAGCAAGTGCATTAGTGTCTATGTGAGCAACTTTTGTTTGTGCATTTACAAAACTTGTAGCTCCGATAAATAATAAAATTGCTACGAATAATGATTTCATTTTTTTCATGATAATGTGTATTAAATTTAGGTGTTATTTGTTATTAATTAATCTTCTTTGGTTCCGTTGTTATTTGATCCTTCTCCATTATTTTCATCTTCTTCTTCATTTTCAGTAGGATTGTTATTTGAGTTATTATTAGCTCTTGCTTCTGCTATAGAATCTTTTTTACGTTGACGTTCATCAAGTAATTTTTGTCTTCTTGCTTCGTACTCAGCTTTTTTTACTGCTCTTATAGAATCACGAACTCTTTTACGTTTATCCATAGCAGCTTCTCTTTCATTTTTTTTATCTTCAACTGCTTTTTCTCTTTCTGTAACCGCAGCGTCTTCTTCTAAGGATAAGTCTTCTGTCCGTTCAATTTCTTTTTTCTCTCTTTTAGAAGTAGCTTCTTTTCTTTTAGCAGTTCTGTTTATACTTCGTAATACAATATCGCTAATGTCATGTCTGTCTGCTGAAAAGAGCATTACAATATCCGCAGATTTATCAAAAATAAAATCGTATTTTTTATTTTCTGCAATTTCTTGTACAATATTGAAAACTTGATCTTGTATAGGTTGTACTAATTGTCGTCTTTGAATAAATAAATCTCCAGTTGGTCCAAAACGGTCTTGTTGGTATTTAAGCATTTCGTCTTCTAGAATCGTAATATCTTCTTCTCTTTCTTCAATAAGTTCTGTGGTAAGAAGAACTCTTTCGGTACTTAAATTAATTTTCATTAATTCAATTTGATCATTTTTCTTTTCAATGTCTTTTTTCCAACGTTGTGCTTTTCCGTTTAACTGAATGGAAGCTTCTTTGTATTCTGGAACATTTTCTAAAATATATTCCATGTCAATATAACCAATTCTAACTCCTCTTTGAGCGTTTGCTACAAAAGTAAAAGACAACAGGGTAAGGGTAATAAGTAGTAACTTTTTTGTTTTCATAGTTGTTAGTTGTATGTTTAGAAAATATCGTGCCATTATTAAAATTGTTGTCCAATTATAAAGTGAGTTTCCCATCCGTTTGGTTGAGATCCTCCAAGAACTGGGTCAAATCCGTAAGCAAAATCAATTCCTAATAATCCAAATGCTGGCATAAATATACGTAATCCTGCACCAGCAGACCTGTTTAATTGGAAAGGATTGTAATTTCTGAAATTATCATAGGCAGCTCCACCTTCCGCAAAGGTAAGTACATATATTGAAGCTAATTGAGCTAAAGTGATTGGGTAACGCAATTCTAAAGAGAACTTATTATAAATTGGATTTCCATCAAGACCAGATAGTCCTTGATTAGGATAACCTCTTAAAGCAATAACTTCACGACCATCTAAACTAAAAGCTCCTAAACCGTCTCCTCCTACAAAAAAGCGTTCGAAAGGAGGGACTCCTCTATCTTGGTTGTAAGCACCTAAAAATCCAAATTCGGCACTTGGACGTAAAACTAATTTACCCATTACGCGTGTGTACCACGTACCTTTAAATTTTAGTTTGTAATATTCTAACCATCTAAACCTTTCTTGATCAATTTCACCAATTCTTTCAGTTGCATCTACAAATCCTGGTTCTGATTGAGTTATTTCTTGCAGTTCTTCTCTTTCGTTTTTTAATGCTTCAAAATCTGTACTGCTAAAAGCAGAATATGGTAATGTTAATTTTGCTGAAACACTAAATTCTGATCCAGACATTGGAAAAATTGGATTGGTAGCGGTGTTGTTTCTAGTTAAAGCAATTGTATATGCTAAATTATTTGATTGTCCATCACCAAAAGTAAACAAGCCAGTATTATAATTTTTTAAATTATAGTGTTGGTAGCTAACTGCATGTGAAAGTGTAAAATAATCGTCTGGCCATTTTAATCTTTTTGCTAAACCAACAGATCCACCTGTTATAAGGAACCTTCTGTCTTTGTCGACTGTATTTGTCCTAAAATCAAAGAGGTATTGAATGGTATGAGAGAATGAAGTGCTAAACTGAACTGGTTTTTTTCCTCCAAGCCAAGGTTCAACAAGGGATAAGCTATACGTTTGGTAAAACCTACTTCCTTGTGCTCTAATGGATAGTTTTTGACCATCACCCATTGGTAAAGGATGGTATGAATCTTTATTAAATATGTTTCGTAATGAAAAATTGTTGAAAGATAATCCTAGAGTCCCTACAAATCCTCCTCCTCCATAACCTCCTTGTAGTTCAATCTGACTTGATCCTCTTTCAACTACAGAATATTCCATATCTAACGTGCCGTTGTTTGGATCTACATTTTTGAAATTTGGAGATAGTTGTTCTGGGTCAAAATATCCTAACTGGCCAAGTTCTCTAATGGTTCTTACTACATTTCGTTTGCTGTATTTTTGACCGGGACGGGTTCTTAATTCTCTATATATTACGTGATCGTTAGTTTTGTCGTTACCAACTATGGTAACATGATCAAAATAAGCAATTTTCCCTTCATGGATTCTAATTTCAAAATCGATAGTGTCATTTCTTACTGCAACTTCTACTGGATTAATTCTTGAAAATAAATAACCATTATTTTGGTATAGGTTGGTAAGGTCGTTTGCTTCTGGGTTTGCTGCGTCTTCAATTCTTTCTTGTAAAAGAACACCATTGTAGGTGTTTCCTTCAGCAATTCCAAGTACTCTTCTTAGTTGTGAGTTTTTGTAAACACTATTTCCGATGAAATTAATTTTTCCGAAGTAATATTTTTTCCCCTCTTCAATTTTTAGCTTTAATACAATGTTTTTTTTGTTTTCATTAATAATTGTATCACTAATAATTCTTGCATCTCTATAACCGCTAGATCTATACTTATTAAGCAGTGCTTCTTTGTCTTCAGAAAATGTACTCTCTGTATATTTAGATCTCTTCCAAACTCTAAAAAAGTTTTTTTGTTTGGTGTTTTTCATTGCACTTTTCAGTTTTTTATCTGATAGTTCATCGTTTCCTTCAAACTCTAATGAAGAAATCTTTACTCGTTCCTTTCTATCAATTTTAACCGTAAAATGTTTAGAATATTCAATTCCTAACGAGTCTGCATAAGGTTCTGTGATAATATCGACTTGTGTATTTAAATACCCTTCTTCTTGGTATTTTTTCTTGATATAATTTTTTGTTGTGGTTATTAAGTTTTTTGTGATTTTTACCCCTGCTTTAAGATTGTTGTCTTTAATAATGTCTTTTTTCTTTCCTTTTTTAATTCCAACAATGGTAACGTCTTTTATTTTAGGCAGTTCGATAATGTAAAGTTCTAGATCTACTTTATCGCCAACAATATTGGTTACGTAAAAAGCGATATCGCTAAACAATCCTTGTTCCCAAAGTTTTTTAGTTATCTCACTTAATTTTTCACCTGGGACATAAATACGGTCTCCAACTTTTAAACCAGTAAAAGCAATTACTGTTTTTTCGTTAAAACTTTGCGCCCCTGTTACGGTAATCGAGTTAATGGTGTATTTTGTGTCGCTATTTAGCGTTTGTGCCGTAATGCTGTAAATAGATAGTATTGTAAAAAATAGAATACTATAAAACTTTTTGTGAATATATAAAAGTGGACTATTCGTTAATTTGTTCACTGGTCTTTCCAAATCTTCGTTCTCTTTTTTGATAATTTAATATTGCTTCAAATAAATTTTCTTTACTAAAATCTGGCCAAAGTACATCGGTAAAATATAATTCAGCGTACGCTATTTGCCAAAGTAAAAAATTACTAATACGTTGTTCACCACTGGTGCGTATTAATAAATCTACATCCGGTAAATTTCGCGTGTAAAGATGATTATTAATTATCGATATGTCAATATTTTCGGGCGAAATTAGGTTATTTTTAACTTTAAGACTAATCTCTTTAATAGTTTTTATGATTTCTTCTCTTGAGCCATAACTTAAAGCAAGTGTTAGCGTTAGTTGATTGTTGTTTTTTGTCTTTTCAATTACGTAGGATAACTCTTTAAGCACCTTGTTTGGTAATGATTCTTGATTACCAATAGTAATTAGCTTTATATTGTTTTTTTGAAGTGTATTTAACTCTTTTTTTAACGAAGAAATTAAAAGTTTCATTAGTAATTCTACCTCTAATTTTGGTCGATTCCAATTTTCTGTAGAAAAAGCATAGAGTGTTAAAAATTTAACATTAATTTCTGTACAAGCTTCTACAACTTGTTTTACTGATTTAGCGCCACTTTTATGTCCTAAGTTTCTTAAAAAGCCTCTTTTTTTTGCCCACCGTCCATTGCCATCCATAATTATAGCAATGTGATTGGGTAACTTGGACTTATCTATTTTGTTTAGTAGTGACATTAAATATTAAAAATTACAATAACAAGGTTTTCTTCCAAAGGTATAAGTTAATGAAATTCCAGTAAATACATACCAATCGTTGTTGTTTTGGTTTCCGAAACTTAATAAATCTTCTTCTTCAGATCCTTTTCTAGGATTGCTTCCGTCTAAATTGTCAGTAAATGTATATCGGGCTCCAATTTCTCCAGCCAGTATAAATCTTCTTCCGAGTGTAGTTTTGTAACCTACCGTCATAGGTATTGAAAAGGAACCAGCTTTATTATATTCTACAATGTCATTATTTGATTTTTTTATTAATGAGTTATATCTAAAATAAGTTATTCCAGTATATAAATAAGGTGCCGAGGCAGGTTTTCCGCTATACATTTCGAATTCCCAAAAAGTAAATTCTATTCCAACTGAAACTTCAATTAAGTTATTTTCAAATTTATAATCTCTTTCATTACGTCTGCTTTCATGAGAGTCTTGGTCATCTCCTTCTATTCTTGCAAAAGTAATGGATCCTCTAAAAGCGTGCCTCTCGCTACGGTTCCATTTAAAAAGTGCTCCAATTACAGGGGTTTTAGGTGCAATGTAGCTTGTGCTTCCAACATCACCAATAAAATTAGCACCACCAACAAAACCACCAATCTCATAAGTTTGAGATTGCATTAGTAAAGGCGTTAGTAATATAAAAAATATAACTGTATATAACTTCATAAAAGTAAAAGTTTGCAAATATAATAATAAACTTAGTATCTCGGGGCTATATGCAAAATAGTCTCAGATGATTAACAAATTTTAGCGAATAATATTGTAGAAAAATAGATTAGTTTCGTTTGTCTTCTCCCCACAGCAATTTTTTACGAAGGGTTTTTATAAAACTATCTTCAGATAACTGAACTAATTTTATGCAAAATGAAGCTTTATTTATGGTAATTATAGTGTTATTTTTAATAGTCGCAATTCTTGAATCTAGTGACACCAATTGTGATTTCCCTCTGCCCGAAACTTTTAAAGTCACCGTGTAATTATCTGGAATTACAAGAGGTCTTGCATTTAAATTGTGTGGTGCAATGGGCGTAATTACAAAACTATTGGTATTGGGTTCTATAATGGGTCCGCCGCAACTTAAGGAGTAACCTGTGGATCCTGTTGGCGTAGATATTATTAATCCATCGGACCAATATGAGGTTAGGTGTTTGCCGTTAACCTCGGTTTCTATTTTAATCATCGAGGTGGTGTTTTTTCTATTCACCGCAATTTCATTCAAAGCAAAATTTAGAGGAACTATTTCATCTATTTTAGGACTTGTTGAAATAGAAAGTAAGCTGCGTTCTGATATAAAATAATTTCCGTTTAGTATTTGTGATAAACTTTCTGTAATTTCTTCTTTCTGAATGGTTGCCAAAAACCCAAGTCTTCCTGTGTTAATTCCTATAATTGGAATTCCTAAATCGCGTACATAAGTGACAGATTTTAGTAAAGTACCATCGCCACCAATACTCAAGAAAAAATCATAACTAGCATCAATGGTTTTAAAAGAAGAAACTTTTGAGTAGTTTTTAGAAATGTCTTTATGTTTATTGATGCTTTTTAGAAATTTTTCTTCAACAAATATTTCTACTTCTTTTTTCTGAAGGACATCCAAAATATACTGAATATATATTTCGGAATCCTCATGATAAAACTGACCGTAAACACCTATTTTCATACTTATATATTTAGGTATTTATTTAAATAATCAGAACGTTCTTTAAGCTCTTCAATAAATTTATCTTCCTCGTGTTTTGATATTACTTGATAACCGTACCTTCTAAAAGTTTGTACGATTGCATTCATACCTGTATGTCCAATTTTTACAGTTGCTTGAACAATAGCACCGTCCATTTTTGAAATAAATACACCTAATATTTTTGCGTCGTTAGATTCTACTATTTGGCAAATTTCACTAAAGGAATAATCGCGTTGTTCTTTTTCAATAACAATAATTCCGCCTGCTTCATTTAAAAAAGGAGTATTATTAAATAAGGACATTACATCTCTTAATTCGTAATATCCTAGGTATTTATTATCACTTCCTAGAACTGGCATAATATTGCAGTTGTGAAGTGCAAAAGCTTCTAAAATATCCAGCCAATTAGTGTTTTCTCGTACAAAAAAAGGCTCCAAAGAATATAAATAATCTTCAATTTGTTTGGTTCCTTCAAAACAATGGGCATCATTTTCAGATATACTACCTAAATATATTCCATCTTTTTGAATAGGTATATGAGAGTAAGTAAGCTGATTAAAAGTATTTTGAACCTCTAAAATGTTAGTTGAAACATTAAAAGGTTTTATATCATTAATTATGTATTGTTGTATATTCACAATAGATATTTTCTGCAAAATACTTAAAAAATAGCGGTAAAACCATAGTTCAAATTGTATTTTTGGATTTCAAAAAAAATACGATGACTAAACTTAGTGTTAATATTAATAAAATTGCGACTTTACGAAATGCTCGGGGCGGAAATACACCAAGTGTTTTACAAGCGGCTATCGATGTTCAAAAATTTGGAGCAGAAGGAGTTACTATACATCCTCGTCCAGATGAACGTCATATTCGTTATCAAGATGCTTATGATATTAAACCTATTATTACCACGGAATATAATATTGAAGGAAATCCAATAGATTCTTTTTTAAATATGGTTTTCGAAATCAAACCCACCCAAGTAACTTTGGTGCCAGATGCGGTAGATGCAATTACCTCCAATGCAGGTTGGGATACGGTGAAACATAAAAGTTTTTTGTCTGAAATAATTTTAGAATGCAAACGAAACAACATCCGTACTTCCATTTTTGTAAATCCAACCATCGCTATGATTGAAGGAGCTGCCGAAACAGGAACCGATAGGATAGAACTTTATACCGAAGAATTTGCAAAACAATACGATTTAGGAAATATAAAAGCAATAAAACCCTATACAGATTGTGCGATTAGAGCAAATAAACTTGGGTTAGGAATTAACGCAGGGCACGATTTATCTTTAGATAATATTCAGTTTTTTAATGAGAATATCCCGAACTTACTAGAAGTGTCTATTGGTCACGCATTAATTTGTGAATCTTTATATTTAGGTATGGAGCATGTGATTGGTAGTTATCTGGAGAAGTTGAGGTAGCTTTTTAATATGATTTTTTTTTCAGAAAAAGCCATTCATATTTTAAACTTGTAAGGTCTTGATTTGGAGAATAGTTAAATTATTTTAATCTTGATAAGATATTTGCTGACAAATAAAATATGAACAGAAAATCACTAATAACAATAGTTTCAATAACCTTATTCATTGCTGTTAATTGTAACGCAACAACTTATTATGTATCTACAATTAGTGGAAATGACTCTAACACTGGAACAACAATATCACAAGCTTGGAAAACAATAGCTCAAGTTAATTCTTTTGCTTTTGTTCCGGGCGATTCTATTCTTTTTAAAAGAAATGAAATATGGAGAGGTCAACTTATCCCTAAAAGCGGGAGTATTTCAGCAGATATATACTATGGGGCTTATGATGAAGGAGTATATCCTGCCATTTTAGGGTCTTTAAATTTTAATAATAATTCTGATTGGGTAAATCTATATGGAAATATTTGGAAATGCAATGCTGTTTTTTCAACAGATATTGGTAATATTATTTTCGATAATGCTACCATTATTGGTTATAAAAAATGGTTAGAAACCGATTTGCAAAACCAAAATGATTTTTGGTATGACTTATTAACAGGGCAACTTTTAATATATTCGACATCAAACCCTTCAAACCTCTATTTTGAAATAGAACTTGCATTAAGAACAAATATTATACACCAAGAAAACACCCATTTTGTAACCTACGAAAACCTTAGTATAAAATATGGTGGAGCTCACGGATTTGGAGGAGGAAATACTTCAAATATCACCATAAAATCATGCGAAATATCCTATATAGGTGGTGGAGATTTAAACATGGACGGCACAATTAGATACGGGAATGGTGTTGAATTTTGGGGAAACGCCACAAACAATATTGTTGAAAAATGTAAAATTTGGGAAATTTACGATACAGGTGTTACCAATCAAAATCACACAACAACTGTAATACAACAAAATATTAAATACCAAAATAATATTATTTGGAATTGCGGACTTTCTTCTTTCGAGTTTTGGTGCAAACCTGAAACATCAGAAGTTGATGCAATTCATTTTGAAAACAACACTTGTTTGTATGCTGGTAGTGGTTGGGGAATACAACGCCCCGATTACTTTGGAATTCATGTACTAATAAGTGATAATTCTGCCCAGTCGGGAACAATATCCATCAAAAACAATATTTTTTTTGAAGCACAACGCTCTATTTATGCGTTTTATGATAATGCAAATGGCACCTATGAATTAGATTACAACCTAATTTATCAACCTACCTCATCAGATTCTTTATTCGTTTATTTTCCTTCACTTACTACCTTTACGTATTCAGATTTTAACAGTTATACAAGTGTAACAGGATATGACGAAAATTCTGTAACAGGAAATCCTGATTTTGAAAACCAAGCAGGTTTCGATTTTTCATTAACCAATAGCTCTATTGCAATTAATTCAGGAACCAACGTTGGTGTAACAGAAGATTTTGAAGGCAATCCAAGACCTATACACGGTGAATATGATATTGGTGCTTATGAATATACGGGCTTATTAAGTACACCTGAAATAGAATTTACTAAAAACATAATTTTATATCCAAACCCAACAAAAAATATATTTCGTATATCCCTCAACACCAAAATGGTGAAAGACTGTGATTTAATATTTTATAATGTTAATGGAAAAGAATTAATGAGAATTGAAAAATATACAATAGATGAAGTTGTTAATATTGAACATTTAGCAAATGGAAGTTATTGGATTGTTCTTAAAAATAAGAAGAAAATAATAGGAATAGCAACAGTTCTTGTTCTTAAATAAATTAACATGCTACTACATTCAAACATAATAGGAGTAGGAAAACCACTCATCATCCTTCACGGGTTTTTAGGAATGGGAGATAATTGGAAATCGCTTTCAAGAAAATTTAATGAGCAAGGTTTTCAAGTTCATTTAATAGATCAACGAAATCACGGACGTAGTTTTCATAGCAAAGTATTTAACTATCAAGTAATGGTTGGTGATTTAAAAAACTATTGCAATCACCATCAATTAAGCAATTTTGTTTTGTTAGGCCATTCTATGGGCGGAAAAACAGCGATGCAATTTGCATGTGCTTGCCCCGAAATGGTTTCAAAATTAATTGTGGCAGATATTGCTCCAAAGACATATCCACTACATCATCAGGATATTTTAAAAGCCTTGTCTTCTTTGGATTTTTCTGAAGTAGATTCCCGTAAAAAAGCAGATGAAGTATTATCTCATTATATTAAAAATATGGGAATACGTCGATTTCTATTAAAAAACCTGTATTGGAAAAAAAAAGGACAATTAGCATTGCGAATTAACCTTCCTGTTTTGGTTACTAATATTGAGGAAGTCGGCAAATCGCTTGCTGAAAACTCTGTTTATTTTGGAGATACTTTGTTTTTACGAGGAGCTAATTCACATTATATTGAAGCAATGGATGAAATGTTAATTTTAAAACATTTTCCAAAAGCAAAAATTGAAACGGTCTTAAACGCAGGTCATTGGTTGCACGCAGAAAATCCAACTGATTTCTTCAAAGAAGTAATTAATTTTATATCTTTATAAAAAATACCTTTAAACTATGAAATGGATTCTTAAATTATTACTAACAGCCGTTGCGGTATTTCTATTAGAAAAAATTCTTCCAGGCATTACAGTTGCTAGTTATACAGATGCTATTTGGGCAGCTTTAGTAATTGGTTTGTTAAATAGTTTTGTGAGGCCTTTATTAATTTTCCTGACATTACCGGCAACATTAATTACAATGGGATTGTTCTTGTTTGTAATCAATGCCTTAATAATAATGATGGCTGGAAATTTTCTAGACGGATTTTCGGTAGCTTCCTTTTGGTGGGCATTATTGTTTAGTGTTTTATTGTCTTTTTTACAGCCTATTTTACATTCAGTTTTGGGTGAGGACAAACAGCAATCTTAATCTATTCTTAATTTACTTGTATTGAGGGTTTTCATTTTGTATTTTTGCACACCCAAAAATAGGGGGTAAAATTATTTTAAGAAATGGAGATTACAAAAAAAGACATCGATAGTTTAAATACTGTATTAACGGTTGCTATTAAAGAAGAAGATTATTCAGAAAAAGTTCAAAAAGTATTAAACGATTACCGTAAAACTGCCAATATTCCTGGCTTCAGAAAAGGTCACGTACCTATGGGAATGGTGAAAAAACAATACGGAAAAGCCGTTTTAATTGAAGAAGTAAACAAATTACTTCAAGATTCTTTACATAACTATTTAACAGAAGAAAAGTTTGATGTTCTTGGAAATCCACTTCCAAAAAACACTACTGAAATAGACTGGAATAATTCAGATTTTACGTTTGATTTTGAATTGGGATTATCTCCAAAATTTGAAGTTGACGTAAAAGGAAAAAAAGCAATTACTCATTATACTATTGTTGCCGATAAAAAAATGATTGACGATCAAGTAAAGTCAATCCGCAACCAATACGGAAAATTAATTTCTAAAACTGAAATTGAAAAAGGAGACGAAATAACAGGAACCTTTACTAATGAAGAAAAAGGAATTGACAAAAACACTTCTTTTTCTTTAGATGTAATCAAAGGAAAAACACAAATAAAAAGTTTGATGGGTGCTAAAGTTGGCGATACGGTTACTCTAAAAACAAAAGATTTATTTGCTGACGATCATCAAAATCAGACCTATTTAGATGTTTCTCACGATGATGCTCACGGATTAGAAATTGAAGTAAACTTCGAAATAAAAGAAGTTAACAAACGAGAAATGGCTGAATTGAACCAAGATTTTTTCGATAAAATCTTCGGAAAAGATACAGTTAAAACGGAAGAAGAGTTAAAAGCAAAAATAAAAGAAGATGCCGAAAGACAATTTGTTCAACAAAGCGATCAAAAGCTAATGGATGAAGTGGTGGAGTCGTTAATTGCTAATACAAAATTCGATTTACCTGGAGAGTTTTTAGCAAAATGGATTCAGGTTTCAGGAGAAAATCCAATGTCCGAAGACGAAGCAAAAGCAGAATACGAACGAAGTGAAAAAGGATTACGATACCAATTAATAGAAGGTAAAATAAGAAAAGATCACAATATTCAAGTGTCTTTTGATGAGTTGAAAGACTATTCAAAAAATATGATCAAAGCACAAATGGCACAATACGGTCAGATGGATCCTTCAGACGAAGAGTTAGATTCGATTGCGGCTCGTATTATGCAGAATCAAGAAGAAGTAAAAAAACTTTCAGAACAATTAAACAGTCAAAAACTATTGACTTTCTTTAAAGAAAACACAAAATTAAAAACCAAGGAAATCACTTACGATAAATTCATTAAAGAAGCATATAGTAAATAATCATTTTGTTATTCTGTCCCAAACTGTCGGGATAAACGGAATCAAAAATTACTAAAAAAACAGTATCTTTAAGGCGTTGAATCGATAGTGTTCAACGCTTTTTTTAATTAAATAAATAGTATTTATGAACTACGGAGAAGAGTTTAAGAAATTTGCAATTAAAGATCAAGGAATCAATAGTATGTATTACGATAATATCGTAAGTAGCATGAATCCAATGGGTTTTACACCAAATATTATTGAAGAACGTCAAATGAATGTGGTGGCAATGGATGTGTTTTCACGTTTAATGATGGATCGCATTATTTTTTTAGGAACTGGAATTGACGACCAAATTGCCAATATTGTACAAGCACAGCTATTGTTTTTAGAAAGTACGGATGCTACAAAAGATATTCAGATTTATATCAATTCTCCAGGAGGAGGCGTTTATGCAGGACTGGGAATTTATGATACTATGCAGTTTATAAAACCAGATGTAGCAACCATCTGTACAGGAATGGCAGCATCAATGGGAGCTGTTTTGTTATGTGCTGGGGCTCCAGGAAAACGTAGTGCCTTAACACATTCTAGAGTGATGATCCACCAACCATTAGGTGGAGCACAAGGACAAGCGAGTGATATTGAAATTACTACAAGAGAAATTCTTCAGTTAAAGAAAGAATTATATGAAATTATCGCGAAACATTCTGGTCAAAAGTATGACAAAGTATATGATGATTCAGATCGTGACTATTGGATGAAAGCTGATAAAGCATTAGAGTACGGAATGATTGATGAAATATTAGTTAGAAAATAATACTGAAAATGGTTTCAGTAAATTAAAAACCCCGAAACATCGGGACTGCCTTCGCAGGAATGTAAGGATTATGGCAAAAGAAGAATTAGAATGTTCGTTTTGTGGTCGTAAAAAACCAGAAACCAATTTATTGATTGCAGGTTTAGATGCACATATTTGTGATCGTTGTATTGAGCAAGCCCACGGTATTGTTGCTGAAGAAGCAATGGATTCGGATAATAGCGATTTGACAGAAGAGTTAATGCTAAAAAAACCCAGAGTAATCAAGGCTTTTTTAGATGAATATATTATTGGTCAGGATTATTCAAAAAAAATCTTGTCGGTTGCGGTGTATAATCACTATAAAAGATTATTACAAAAAGACACCGGCGATGATGTTGAAATTGAAAAATCTAATATCATCATAGTTGGAGAAACCGGAACAGGAAAAACATTAATGGCAAAAACCATTGCTAGAATGTTAAATGTTCCATTGGCAATAGTAGATGCTACGGTTTTAACTGAAGCAGGATAT
Source organism: Flavobacteriaceae bacterium (assembly GCA_021648265.1). GTDB lineage: Bacteria > Bacteroidota > Bacteroidia > Flavobacteriales > Flavobacteriaceae > Marifrigoribacter. The sequence continues at coordinate 143,311 of JAKITD010000001.1, read as the reverse complement.
GTAGGAGAAGATGTAGAAAGTATTTTAACCCGATTACTTCAAGCTGCCGATTATAATGTAGAAAAAGCCCAACACGGAATTGTATTTATTGACGAAATAGATAAAATTGCTCGTAAAGGTGACAACCCTTCTATTACTCGTGATGTTAGTGGAGAAGGAGTTCAGCAAGCTTTATTGAAGCTTTTAGAAGGAACCGTTGTAAATGTTCCGCCAAAAGGAGGACGTAAGCATCCAGATCAAAAGTTCATTGAAGTTAATACCGAAAATATCTTGTTTATAGCTGGCGGAGCTTTTAGCGGAATTGACCGTAAAATTTCAAAACGTTTAAATCTTCAAGCAGTTGGTTTTAGTGCTTCTATTAAAGAAGATGTAGTTGATCGAGATAATTTATTGAAATATATAATTCCGAAAGATTTAAAAGACTTTGGATTAATTCCTGAGATTATTGGACGACTTCCAGTATTAACGTATATGAATCCTTTAGATGAGAAAACTCTAAGAGCTATTTTAACCGAACCTAAAAATGCAATTATCAAACAATATCAAAAACTGTTTGAAATGGATGATATAAAGTTTACTATAAATGAAAAAGCATTAGCGTTTATTGTTAAAAGAGCAGTAGAATATAAATTAGGAGCTCGTGGATTACGTTCACTTTGCGAAGCGGTACTTACCGATGCTATGTTTGAAATGCCAGATGGAGACCAAACAACTTTAGTAGTAACTAGAGATTATGTGGAGGATAAGCTTAACAAATCGACTATTAAGAAACTAAAAGCGGTTTCGTAATAGTTTCTATCACACAAAAAAATGCCTTTAGGTTTTAGAAACTTAAAGGCATTTTCAATATAATTCAAATATAAAAATGGTTAGGGTAAGGCAATAAGAGTCTTACCTTTTTTATGAAGTATTTTATGCTTCATTAATTCTTTTTTATTTTTTAACGTATAGCCAGCAACTTGGTCTTTGTTATCATTTTTTATTGAAGCCCCAGCTCCGCAAGATGATAATGAAACTATAAAACATATAGTTGCAACTATGTAAATAAATTTTTTCATGTGAGGTTATTAATTCTTTACCACAGTACAAACTTATATAGTACGAAAAGTACTACCAAAAGTTTTAGTTGTAATAGAGTAAATACTCGTTGAAAAGCACAAATTTTCAATTAATTTTTTCTGAAAAAACAACCATTTCACTTAACCGATTAAATAAGTTTTTAAACGATGCTTTTTTGAAGTATATTTATGGTTAATAATTAATACATGAGGATAAAGCAATATTTCCGTTCAACAACATTAAATATTACCATATTCATATTGTGGGAAAATACCTACAAATCGATAAAACCGTGATTTTATTGATTTTTGTTTAATAATTCTTCAATAAATTCTCGGGAGTTAGAAAGCCTAGGAATTTTATGTTGCCCGCCTAATTTATCATTCTTTTTAAGCCAATCTTTAAACAGGTTTTTTCTTGCCACATGAACCGTTGGAAAATTTAATGTCGTATTATTATATCGTTTGGCTTCATAATCACTATTTGCTTCTTGTAAAAAAGCGTCTAATAGTTGTTTGAATGTATTAATATCGTCGGGTTGTTTTTTAAATTCAATGATCCATTCGTGAGCACCCTTTTCTTTTCCTTTCATAAAAATGGGGCCAGCGGTATAATCAACTATTTCAGAATGGGTTAATTTGGATGCTTTCCGAAGTGCCATTTCAGCATTTTCAATTATTAACTCCTCACCAAATACATTAATATGATGCTTTGTTCTTCCCGTTACTTTTATTCTAAAGGGATTTATAGAAGTAAAACGTACGGTGTCACCAATTTTATAACGCCATAACCCAGCGTTGGTTGTAATGACAATTGCATAGTTTTTTTCTAATTCTACTTCAGCTAAAGGAATGACTTTTTCTTCGGAAGTATTATAGGTTTCCATTAGAATGAATTCATAAAAAATACCATAATCCAACATCAACAATAGCTCTTTGCTGGTGTTTTTATCCTGAATAGCAAAAAATCCTTCCGAAGCATTATAGATTTCATAATATCTGAAACTGCTTTTAGGCAACAACTTTTTATATTGATCTACATACGGATCAAAGCTTACACCTCCGTGAAAATATACTTCTAGATTTGGCCAAACGTCAAATAAATTATCTTTTCCAGTGGTTTCAATAACATTATTTAGCAAGACCAATAACCAGGAAGGGACACCCAAAAGACTTGTTACATTTTCGTTTTTGGTTTCATCTACAATAGCTTGCATTTTATATTCCCAGTCCGACATCAACGAAATTTCATTACTCGGGGTACTGCTATATTCTGCCCAAAAAGGCATGTTGTCGATAAGTATAGCGGAAAGATCTCCGAAAACCGTTCCGTTTTGTTCGTAGAGTTCTTTGCTTCCGCCGAGACGCAAACTCTTTCCTAAAAATAATTCGGATTCTGGGTTATTGTTGAGGTATAAACACAGTAAATCTTTACTTGCGGCGTAATGACACTCTTCTAAAGACTCTTCACTAACCGGCAAAAATTTACTTTTCGCATTGGTGGTTCCGCTCGATTTTGCAAACCATTTTATGGGTGTGGGCCAAAAGATATTGCTTTCTCCTTTTCGAGCCCGTTCATAAGCAGCTTCATTGTCTTCGTAGGTGGTCACCGGAATTCTATCTGCAAAATCTTGATAGTTTTTAATGCTATTAAAGTCGTATTGATTCCCGATTTCAGTAAATCGTGCTTTATAAATCAGCCCTTTTAACAGTTCTTCCTGAACATCAATAGGATACTTTAAGAATAAATCTATTTGATGAATTCTCTTTTTTAAAAACCAAGTGGCAATGGAATTTACTATGGGTATCGGCATTTTTTAAGCTTCAGTTTTATTACCTTTATGCAATAAAAATAGTCATTTTCTTTCTATGAAACGAGTATTTTAAAATTTTTCATACTCAAGATGATGTCTAACCCGCCTGCTAGCGTGGCAGATTGCGAACTGCATTGTCCTATTTAATTAAACAGTAAAGACTTATGAACTACCACGGAGTACTCAGAAAAATGCAAACCGAAATAGGTTCGCCCATTCAATATTACTTGGTTTTTAAGGATGATTTCTTGAATGTCAATCAATTGCTCGATAAAAAAATATCCATTTCATTTGATGGGTATCAGTGTTTAAACTGTGAAAAGGCAAAGAAAATATACCGACAAGGTTTTTGTTACGATTGCTTTTTTGAAATACCTCAAGCTGCCGAATGGATTATCAACCCAGAATTAAGTAAAGCACATTTGGACATTGAAGATCGGGATTTGGAATATGAAAAAGCAGTTCAATTAAAACCGCACATTGTGTATTTGGCAAATAGTAGTGATGTAAAAGTGGGAGTGACTCGAAAAACCCAAGTTCCTGCTCGTTGGATAGATCAAGGAGCACATGAAGCCATTGAAATTGTAGAAGTTCCCAACCGGTATTTAGCAGGAATTACTGAGGTCGCCTTAAAAAATTATGTAGGCGATAAAACCAATTGGCGTACGATGCTAAAAAATGAAATAAAAGATGAAGATTTGATAGCATGGCGAGATAAACTAAAACAATATATTCCTGATGAAGCCAAAGAATATTTTATTAAAAATAATAAAGAAACACATATGGATTTTCCAGTTTTACAGTATCCTAAGAAACTAAAAAGTTTAAATATAGCTAAGACTTTAAACTATGAAGGAGTATTAAAAGGAATCAAAGGACAATATCTAATTTTTGAAGACGATACCGTTTTTAATGTACGAAGTAATGAGGGATTTGTGGTGAATATTACAGTTAATTAACTTTTCTGTAAGCAATACAAGCCATATTTAAGAATACTTATTTTTTACACAGAGAAAACCTTTATTAATCTTTTCCAAAGTTTAAAATTTTGGCAAAGTTGGGTGTAAAAAAATAAAATTATTACCCTCCGTGTTCTATAAAATAAAATATAAGCTTGTTTTTATAAATTCTTTTTGAAATAACATCAAAATATTATCGATTTAAATCTTAACAGAAGGCCATTATTTCTTAAATTCGCTTTCCAATTAAATTCAGAATTCCATCAAACAAAAACACAAAATACACCTTTCTTTAGGAAGCAATTTAGGTAATAAATTTGAATTTCTTCAAAGCGCAGTAACTGCTATTTTTGAAGAATTGGGTTCTATACTTAAAATGTCACCTGTTTACCAAACTCCAGCAATGGGTTTTGAAGGTGATGATTTTTTAAATTGTGTGGTATTAGTGGAGAGTATTTATTCTGTTGAAAAAACTTTAAAAACCATCCTCTCCATAGAAAAAAAGTTAGGAAGAATTCGGTCTGAAGAAGAAGGAAATACATCACGTCCTATAGATATTGATATTTTGTTTTATGATGATAAAATAATTAAAACAAAAACCTTAGAAGTTCCACATCCAAGACTACAAAACAGAAAGTTTGTATTGCAACCATTGGCAGCTATTTCTCCAGAATTTCAACATCCAAAACTTCAAAAAAGTTTAGGAGATTTGTTAGAAGAAACCAACGATGAGAGTGAATTGATTAAACAATCTAAATGGCTTCGGAATCCTGTGTTAGATTACGACATTTCAAAATATAGATACGTTGCTATTGAAGGGAATATTGGTGCTGGTAAAACAAGTTTAGCCACACAAATGGCATCCGATTTTAACGCAAAATTGGTATTGGAACGGTTTAAAGAAAATCCGTTTTTACCAAAATTTTATAAGGAGCCGGATCGTTTTGCATTTCCGTTAGAGATGTCTTTTTTAGCAGATCGTTACCAACAATTATTAGACGATTTAACCCAATACGATTTATTTAAAGAAAATGTAATTGGGGATTACGATGCTTATAAATCGTTAATTTTCGCAAAGATTACCCTTCAAGAAGAAGAGTTTGTTTTGTATAAAAAACTATTTCATTTAATGCATAAGGAGCTTCCAAGCCCAGATGTGTATGTGTACTTATACCAAAACACAGAACGATTATTAGAAAATATTAAAAAACGAGGAAGAGATTTTGAACAAGAAATAGAAGCTGAATATCTTCAGAAAATCAATAAAGGGTATATGGAGTTTATTCGAAGTCAACACAGCGATAACATTAAAATTATCGATATTTCTAAAATAGATTTTGTAAATAACCGAGAAGATTATTTAAAGGTTTTAAAAGAAATATTGAATTAAAATGTTTACTGAGCGGAGCCGAAGTTCCGCTTCAGTTTTTTAGCCTATTGCATACAGCTTAAAGCCTACTGCTAATTTTCACAAACAAATCCCAAACCACCACACCGCAACTCACCGATATATTAAGTGAATGTTTAGTGCCATATTGTGGAATTTCAATTACCGTATCACTTACCGAAACTACTTCTTGCGAAACCCCTTTTACTTCGTTACCGAAGATAATGGCATAAGTAGTATCTTCTTTTGTGGTAAATTTTTCAAGAGAAACGGAATCTTCTGCTTGCTCAATACTTGCAATATGTACATTTTCAGATTTCAATTTTTCAACCAAATCCATCGTGTTTTCCACATATTCCCAATCCACACTATCGGTTGCACCCAAAGCCGTTTTATGAATATCTTTATGAGGTGGTTTTGCTGTAATTCCGCAGAGATAAATCTTCTGAATTAGAAACGCATCGGCAGTACGAAAAACAGAACCAATATTATTAAGACTTCTTATATTATCAAGAATAATAATCAAAGGAGTTTTTTTGGAAGCTTTAAAATCTTCCGTGTTTTTCCGAATTAATTCTTTGTTTTTTAGTTTTCTGTTTTTCATTACTCTTTAATAAATTTCTTTGTAATTATATTACCTTTATCGTTAATTTGCACAAAATACAAACCTGTATTTAATTCTGAAACATCTAAACTATTATTAGAGCTTTCCTTTATAAGTTGTCCTTGTAAAGAATAAATCTTTACAATCATATTTTGAGTTTGAGTTTTAATAAATAATAGATCTTTTACGGGATTAGGATATAGAGAAAAATTTTTAATACTATCAAAATCAATGGTACTTAGTGTTTCGTTATTTAACCTACAAATAATAGCATTTCTAAATTCATTATTACTATCCCTAGTAACTCCTAAAGCTAAAATTTCTCCATTTTCTTGTAATTCTAAGTCAGTAACATAATTCGAATTCGAATTATTAAAACTTGTTACAAATACACCATTATATCCAAAATTTGAATCTAAATTTCCATTCTGGTTTAATTTAGTAATAAAAAAATTAGTTTGCGTAAGAGGAAACGAAAAAGAAGCTCCACCACCTATTAATATTTTACCATTAGATTGCACTTTCATTGTTCTTAGATAGTCATTTGCATTATACAAAGTTTCTAAAACAACTTTTCCTTGGTTCCCAAATGAAACATCATAGGTTCCGTCCATATTAAACCTTATTACAGCTGGTTTCAAACCTCCAAACCCTCCAGTACCACCACTATAATGGTAGTTTCCGCCAACAATTATTTGTTCATTATGTAAATCAACCTCATTAAATTCTCCAAGTTCTGATTCTGTACTAAAAGTAGAAATAACGGTTCCGTTATCACCAAATGAAGCATCCAAAAAACCATCTTCTGTAAACCGTGTTATTACTGGATGATAATCATCTCCAGCATCATAAGATCTCCCAACAGCAATGATTTTATCATCATCTTGAATTTTTATTGCCGCACGTAAATCAAATCTAAAATCTGTTATATCTGTGATAATAATACCGTTATTGCCAAACGATAAATCTAAAGAACCATCTATATTGTATCTTAAGAATTTATATAAATTATTATAACCATCGTAGAATTGGCTAGCAACAACGACTTTCCCTGTTGATTGTAATGCAATATTTCCTCCCCCATCAATGCTTTGAATTCCATTAATACCATATGTTAAATCAAAATCTCCATTTTGGTAAAAACGCACCAGCTTAGAATCACCATCTATTGAGCATTTTAATAATAATTTACCATCACTTTGTTTGACTATTTCTCCAAAAAAAGAATTACCGTTATTACCATTTGAAAAATATAAATAACCATTTTGACCAAAATTGAGATCTATATCACCATTTTCAAGCAATTTGTATATATAGAATCCTGTTGGATTGCTTGCGTTAATTTCGCTTCTTATTCCTAGAATTATTGAATTATCTTCAAGTACAAGTAATTTTCTCCCTCTTGTGCTTTCACTTTCTATTGAAAATAATTTTATTCCATTATCTCCAAAAGTAGTATCCAGGTTTCCTTCTTGACCGAACGAAACAAGTGAGAATAGACTAAAAAACAAATTGATAATCTTATTTAAATTTTTCATATGGTTTTGTAATTTTGATGAAGCTTATTAAACTCAATAAATACAAAAGTACAATTTCCAAAATTGTTGATAAAACTCAATAATTCAGATGAAAAGGATTTTAATGAAAAGAAGTATTTTTCTACTTTAGCCTATTCAGATTATTTATAGAAATGGTAAAGAAAGTAACCCCTTTAATGAAGCAATACAATAGCATCAAGGCGAAATATCCAGATGCTTTATTATTATTTCGTGTGGGCGATTTTTACGAAACCTTTGGAGAAGATGCTATCAAAGCTGCAGGAATATTAAACATTACATTAACTGCTAGAAATAACGGAGGTAATGGCGAGAAGATTGAATTGGCAGGGTTTCCACATCATTCCTTAAATACCTATTTACCAAAGTTGGTGATGGCAGGTTGCCGTGTCGCCATTTGCGATCAATTAGAAGACCCTAAGCAAACCAAGACTATTGTAAAACGGGGGGTTACCGAATTGGTAACTCCGGGAGTTGCTTTAAGCGATGATATTTTACAATCAAAATCTAATAATTTTTTAGCAGCGATTCATTTTGGTTCCACTTCCAAGAAAGAAGAAATTGGTGTTTCTTTTTTAGATGTTTCTACAGGAGAATTTTTAACTTCACAAGGATCTGCGGAATATATTGATAAATTACTTCAGAATTTTAGCCCTTCGGAAGTGTTATTCTCTAAGCAAAAAAGAAAGTTGTTTTCTGAAACCTTTGGCGATAATTTTCATGTTTTTCATCTAGAAGATTGGGTGTTTCAAACCGATTATGCTACCGAAACTTTAAACAATCATTTTAAAACTACTTCGCTTAAAGGCTTCGGAATTGAGCATTTAGAATCAGGAATTATAGCAGCTGGAGCGGCACTTCATTATCTAGGAGAAACCCGTCACGATAAGTTGCAGCACATCGCAAAAATTTCAAGAATTGCCGAAAATGAATATGTTTGGATGGATCGTTTTACCATCGGAAATTTAGAATTGTATCATTCTAAATCTCAAAATGCAGTGACTTTATTGGATGTGATTGACAAGACCATTTCGCCTATGGGAGGACGGCTTTTAAAACGTTGGATTGCCCTTCCATTAAAAAACAAAGACAAAATTATTACGCGTCACGAGGTGGTGAGTTATTTGTTGGAAAATCCTTCCGTTTTAGAGAATATTCAGCAGCATATAAAACGAATTGGTGACATCGAACGATTGATTTCTAAAGTTGCTACTGGAAAAGTAAGTCCAAGGGAAGTCATTCAGCTTAAAAATTCCTTGGAAGCCATTATTCCTATTAAGGCTCAAGCACAAAAAGCCGATAACGAATCTATTAAAATTATTGGTGAGCAATTACAAGATTGTGACTTGCTTCGAGAAAAAATAAAAGCCACTTTAAATGAAGAATCACCTGTAAATATTCAAAAAGGAAATGCGATTGCACCCGGAGTTTCGGAAGAATTAGACGAACTAAGAAGTATCGCAAAAGGAGGGAAGGATTACCTGAACTCGATGTTGAAAAGAGAAACAGAACGCACCGGAATTTCTTCTTTAAAAATTGCTTCCAACAACGTTTTTGGATATTATATAGAAGTTAGAAACACACATAAAGACAAAGTTCCTGAAGAATGGATTCGGAAGCAAACCCTAGTAAATGCAGAACGTTATATTACTGAAGAGCTCAAAGAATACGAAACAAAAATTCTAGGAGCCGAAGAAAAAATAGGCATTTTAGAGCAAGAAATATTTAGTAAACTAATTGAATGGATGCTTCAGTTTATAGGTCAGGTGCAACAAAATGCACGACTCATTGGCGAGTTGGATTGTTTGTGTTCCTTCGCGTCAAATGCAAAAGAATCTAACTATTCCCGACCTTTATTAGACGATACTTTCGAAATTGATATAAAGGAAGGAAGGCATCCAGTAATCGAAAAACAATTGCCTCCGGACCAACCTTTTATTGCCAATGATGTGTATTTGGATCGGGAGATGCAGCAAATTATTATGATTACGGGTCCGAATATGAGTGGTAAATCTGCGATACTTCGGCAAACAGCACTCATTGTTTTAATGGCACAAATAGGAAGTTTTGTCCCTGCAAAAGCTGCTCGACTGGGAGTGGTAGATAAGATTTTTACCAGAGTGGGAGCAAGCGATAATATCTCGATGGGCGAATCTACTTTTATGGTCGAAATGAACGAAGCTGCTAGTATTTTAAATAATATTTCGGACAGAAGTTTGGTGCTTTTAGACGAAATAGGAAGAGGAACCAGTACCTACGATGGAATTTCAATCGCTTGGGCAATTAGCGAATATTTACATGAACATCCTTCAAAAGCAAAAACTTTATTCGCAACACATTACCATGAACTTAATGAAATGACCGAAACTTTTGATAGGATTAAAAACTACAATGTTTCGGTAAAAGAATTGAAAGACAATGTACTTTTTCTTAGAAAGTTAGTGCCAGGAGGATCGCATCATAGCTTCGGAATTCACGTTGCGAAAATGGCTGGAATGCCGCAAGCGGTGTTGGATCGTGCTAATAAAATATTAAAACGTTTAGAGAAGTCACATTCTTCTGAAGAGCTTACCGAAGAAATGAAAGCTATCGCAAAAGATGAAATGCAACTTAGTTTTTTTCAGTTAGATGATCCGCTTTTAGAGGGGATAAAAGAAGAAATATTAGGTATTGACATCGACACCTTAACGCCAGTGGAAGCATTGATGAAGCTAAATGAAATAAAAAGAATGCTTCAGCCGAAAGCGAAATTTAAAAGTAAATAATTAGATGAAATTTTACTTACAATAATATTAATTACCTTTACAAAAAACTAAACATTTATAATGAAAAAACAAATCACATTTATCTTAGCGTTAACGATAACCATATTTTCGTTTGGTCAAAAAATGAAAGTTCAAAAAGGAGGAGACTTTTCTTTCCTTAAAGGTCAAAAAGAAATTAATGTAGAGTTTGTCTATGATAATATGACAATCTATAATGATAATAAGACTAATGAAGAGTATATGAAAGAACGCTCTGCAAAACTAGAAGAAAAATCTAGAGGAGTTGGAAAGGCTTGGGAAAAAAAATGGATAGCAAGTAGAGAACTTGTTTATGCTCCAAAATTTTTAGAATTAGTAAATAGATATTTGAAAAAAGAAAAAATAGATGCTTTTTTCTTTCAGGATTTAACGGAAGCTAAATATACTTTAATTGTTGAGACCGTATGGATTTACCCTGGTTATAATGTGGGTGTCATGAAAAAAGGTGCAAAAGTAAGTACAATTCTTAAATTTGTTGAAACAGCAAATAGAGACAAAGTGTTGCTAGAAATCACTGCTGATAAAGCTCCTGGTGATTCTTACATGGGTAGTTTTAGTAATGAAGATCGCATAGGTGAAGGATATGCGAAAACAGGAAAATCATTAGTAGGCTTATTGTTAAAAAAAGCATATAAATAAGAGATAGCCCTTTTTGTTAAATAAAGAAGCCGAATTTTACTCGGTTTCTTTATTTTTCATATTAATTAGATGTGCCATAGTACTAATAATTCGTTTATGTTTTTTCACAAACGGATTGCTTTTATCCCAAACATAACCAGCTAATACAGCGCAAATTTGTTTTTTTATTTCTGGGTTCTCAGGTCGGTGGAAAAACAAGGTTTGAAGGTTTCCAGAATACCATTCCTTAACATACGAAGCAAAAACGTTGACGCCCTCTAAAATATATTCGGCATAATCTTTTTGCCAATCTACAATTTCTCCATTAATTTCTTTGGTGGTTAATTTAGCAGCTAATAAGGCAGATTCTGTAGCAAAAGTTACTCCCGATGAAAAAACAGGATCTAAAAACTCAGTACTGTTGCCAGTTAAAGCATAACCATTTCCGAAGAGTTGTTTTACCGAAATAGAATAGTTTTTTATCATTATAGGGTCAAACGAATAATCAATTCCTTCAAAACGATCCTTAAAGAAATCGGATTCTCGAACCATTGCTTTTAATTTATCAGTTGTATTTCCTTTAAAAGATTCCAAATATTCTGTAGTCCCAACATAGCCTATGCTTGTGGTATTGTCTTTAAAAGGAATCACCCAAAGCCAAGTGTTTGTATCTGTGATATCAAACGAGATTCTTGTTCCTTGATAGCCTTTGGGGCGATTTAAATCTTTCACGTGAGTAAAAACAGATGAGTGTTTTGGTAATTCTGAAGGCAAACTTAAATCTAAAAGTCTTGGTAAAACCCTTCCGTAGCCACTAGAATCTATAATTTTTTTTGCTCTTATTGTGTAATTGTTTCCGTTTTCATCTTTTATAGTAGTGGTTGAAATTCCGTTTTCATCAAACGAAACCGCAACAACTTCGTGTTCAAATTTTAAATCTACACCATTTTTTATTAGTTCATTAGCTAAGGTATTATCAAAATCTGCTCTCGGTACTTGCCATGTCCAATCCCAACCTGGTGTATGTTTTTTGCTAAAATCAAACTCGCAAATTACATCACCTTTTATAAAACGAGCTCCTTTTTTAACTTCATAGTTTCTCTTTTTTAAACACTCTAGGAGACCAGCTTCCTCAAAATGATCCATACATCGTGGCAATAAACTTTCGCCGATAACAAATCTCGGGAACTTGTTTTTTTCAACTACTTTTATGTTCATCTTATTATTGTTTAAATAAGAGGCAGCAATACAGCCAGATGGACCTGCGCCGATGATTAAAACATCAATTATGGTATCTTTCAAAATAGTTTATTTTAGTTTTTAAAATTGTATTAAATTTGCATACTAAATTAATGATTTTAATCCTAAAATCATTCAATAATTATTAAATGTTAAAGGACAAAGGAAGTTTAGATATTGAGCGTTTTAAAGAGGTGGTTTTTAAAGGAGATGCACTTCAAATAGACGAGACAATTGTAGATAGAGTGACAGAAAGTTTTCAGTTTTTAAAAAAGTTTTCAGAAAATAAAACTATTTATGGAGTGAATACTGGCTTTGGTCCGATGGCACAATATAAAATACAAGATTCTGAACGCATTCAACTTCAATATAACTTAATTAGAAGTCACGCATCAGGAACAGGAAATCCGCTTCCACCACAATGTGTAAAGGCTGCTATGTTGGCGAGATTAAATACGTTGTGTTTGGGAAATTCGGGGGTTCATATTTCTGTAATTCATTTAATGACAGAATTGATTAATCGAGATATTACACCGTTAATTTTTGAACATGGCGGCGTTGGTGCTAGTGGAGATTTGGTACAGTTGGCACATTTGGCTTTGGTGTTAATTGGTGAAGGAGAAGTTTTTTATAAAGGAGAATTGAAGCCAACACAAGAAGTTTTTAAAATTGAAAATCTTGAGCCTATAAAAGTGGAATTACGAGAAGGACTTGCCTTGATGAACGGAACCTCGGTAATGACAGGAGTAGGCTTAATAAACACTGTAAATACTAGAAAATTATTAAACTGGGCTGTTATAGCTTCGTCTGCAATTAATGAAATTGTACAAGCTTATGACGATCATTTGTCTTACGAATTAAACGAATCTAAAAAACATAAAGGTCAGCAAAATATAGCAAAAATGATGCGGGAGCATTTAGTAGATAGTACTTTAACAAGAAAACGAGAACAACATCTATATAAAGATAATAATGGGGTAACTGTTTTTGAAGAAAAAGTACAAGAGTATTATTCCTTACGTTGTGTCCCTCAAATTTTAGGGCCTGTGTTAGATACTTTGAATCACACAGAGAAAATTCTGATTGAAGAAGTAAATTCAGCCAACGATAATCCAATAGTAAATGTTGAAAAAGAAACTGTTTATCATGGCGGAAATTTTCACGGTGATTATGTTTCCTTAGAAATGGATAAACTAAAGTTAGTAGTTACAAAAATGACTATACTGGCAGAAAGGCAATTAAATTATCTGTTAAACCCTCGCCTTAACGATTGTTTACCTGCTTTTGTGAACTTAGCAAAATTAGGATTAAATTTTGGGATGCAAGGCGTTCAATTTACGGCAACTTCTACTACGGCAGAAAACCAAATGTTATCCAATCCAATGTACGTGCACAGTATTCCTAATAATAATGACAATCAAGATATTGTGAGTATGGGAACCAATGCTGCGTTAATTACTAAGAAAGTAATCGAGAATTCTTTTGAAGTGATTGCTATCGAGTTAATCACCATCGTTCAAGCTATTGAGTATTTAAAGGTTCAAGATAAAGTGTCTTCAGAAACTAAAAAGATGTACGATGCTATTCGAGAAATAGTACCTATCTTTACAGAAGACGTAGTCATGTATCCTTTTGTAAACAAGGTAAAAGATTATATAGCTAACTATTAAATTTTTTATTATGAAAAAATTAATTTTATTTTTATTCACAGTTGTGCTTATAAGCCAAAGTTATTTTGCTCAAGAACTAGCTCTAGTTGTAGAAGACAATATGGGAGGTTTTATAAATAAATCTGGAGAGTTGGTAATCCCGACTAAATATAAAAGAGCAGAAAGTTTTTCTGAAGGTTATGCAGCGGTTTCAGAAGACGGAAAAATTTGGGGATTAATAAATGCCAAAGGAGAATGGGTGATTGAGCCACAATATGCTAAAATCAAAAAATTTAACTCAGGGTTTGTTTTGGTTTTGAAAGATGAAAAATGGAGTTATGTAGATACTTCCAACCAAGTTTTAGAAACTCCTGTTTCAGAAAAATATTTTGACTTTAATGACGGAGTTGCTTTTTATAAAGTTGAAAATAAATTAGGACTTATAGGAACTAACGGTAAGGTGGTTTTAGAACCAACTTACGACGCAATTAAACCTTTTAATAATGGACATGCGAAAGTTAGAAACAACGAAAAATGGGGTATAATAGATACCAAAGGAAAAGTAATTGTAAGCTTAAATTACGAGGGTATTGGAGAATATAGTAAAGTAGGTATTTGGGCAAAAATAGGAACAATACTTGGTATTATATCTAATAATGAATTTTATAAGAATACTGAAATTAATAAAATTGAAGGTTTTAAATTTAACCAAGCATTAACTTACGCTCGTAAAGATAAGTTATGGGGCTTTGTTAATGCAAAAGCCGAATGGGTAATCCAACCAAGATTTAAACGAGTAAAATCTTTTAGAAACGGTTTTGCTCCTGCATTAGAAAATAAACTCTGGGGATATATAAATGAAAAAGGAGAAATGGTGATTGCCGATAAATATAAAGATGCAGAGGTTTTTGGAGATAAAGGATTAGCACCTGTAAAGCAAAATAAATTATGGGGCTTTATTGATGCTTCAGGAACCATGAAAATAGATGAAAGCTACGAAATAACAGCAAAAGGACTCTCCATATTCTCAAAAAACAACATCAAAGGTTTTCATAATGGGCTTGCAAGAGTTTCTGCCAAAAAAAAATGGGGATTTATTAATGAGAACGGAGAGGTTTTAGGAGGAAAATGGTGGCAGAAAGCTGAATTGTTTTCAAAATAAAAAATTTAGGACGCTTTATTACAAGAAAATAATGAAAGAAAAAATTAAAAAAACAAAATACGCATTAGTTACTGGAGGTTCAAGAGGGATTGGAAGTGCAATATGCCAACAACTAGCCAAAGATCTAAATTATAAATTACTTATTAATTATAAAGGTAATAAAGAAGCAGCCGAAAACACCTTGCAGAAAGTTATAGAAGCTGGCGGTCAAGGAGAATTGCTTCAGTTTGACGTTGCAAATGCAGAACAAGTTAATACGGTTTTAGATAATTGGCACGAATTAAATAAAAATTCAATAATAGAAGTAGTAGTTAATAATGCAGGAATCACCAAGGATAATTTATTTATGTGGATGAAAAATGAAGACTGGAAAAGTGTGATTGATACCAGCTTAAATGGTTTTTTTAATGTTACCAATAAATTAATTAAGAACTTACTAGTAAATCGCTACGGAAGGATTATTAATATGGTTTCGGTTTCAGGGTTAAAAGGAACGCCGGGTCAAACCAATTATTCAGCAGCAAAAGGAGCAGTAATAGCTGCAACAAAAGCATTAGCACAAGAAGTAGCAAAACGAAAAATAACTGTAAATGCAGTAGCTCCAGGCTTTATAGTTTCAGACATGACAAACGGGTTGGATGAAAAAGAACTAAAAAAAATGATTCCTATAAACAGATTTGGAAAGGCAGAAGAAGTAGCACATTTAGTTTCCTTTTTAGCTTCAGAAAAATCATCATATATTACTGGAGAGGTTATAAATATTAACGGCGGAATTTATTCGTAAAATTACATTCAGAAAATGAGGAGAGTTGTAATAACAGGAATGGGAATTTACTCATGTATTGGTAAAAATATTGATGAGGTAAAAGACTCATTGTATAATGGTAAATCTGGAATAATATTCGATAAAGAAAGAGAAGATTTTGGATATAGGTCTAGCCTTACAGGAATGGTAGATTCTGTAAACTTAAAAAAACTACTTCATAGAAGAGAGCGAATAAGTTTTGGCGAAGAATCTAACTATGCTTATGTTGCTACATTAGAAGCGTTAAAAAATGCAGGAATTTCTCAAGATTTTATTAATAATACCGAAGTAGGTATAATATACGGAAACGACAGTACCGCAAAATCTATTATCGAATCTGTAGATAAGATAAGAATAAAAAAAGATACTACGCTAGTTGGTTCGGGTGCTATTTTTAAATCTATGAATTCTACTATTACCATGAACCT
Organism: Flavobacteriaceae bacterium; assembly: GCA_021648265.1. Classification (GTDB taxonomy): domain Bacteria; phylum Bacteroidota; class Bacteroidia; order Flavobacteriales; family Flavobacteriaceae; genus Marifrigoribacter. The sequence continues at coordinate 127,228 of JAKITD010000001.1, read as the reverse complement.
TTCTACAATTTTTAAGTTAACAGGTGTAAATTTTACCATTAGTGCTGCCTGTGCAAGTGGATCGCATTCTATTGGAATTGCTTACCAACTTATTAAAAGTGGATTACAGGATTGTATTATTTGTGGAGGTGCTCAAGAAATAAACAAATATGCAATGGCAAGCTTTGATGGTTTGGGTGTTTTTTCGGTTAATACAAAAGACCCAAGTAAAGCATCAAGACCGTTTGATCGTGATCGTGACGGGCTGGTTCCTAGCGGAGGAGGAGCAACATTGATATTAGAAAGTTATGAATCTGCTGTAAAAAGAGGAGCTAAAATATTAGGGGAAGTTGTTGGGTATGGTTTTTCTTCAAACGGAGATCATATTTCTACACCTAATTTTCAAGGGCCTTCAAGAGCAATGCGTAAAGCTTTAGAACAAGCTGAAATAAAACCACAAGAAATAGATTATATAAATGCTCATGCAACTTCAACGCCCGTTGGAGATGCTAATGAAGCAAAAGCAATTTTTGACGTTTTTGGATCTTTTAAAACACCTGTTAGCTCTACAAAATCTATGACAGGTCACGAATGTTGGATGGCAGGAGCAAGCGAAGTTATTTATTCTATGTTAATGATGGAACATTCATTTGTAGCTCCAAATATTAACTTAGTTAACCCAGATGAAGATGCCTCAAAATTAAATTTAATTAAGAAAACGTTAAATAAAAAAATTGATGTATTTTTGTCCAATTCCTTTGGGTTTGGAGGTACAAATTCAGCAATAATTATTAAGAAATTTATATAATAATATGAGTAAACAAATTACTATGGATATTGAAGAGATTATTAATAAAACTAACGAGTTTTTAATTGATGAGTTTGAAGTAGAAGAAGATGATATATCTCCAGAAGCAAACTTAAAAGAAACACTTGAACTTGATAGCTTAGATTATATAGATTTAGTAGTTTCTGTGGAGTCTAATTTTAATGTTAAGCTAGATGCAGAAGATTTTGAAAACACAGTAACTCTTCAAGATTTTTACGATTTAATTTATCGAAAATTAAAATAATATCTTCTAAAAATGGCTCAATGGGATGGAAAATCGAAAGGAGCACTTTTCGGATACAAAATAGTTATTTTTTTTATTCGAAAACTAGGAGTTAAGTCTGCCTATTTCATACTTTATTTTGTTGCATTATATTATTTGTTTTTTTCTGTTAAAGGAAGTAAAGCTAGTTTTTATTACTTCCACAAACGGTTAAAATATTCTAAGTTTAAAAGTTTTTTTAAAGTCTATAAAAGCTATTACACATTTGGACAAACTATTATAGATAAATTTGCAATATCTTTTGGGATGTCAAAACAGTTTACCTACAGTTTTGATGGAGACAATAATATTAAAAGATTACTTAAAAATAAAAGAGGCGGAATATTAATAAGTGCTCACGTAGGTAATTTTGAAATAGCCGATTATTTTTTGTCAGAACTTGATAATTCTTCCCAAATTAGCTTGGTAACTACCGATAATGAGCATCAAGCAATCAAAAGTTACCTAGATAAATTTTCATTACAATCAAACATGAAATTTATAATAGTAAGAGACGATTTATCACATATATTTCAAATCAATGAATCGTTGCGGAATAACGAACTAATTTGCGTTACTGGCGATCGTTATTTTGAAGGAAGTAAAACGCTCTCAGAAAAATTATTTGGACAAGAAGCTAAATTTCCAGCAGGAGCTTTTTTATTAGGCTCAAGACTAAATGTCCCTGTTCTTTTTTTGTATATCATGAAAAAAAACTCGAAACATTACCAATTTTATGCAAGAGAAGTGAAATTTACAAAAAGAGATGCTCAAGATTTATTAAAAAAATACACGCAGAGCATCGAAGAAATCTTAAAAAAATATCCTTACCAATGGTTTAACTATTTTGATTTCTGGAATGATATAAAATAATATAATTTTGAAAAAAGTACTAGTTGTATATTATTCCCAGTCAGGGCAGTTGTTAGATATTTCTAAGAATATCACAAGAGAATTAGAAAACTCTTCTGAAGTTAATCTGTCTTTCTATGAAATAAAATTAAAAAAAAACTTTCCATTTCCTTGGGATAAAAAAACTTTTTTTAACGCTTTTCCAGAGACATTTTTACAAATTTCTTCCGAGTTGGTAGGTCTAGAAGATCCAATCTTAAAAGAAAAATACGATTTAATTATTCTTTCTTATCAAGTATGGTATTTGTCGCCGTCGATACCCGTTAATTCTTTTTTAACATCAGACATAGCAAAGATTTTATTTAAAAACACACCAACAGTAACTGTTATTGGTTGTAGGAATATGTGGATTATGGCACAAGAAAAGATGAAAGAATTATTGATTCAAAACAAAGCGAATCTTGTTGGAAACATTGCTTTGGTAGATCGGCATATTAATCATATTAGCGTAATTACCATCTTGCATTGGATGATGAAAGGAGTTAAAACCAAGTTTTTAGGAATCTTTCCGAAGCCAGGAGTTTCTGATAAAGACATAAGTGAATCTACTAAATTTGGTCCTGTAATATTAAACAGTTTGCTAAAAGGAAATTACGAGAACCTCCAAGGGCAATTACTTAAAAAAAACGCAATAGTAATAAAGCCTTTTTTAATTGTAATGGATAAACGAGCAAATGTTTTGTTTGGTAAATGGGCAAATTTTATTAGTTCTAAAGGTATTGCGAATAGTGAAAGTCGTCAGCCATTTATTAAGTTATTTAGTATATATTTAACCGTTGCAATATGGTTAATTGCACCAATAGTTTTTTTGCTATTTTTGCTAACTTTTATTCCCTTAACCAAAAGCAGAAATAGAGATAAAAAATATTATTCATCTGTACATATAAAGAAGAATTAATGAACGCCGTTTATATAACAAGAATTTCTAAGTTTTTACCAAATAACCCAATTGAAAATAATCAAATGGAAGAAAAACTTGGTTTAATAGATGGTAAAACTTCAAAAGCAAGACGAATTGTTTTGCGAAATAATAAAATTACAACTCGGTATTATGCTATTGATGACGATGGTAATGTTACGCATAACAACGCACAATTAGTTAGCGAAGCGATAGAGTTATTGTGTGATAAAGATTTTGGTAAAAATAAAATTGAACTACTCTCTTGCGGTACATCCAGTCCAGATCAAATGTTGCCTTCACACGCGTCTATGGTTCATGGCTATTTAAAAAATGTGAATTTAGAAGTTAATTCTCCATCTGGAGCTTGTTGTTCTGGAATGAATGCCTTAAAATATGGTTATATGGCGATTATGTCAAACCAAGTAAACAATGCTGTTTGTACCGGTTCTGAAAGAATGTCGTCGAGGATGAGTGCAGATATGTATGAAGATGAAATTTCTCATTTAAAAAAACTTAAAGAAACTCCAGTTCTCGCTTTTAAAAAAGAGTTTTTACGTTGGATGCTTTCAGATGGTGCGGGTGCTTTTTTATTAGAAAACGAACCAAAAGGAGATTTTCCGTTAAAAATAGAATGGATGAAAGGCTATTCCTATGCTCACGAATTAGAAGTTTGTATGTACGCTGGAGGAGATAAATTAGAAGATGGAACATTAAAGCCATGGGCAGAATACCCTGTTGAAGACTGGAAGAAAAAATCACTATTTTCAGTAAAACAAGATGTAAAATTATTAAGTGAAAACATTCTAGTAAAAGGAGTAGAAAGCCTAAAAGATGCAATAGAAAAAAATAGTATAAAACCAAAAGACATCACTTATTACCTGCCACATGTTTCTTCTTACTACTTTAGAGATAGGCTGTATGACGAAATGGTAAAACAAGATATTGAAGTGCCTTGGGACAACTGGTTTATGAACCTTGATAAAGTAGGGAATATTGGAGCAGGTTCTATTTATATAATGCTTGAAGAATTAGTAGCATCAGGAAAACTTAAAAAAGGAGATACTATTTTACTTTCTGTACCAGAAAGTGCACGTTTCTCTTATGCGTATGCTTTTTTAACCGTGTGTTAAATGAATTTACTTAAAAACCCAATAACCAATAAAGAAGAGGTTAATAATCTAATTCCTCAAAAGGCACCATTTGTAATGGTCGATAAGTTGTTTTATTTTTCTGAAAACAAAATAGTTTCAGGATTTACAATTTATGACGCAAATATATTTACCTTTCAATCAACATTTACAACTTCGGGGCTTGTAGAAAATATGGCACAAACGGTTGCACTGTTTACAGGATATCAATATTTTTTAAAACAAGAGCCTGCTCCAACAGGATATATAGGTGCAATTAAAAAGGTTGAAATTTTTAATCTTCCAAAAAAAGGAGACGAATTAGTTACAACGGCAACTATTTTGTTCGAAATGGCAGGTGTAACTTTAGTGAAAATAGAAACAAAATGTAATGAAAAAATCATTGCATTAAGTGAAATGAAAACAGTACTAGCTGTTTTATGAGTAGAAGCCTAGAAAATAAAGACTTTAAAGATTTTTTGCCGCACAGAGGAGTTATGTTAATGGTAAAAGATTTACTAAAAATTGATAATGAATCTGTAACATCAGGATTGCCTATAATCGAAAATTGTATTTTTGTAGAAAACAACTATTTAACCGCATCGGGACTCATTGAAAATGCAGCCCAAACATCAACTGCTATTGTAGGTCAAGGTTTTTTCTTAGAGGATGATCTTACAGGAGAAAGCAATAAATTAATGGGTTATATAAGTGCGATTAAAAAAATTGAAATTTTTAATCTACCCAAAGTAGGCGAATATATTACCACAAGAGCATCCTTAATTTCGAGATTCGACACAGATTCGATTTGTATATGCCATATAAAATGCTCCACCTTTATAGAAAATAAATTAATTGTAAATTGTACATTTAATTTCTTAATTCATGAAGTTTAGTTATGAGAAAAGAAGATGTGCCACAAGATAAAAGCAGTTTAGGGTCTGCTAGTTTTAAAGAACTATGTTATGCAGTTGATGAAAATGGAGAGTATATAACTGCAAAGAGCACAGGGTGGAATCCAAAAAAAATAGCCTTAGATAATGCAATTCAGGAAATAAATGAACGTACAGAAAGGGCAATGAAAAGAGTTGTAAACAATGAAACAAGCCCTATAGAATATTACATGGAACTTAATAAAATGGATGTCTCTATTTTGTCTAGCTATGTCGGTGTATGGAGTTGGCGAGTTAAAAAACATTTTAAACCTTCAGTTTTTAAAAAATTATCTACTAAAGTATTAGAAAAATATGCTGAGGTCTTTAATATTTCGGTTACAGAATTGCAGCAAATAAAAGAATGATTTTATGAAGATAGACTTTACACATAAACAAACCGCTCATTGCGAAAATGGTGTAGTTTCAAACTTAATGGCATATAATGGTTTTCCTGTAAGCGAGCCAATGGTTTTTGGTATTGGCTCGGGTCTTTTATACTGTTACATTCCTTTTTTAAAAGTAAATCATGCACCTGCAATTACTTATCGAGTAATGCCTGGACAGATATTTAAAAAATTCGCAAAACGCGTTGGAATAAAAATTAAAAAAGAAAAATTTAAAAATCCAAAAGAAGCAAAAGCTAGATTAGATGAAAATTTAGCCCAAAACAACCCTGTAGGACTTCAGGTTGGAGTTTTTAATTTAGCCTATTTTCCAGACGAATATCGCTTTCATTTTAATGCTCATAACTTAGTAGTCTATGGAAAAGAAGATAATTCGTATTTAATTAGCGACCCTATAATGGAAAAGGTTACAAAGCTAACCGAAAGAGAATTAGAAAAAGTACGTTTTGCAAAAGGTGCTTTTGCTCCCAAAGGACATATTTATTATCCAATAGATTTCCCGAAAGAATTAGATTTAAAAAATGCTATTATAAAAGGAATCAAGCAAACCTGCAAAGATATGTTAGCTCCTATTCCAATTTTAGGAGTAAAAGGAATTAAACATGTAGCAAGCCTTATTCGTAAATGGCCAAAGAAACATGGCGTAAAAAAGGCAAATCATTACTTAGGGCAGATTGTAAGAATGCAAGAAGAAATAGGAACAGGTGGTGGAGGTTTTCGTTATATTTTTGCTGCCTTTTTACAGGAATCTAGTGCGATTTTAAAAAATAACAAATTAGCCGAATTATCGAAAGAAATGACCGAAATTGGTAATTTATGGAGAGATTTCGCCTTAAATGCTTCAAGAATCTATAAAAACAGAAAAGCACTACAAGATTCTTACGAGAGTGTTGCAACACAATTAGATGAAATTGCAGACAGAGAAAAAGTGTTTTTTACTCAACTAAAAAAAACAATAAAATAAATTTGTATGCTTCAAATTCAGCAACTTTCAAAAAAGTATAAAGGAGCGGAAAATTTTTCGGTTTCTAATCTAAGTTTGAATATTGAAGACGGAGAAATATTTGGCATCTTAGGACCTAACGGAGCAGGAAAGACAACCCTAATATCCATGCTTTGTTCCTTGATAAAACCAACTTCAGGATCTTTTTTAATTAACGGTCTTAATTACACAAATAACAAGCAAGAACTTAAACAGTTAATTGGTATTGTTCCGCAAGAATACGCACTTTATCCATCGTTAACTGCTTACGAAAACCTTCATTATTTTGGAAGCATGTACGGTTTAAAAGGAAAAAAACTTAAAAACACTATCTGTGATTATCTTGATAAATTAGGTCTTTCAGAATTTTCGAATAAAAAAATTGAAGTGTTTTCTGGAGGAATGAAACGAAGAATCAATTTAATTGCAAGTATCCTTCATCAACCTAAAATTTTATTTTTAGACGAACCAACAGTTGGAGTAGATGTGCAATCTAAAAATGTGATAATTAAACACCTTCAGAAATTAAATAAAGAAGGTACAACTATTGTTTACACTTCGCATCATTTAAATGAAGCTGAAAAATTTTGCACCAGAGTTGCCATTATCGATCACGGTAAAATTATTATAAAAGGAAAACCTTCAGAACTAATTAACAATAAAGAGAATGCACATAACCTAGAAGATGTTTTTATAGCATTTACAGGAAAAGAACTACGTGATCATGTATAAATTATGGAACTCTGCATATAAAGAATCTTTATTGCTAACTCGCGATTTAGGAGGGTTAACCATTTTATTTGTAATGCCTTTAGTATTAATAATTACTATTACATTAATACAAGATAGCTCGTTTAAGAGTATAAATAAAACCAAAATTCCAGTTTTATTAGTCGATAACGACAAAGGAAAAATTTCTAAAAGTGTTTCTGAAAGTTTAAAAGAGCAAAACCTATTTGATGTTGTTTATAAAGAGAATGAAGAGGAAGCCAGAAATCTTGTTTTTAAAGGAGCGTATCAACTAGCTATCGTTATTCCTGAAAATCTATCGAAAGATTTAGAAAAAAAAATAAATCAAAATGTAGAAGGAGTTTTAGCAGAGTTTGGATTGGAAGAGGAAGGGAAACATCCAGTGACTTCAGAAATAAAGACCAAAGAAGTAAGATTGTATTTTGATCCCGCAATACAGCAATCTTTTAAGCTTTCTGTAAAAAGTAGTATCGATAAAATGATTTCGGAAATTGAAACTAAATCTATTTATAAAGCTTTTCAAGAACAACTCTCAGACGAGGAGTCTGCTTTTTCTTTTAATTCAGAAAAATTTATAAGTTTTAAAGAAATAACACCAAAATTAGATGATGATGAGGTACTACCAAATTCTGCACAACACAATGTGCCAGCTTGGACTTTATTTGCTATATTTTTTATCATCGTGCCTTTGTCTATTAATATGGTAAAAGAAAAAAGCCAAGGAACTTTTGTACGATTAAGAACAAATCCAGTTTCTTATGCAACTGTTTTAGGCGGGAAAACAATTGTTTTTTTGGTAGTTTGTTTAATACAGTTTATGTTGATGATGTTAGTTGGAATCTATTTGTTTCCTGCCATTGGATTACCAACATTAGATGTTTCTGGTAAAATATTTTTGGCTTTTATAGTAGCTTTGTTTTCTGGTTTGGCAGCTGTTGGTTTGGGATTATTATTAGGTACAGTTGCAACTTCGCAAGAACAAGCTGCACCATTTGGAGCTACTTTTGTAGTAGTATTAGCAGCTTTGGGAGGTGTTTGGGTTCCAGTTTTTATAATGCCAAGTTTTATGCAATTCATTTCAAAACTATCACCAATGAATTGGGGATTAAATGCTTTTTACGATGTGTTTTTAAGAAACGCAGGACTTTCAGAAATAATACTAGATTTACTTTTACTATTTTTGTTTTTTCTAATTACCACCACCATTTCAATAGTATATAATAACAGAAAAAATGCAGTCTAATTTAATAAAAGAAATAACCTTCAGCAGTCAAATAAGAGTTCGTTTTGTAGAAACAGATCCTTTGGGTATTGTATGGCATGGCAACTATATTCAGTATTTTGAAGACGGCAGAGAAGCTTTTGGGCGACATCACGGAATCTCTTATTTAGAGCAAAAAGAAAACGGTTTTACCTCGCCAATTGTAAAGTCGAGTAGCGAGCATAAACATCCTTTGCGTTATGGAGAAGTTGCCACCATAAAAACGATATTTATAGATTCTCCTGCGGCAAAAATGAAATTTAGATACGAAATTTATAATGAAGCTAATCAAGTTGTTTGTACAGGTAAAACAACTCAAGTTTTTTTAGGAGACGATGATAAGTTATTTTTGCACTTACCTCCATTTTTTGAAAACTGGAAGCGAAAAGTTGGACTATTAAAATAACATGAGAAAAACATTTATAACCAACCACAATATTATTTCTTCATTAGGTTTTACAAGTGAAGAAAACTTTAGGAAATTGGCTTCTGAAATTTCTGGGATACAAGAATATAAAAGAAATCAAGGAGAATCTTATTATAGCTCCAAAGTAGATAAAGAGAAAATAGATAGTGCGTTTTTAGAAATAGGAAACATAGAGAACTATACAACTCTCGAAAAAATGATGTTGCTTTCTGTGACAAATATTCTAAACGAATCTAAACTAAAAATCACAAAAAAAACAGGTTTAATTATTGCTACTACCAAAGGAAATATTGATACACTTTCCCCAAAATCAAAATTTTACTCAGATAAAAAAAGAAGCTATTTACCCGAATTAGGAAGGCAAATTCAAAATTATTTTGGTTTTAAAAATGAAGCGATTGTACTTTCAAATGCTTGTGTTTCGGGAGTATTAGCAGTTGCTGTAGCTCAACGATTTGTGAAAGATGGAGTGTATGATGAGGTAATTATTGTGAGTGGCGATTTAGTTTCAGAATTTATTCTTTCGGGTTTTACCTCTTTTCAAGCCATAAGTGATTTGCCCTGTAAACCATTTTCAAAAAACAGAGCGGGAATAACCATTGGTGAGGCAGTAGCAAGTGTTTTGGTAACCTCAAAAAAAAATAAATATGCCATTCAAATTCTTGGTGCAGGTTCTTGCAACGATGCCAATCATATTTCTGGACCTTCAAGAACAGGTGAAGGTTTGGTGCTAAGCGTTCAATCTGCATTAAAAGAAGCGGAGATAGAAAATAGCGATATAGACTATATTTCTGCACACGGAACCGCAACAAACTATAACGACGAAATGGAAGCTGTTGCTTTTGAAAGGCTAAATATGTTAGAAATACCATTAAATAGTTTAAAAGGATATTTTGGACATACCTTAGGAACTTCAGGTTTATTAGAAACCATTATTGGAATAAAATCGCTTCAGAATAACACCTTAATTTCGTCCAAAGGTTTTGACGAGTTAGGAGTATCGAAATCTATAAACGTAATAGAGACACTAGTAAGCAAAGAACTAAACGTTTTTTTAAAAACAGCTTCTGGTTTTGGAGGTTGTAATACTGCTGTTGTTTTTAAAAAAATCATCGATTAATTGCTTGATATATTGGAAAGAAACGATTACTTACCGTAAATTAGCGACTTAAAAATTTGGGCTAACTAATTAATTATTTTTGCTAAACACCTTTAAAAACTAACCATGTCAAAAAAAACAATGAGAGCTGTTGAAGCACTTCAAGAAGCACAAAAAATTGCCTTTGCACCTTATATTTTTCAAGCAACTATTTCTCTTCGGAAACTTGGAATAATGGACTTTATTTTTAACAGTAAAAATGGAGCAACTCTTAAAGAAATAGCTTTAGGAACTTCGGTTAGCGAATATGGAGTAGGTGTGTTGTTAGAAATTGCTGAAAGCTCGGATATAGTCTTGATTAATAAAGATAGCAAATACGAATTAACTAAAATAGGTTACTTTCTTGCCTTTGACAATACGGTAAATGTAAATATTAATTTTAATAATGACATTTGTTATAAAGGGCTGTATCATTTAAACGATTCAATTTTAAACGGAAAAGCAGAAGGTTTAAAAGAATTAGGAAATTGGGATACAATCTACGAAGGGCTTTCAAAATTAACACCACAACAAAATAAGTCTTGGTTTGAGTTTGACCACTATTATTCGGATTATGTTTTTAAAGATGCACTTGAAGTAGTTTTTAAAAGAAACCCAAAATTGATTTTTGATGTTGGAGCAAATACCGGAAAATTTGCAATTACCTGTTGTGAATTTAATGAAGATGTGAAAGTAAAAATGGTAGATCTTTCTGGACAACTTAACGTAGCTTTAGCCAATGCAAAAAAGAATGGTTTTGAAAATAGAATTGAAGGTCACGAAATAGATTGGTTGTCAGAAAACCCTCAAATTCCTACAGGTGCAGATATTATTTGGATGAGCCAGTTTTTAGACTGTTTCTCGAAAGATGAAATTGTAAAAATCTTATCGGTTTGTGCAAACTCTATGGATAAAAACTCCGAGTTGTTTATTATGGAAACCTTTACAGATCGACAAAAGTTTGATAATGCAAAATTTATTTTAGAAGCAACATCACTCTACTTTACAACAATGGCAAACGGAAATAGTAAGATGTATAAAGCCTCAGAATTTATGACCTTAATTGATAAAGCAGGTTTGTATTTGGTAGAAGATATTAACCAAATAGGAGAAAACCATACTATTTTAATTTGCAAGAAAAAATAAATTTACTTGCTTAAAAAAACGCACATACAAAAATATTGTTCTATTAAAAACAATGAAATTTCTGTAAACGGAGACTTGGTTTTTTCTGCAGATACTTTAGAGGTGAAAGATTTTTTTAAAGATGTTTATCAGTTTTTAGAAATTAAATATTCCAAATATTTTAAAATGGATTTGTTGAGTAAACTCGCTTTTCTTTCTGCCGAGATTATTTTAAATGAAGTAAATACTAAAGAAAAAAACACAGCAATTATACTCTCCAATAATGCATCAAGCTTAGAGACCGATCGTAAATACCAAAACTCAATAAACGATAAAGATAATTACTTTCCAAGCCCAGCAGTATTTGTATATACATTGCCAAATATTGGCATTGGAGAAATTAGTATTAGGCATCAATTAAAAAGTGAAAATGGTTTTTTTGTATTTGAAAAATACAATGCAAATTTTCATTATAATTACGAAAAAAGCTTACTACAAAATAACAAATGCGAGTCTGTTTTGGCAGGTTGGGTAAATATAGATAAAAACTCCTACGAAGCTTTTTTATATTTGGTTTCTGAAAAAGGAATTATTGAACATACAGAACAAAATTTAAAACAATTATACAATACATAAAAATGGAAGATTTAAAATTAGAATTAAAAAAAAATATTATCGAAATACTAAACCTTGAAGACCTTTCGATTGAAGATTTTGATGATAATGATTCACTCTTTGGAGACGGAATTGGACTAGATTCAATTGACGCATTAGAGCTTATCGTTATGCTAGATAAGGATTACGGAATTAGATTAACAGACCCAAAAGAAGGAAAAAAAATATTTGAATCTATAGAGGTTATGGCAACCTATATTACCGAGCATAGAAAAAAATAATAGTCTTTTAAAGTTTTATGGTTAAGGGAATTGCAATTACAGGAATGGGAATTATATCTTCTATCGGAAATACGGTAGAAGAAAACTATAAGTCGTTAACAAATATAACTCCAGGGATTTCTGAAATTGAAAACATTAAAACCAACCATAAAAGCCACATTAAAGTAGGAGAGGTAAAAATGTCTAACCATAATTTGGCAGTTTGTTTAAAACTACCAAAAAATCATAATTATTCTAGAACGGCATTGTTTGGTGAGATTGCAGCAAAGCAAGCTGTGAAAAACGCAAAAATAAAAGACATTAATTCTTGCAGAACAGGATTAATTTCGGCAACAAGTGTTGGCGGAATGGATTTAACAGAAAAATACTTTTACTCTCAGTTTCAAGAAACCAAAAACCGAAGATTTATTACAAGTCATTCTGCTGGAGATTCTTCCACAAAAATAGCAAATAGTTTAGGCATCACAGACTTTGTTTCTACAATAAGTACCGCTTGCTCCTCTGCTGCAAACGCTATAATGTTGGGAGCACGTATGATTAAAGCAGGAAAATTAGACCGAGTAATTGTTGGAGGATCCGATTGTATGTCTAAATTTACCATCAATGGTTTTAAAACTTTAATGATACTTTCTGAAACCAATTGCAGACCTTTTGACGCTAACCGAACAGGTTTAAACTTAGGAGAAGCCGCAGCTTTTTTAGTGCTAGAATCGGATGAATGTGTAAAAAAAGAAAACAAAAAAGTGTTAGCCTATGTTTCTGGTTATGCCAATGCAAATGATGCCTTTCATCAAACTGCTTCTTCAAAAAATGGAGAAGGCGCTACATTGGCTATGAAAAAAGCATTGAAAGTAGCAAACCTATCTTTTAAAGAAATAGATTACATCAATGCCCACGGAACAGCAACCGAAAACAACGATGCTTCCGAAAGTGCTGCAATTTGTAGCGTTTTTGGAAAAAATATTCCAAGCATAAGTTCAACCAAAGCATTTACTGGTCACACCTTAGCAGCAGCAGCAGCAATTGAGGCTGTTTATTCTGTATTGGCATTACAAAATAATATGGTATTTCCGAATTTAAATTTCGAAACTCCAATAGCAGAAACCAACATTATTCCTGAAACTAAATTGGTTCAAAAAGAACTAAATCACGTACTTTCAAACTCCTTTGGATTTGGCGGAAATTGTTCTACTTTAATTTTTTCAAAAGCATAGTATGAGCAAATATTTTATTAACGGAATAGGATGTGTATCTGCTCAAAAAACTACAGATACAGCCACTGGTTTTCAGGATTTTGAAGAATTAACAACCAATTTGGTTTCGGTACAAAAACCAAATTATAGAGAGTATATTCAGCCTTCGATGATTCGTAGAATGTCAATTGGTGTAAAAATGGGAGCTGTTGCCTCCTCAATTGCATTAAAAGATGCATTGTTAGAAACGCCTGAAGCAATAATTACAGGTTCTGGAATGGGATGTTTACAGGATTCTGAAAAATTTCTTAGAAACATTATCGATAACGACGAGCAGTTTTTAACGCCAACAGCATTTATACAATCTACGCATAACACCGTTGGAGCACAAATAGCTTTAGGTTTGGGATGTAAGGCCTATAATGTTACCTATGTACACGATGCGACCTCGTTTGAAACCTCCATGATTGATGCCATGATGATGATGATGGATGATGGAGAAAAAAATGTGCTAATTGGTGGTGTTGATGAAATAGGTAAGTTTACTTTTGAAACCCAAAAATTAATTGGTCATGTTAAAAATGAAGATACTTTAGCTAATGGTATTTTACTTTCAGAAAGTAAAGGAGCCGTTTATGGAGAAGGAGCTCAATTCTTTGTTTTAGAAAATAAAAAGACAAATAATTCTTATGCAAAATTAATTGATGTTGCTATATATAATGAGCTTTCGGAAGGGGGATTAACAAAAAAAATAGAAACGTTTTTAACTAAAAATAGTTTATCTGTTTCTGAAATTGATTTGGTTGTTTTAGGAATTAATGGAGATGTTGAATATGATGAACACTATAAAAAGCTCCAAAATTTAATATTTAAAAATACAGCACAAGTGTATTACAAACATTTTTCTGGAGAGTATAATACAGCTTCTGCCTTTGGAGTGTGGACAGCTTGTAAATTGATAAAAGAGCAAACAATCCCTCAAAGTTTAAAATTGAATACCGTTGAGGTAACTTCCATCAAAAACGTGTTATTATATAACCAATATAGAGGTAAAAATCATAGTTTTGTATTACTGAAATCATGTTAACTTATAAAAATGTTAATAGAATATTTATTCCTCTTTTAGTGGTTTTTATACTTTTAAGAGTGGTTTATTCTTTTTCCTTTTTATGGATTAATTTATTGATTTTAATATGGGTAATGCTTACTGTAATTGGTTCTTTTCATATACGATGGAATTATTTTTTAAATGCAAAGCATAGTAATTATTCGGTTAAAGAAAATAATATTGCAATTACATTTGACGATGGCCCACATATAGAATTCACCCCAAAAGTGTTGCGATTATTAAAAAAATATAATGCAAAAGCAACTTTTTTTTTAATAGGGAATCGAGTAGAAAAGCACCCCGAAATTGTTGCCGAAATAATTAAACAAGGGCATACCATCGCAAACCATACGTATTCGCACAGTAATAATTTTGGATTTTTGAAAACAGAGGAAGTTATTTTTGATTTAAAAAAAAACAAAGATTTAATAGCAGAATTATTTCAAATTAAAACCAATTTTTTTCGACCTGCCTTTGGAGTAACCAATCCAAGAATTGCTAAAGCAGTAAAAATAGAAAAGCTAGATGCTGTAGGTTGGAGTATTAGATCGTTGGATACAACAAAAAAAACAAAAGAAAAAATACTAAACAGAATAACAAAAAACATTAAAAAAGGCGATGTTGTTTTATTGCACGATACCAGCCAAAAAACAATAGAAATATTGGAACAGTTTTTGGTTGTTTTAGATAAAAAAGAAATTAAATCGGTAACTATCGATCAACTTTTTAATACAAAAGCCTATGCGTAATATTATGTTTTTAGGGATGTTGTTTTTAACTTTTGGTGCAAACGCCCAAGAGGTGAAAATGAACGCTTCAGAAATATCATCCTTTAAAAACCAAATTAAAGAAGTTTCAGAAAAAACAAAAACCATCACCTCAGATTTTATACAATATAAACACTTAGACTTTCTTACAGAAGACATAAAAACCTCAGGTAAAATGACTTTTAAAGCACCAAATTGGGTAAAATGGGAATACACAAAACCCTACCAATATAGTGTAATATTTAAAGATAATGTTCTGTTAATAAATGATGGAGGAACAAAAAGCGATGTAAAGATAAGCTCCAGTAAACTCTTTAAACAGTTAAATAAATTAATAATAAATAGTGTTACAGGCGATATGTTTGATGAAGAGCAGTTCGATATTTTGTATTCTAAAACAGAGAATTATAATAAAGTAATTCTTACTTCAAAAGATAAAAATTTTGCAAAATTTATTAAAACATTCGAGCTGCATTTTAATAAAAAAACAGGTGCAGTAATAGAAGTTAAAATGATTGAGCCTTCTGAAGATTTTACAAAAATAATATTTTCAAACAGAGTTGATAACAGCACATTAAGCGATGCGATATTTACTAATTAGTTTCTTTTTTTTAGGGTTAGGTTCTTGTTCTTTAAAAACAACAAAAGACTTGTTAGGTGTTGATCTGTCAAAGAGTATTGTAAAAAATCCTTATTTTTCAGATATAAAGAAAGATTATGTCTATAAAGCTAAAATCGAAGTATATGGTAATAATTTTGGAGGAATATTAATTGTTAAAAAGCAATCTGAAGGCATACATCGAGTAGTTTTTACGACAGAGTTTGGTAATAAATTATTCGATTTTTTATATGAAGAAGATAATTTTACAGTTAATTATATTGTTAAAGAATTAGATAAGAAAATGATTGTTAATACATTTCAGAAAGATTTTAAATTATTAATTTCAGAACAACAAAATGTTGTTAACCAATATCAATCTAAAAATTTTGAAGTATATAAAACAGCAAATTTAAACAGAAATAATTTTTATTTTTATAATAAAAAATCAGCTACTTTAGACAAGATTGTAAGCACATCAAAAAGAAAAGAAAAAGTGATAATTTTATTCGATAATAGTAAAGATAATAACGCAAATTTGATAGTAATAAATCACAAAAATATAAATCTTAATATCGAGCTTGTAAAGTTTAAAAAATAATAATATGTTAATAGAAGGATTATATAAAGTTGATGAATTAATAAGCTCGGAAACCGAGATTACTGCAAAAATAAGATTAAATGCCGCACACGATATTTTTAAAGGCCATTTTCCTGGAAATCCAATAATGCCAGGAGTTTGTATGATGCAAATTATTAAAGAATTGACAGAAAAAGAACTTTCAAAAAAGTTGCTTCTACAAACATCGACCAATATTAAATTTATGGCAAAAATTAACCCTGAGATACACCCAAATTTGGTTTTAAATATTTCCTACTCTGAAGAAGATGGTATTTTGAAACTAAAAAACAGTACCTTTTTTGAAGAAACATTAGCTTTAAAAATGAATGCAAAATATAAAGTAAATTCTTAAATGAAAACGTTGTTATCTATATTGTTTATTTCAACTTTTTTGCTTTCTCCAAGTTTAACAAAAGTAAGGAAAGACTATGTTGTTGCTGTTAGTAACAAAGAACAAGCCATTAAATTAAATAAAGAATTAATTAAAGTTAACAAAACAGATAGTAAAGTTTTAGTTGCTTATAAAGGAGCAGTTTTAACATTAATGGCAAGATTTGCTAAAGGTATTAAAGAGAAGAAAGAGTTTTTTAAAGAAGGAACTGCTTTAATTGAATACGCTGTTTTAGAAAATCCAGATAATATTGAAATTAGGGTTGTCAGGTTGGGAGTTCAAGAAAATTCACCTAAAGTCGTTGGTTATCGAAAAAACAAAGAAGAAGATAAACAGTTTATTATAGACCATTATAATGAAGTTTCTTCAAAAGAATTAAAGGACTATATTAAAGGGTTTGTACTACAATCTAAATCTTTTTCCGAAGAAGAAAAATCATTTTTTAAATAATTTTATTATGAAAACAGCTATATTATTTGTTTTGGTTTTATCATTTTTTGTTGCTCATTCACAAGATATTATTGTTAAAGAAGATGGGACTTCAATTCAAGCTAAAGTTGATGAGATTGGGATAGATGTAATTAAGTATCATAAGTTCGATAATTTAAAAGGACCAGTTTATAGTATAAACAAAAAAGATGTTGTGATAGTTAATTTTGAGAATGGAACTTTTGAATTAATTAAACCTAACGTAGAAGAAAACGGACTTTTATTGTTGTCATTAGAAGAAACAAAAGATGTCATTGTAGAATATATTAACAATTATTCTTTTGTATATCTTGACGAAAATAAAAAATACATAGCATCCTTTGAAGATGATTTATTAAGGTTAATAATAGTCAACGAAAACGAAAAAAAAGCTAATTACAATTTGCTTTTTGATTTTTTTAATGTTTACAAATTTGTTGAAATTGATAAGCGTACTAATGCAAAAGCTTATCTTAATATTTATGTTTCTAGAGTATATAATAAAGAAAAAGATAAAAGAAGCAAAGATAAACTTGTATTAGGTATTAGAGGCTTTAATGAAGCTAAATCATTATTAAAAGCTCTAAAACATTTTAACGTACTTCTAAAAGGAAATTAAAATAAAGAAAACTATTTGTGTCTAATAATAAAAGACCAAAAAACTTTTGTGTAATGAAACCTAAGACATTTTCCGAAAGATAAAAATCATTAATTAACTAACTTTATTATGAAATACTCAATACTACTTATTCTGATTTTATCATCTTTTGTTACTCATTCACAAGATATTATTGTAAAAGTTAATGGTGATGCCATCGAGGCCAAAGTGAATGAAGTTGGAACTAAATTTATTAAATATCATAAATTTAGTAATTTGAAAGGATCTGTTTTTAACCTAAAAATTATTGATGTTGCCGAAATACAATATGAAGATGGTACCGTAAAAATTTATAGTGAAGTTATCGATAATTCTGAAAGCTTAGAAGAAGTAAAAAGTATAATTCTCGAATATTTTAACACCTATACTTATTGGGAAAACTCAAATGACAAGAAAAAATACAAAGCAGTTTTTGAAGAAGATTACATTCGATTAATTGTAATGAATAAGTCGAACACAAAAGGAGATAAAGGGATTCTTTACGACTTCTCGAAAGTATATAAGTTTGGTAAAATTGATAAACGAGAAGATGATATAGCATTTTTAAATATTTGGGTTTCAATTTTAAAGAAAGAAAAGAAAAATAGTTGGGAAAAACATAAACTAGTGGTTAGAGTAAAAGGTCATGAAAATGCAACGACACTTTACAAATCATTAAAGCAGTATAGTAAGTTGGTATTAGAAAAGAAAAGAAACGCAAGAAGAAATAAAAAGAAATAAAATAGTGTCAACTCACCGTTCCATCCAACAAAGGTTAAAAGCCTTAAAAATATGTGTATTAATGCCCACATATAACAATGAGCGTACTTTAAAGCGAGTCATTGATGGTGTTTTAAAATACACAGACGACTTGATAATTGTTAACGATGGAGCTACCGACTCCACTTCAGAAATACTAAAAAATTATTCACAATTAGAGCAAATTACCATTCCTAAAAACAAAGGAAAAGGAAATGCTTTGCGAGTAGGATTTAAAAAAGCCGAAGCACTTGGCTACGATTTTGCGATTACTATTGATAGCGATGGGCAACATTTTCCAGAAGACATTTCGGTATTTGTAAATAAACTGGAAAGTGAAGACGATAAAAACCTGCTACTTATTGGTGCCAGAAACATGGATCAAGAAAGTGTGCCGGGAGGAAGTAGTTTTGGGAATAAATTCTCTAACTTTTGGTACCGTGTAGAAACAGGAATTAAACTCACCGATACACAATCTGGTTTTCGATTATATCCTTTAAAATCCATCAATAAAATAAAATTTTATACCACCAAGTTTGAGTTTGAAATAGAAAACATTGTAAAAGCAGCTTGGCGAGGAATTACAGTTAAAAACGTTCCTGTAAAAGTGTTGTACGATAAGAGTGAGCGAGTAACACACTTTAGACCCTATAAAGATTTTGCAAGAATAAGCCTGCTAAATACCTGGTTGGTATTGGTTGCTTTTTTGTATATAAAACCGAGAGATTTAATTAGAAAATTCAAAAAAAAAGGAATTCGGCGTTTTATAAAAGAAGAGGTTTTAGGCAGTAACGATACGCCTTTAAAGAAAGCTCAATCCATAGCATTAGGTGTTTTTATTGGACTTACACCTTTTTGGGGATTTCATACAATTTTAGCTATTTCGCTTGCATTATTTTTTAGGTTAAATAAGGCAATTTCTTTTGCGTTTTCTAACGTAAGTTTTCCGCCATTTATTCCGTTTATTGTGTTTTTGAGTATTAAAATTGGAGATATGGTTTTGGGTGAAACCAATGATTTTTTACTTGAAGACTTTAATGAGAACTTTGAATTCGCAAAAAGTTTAAAAACCTATATTTTAGGTAGTTTTATTTTGGCTTTTACGGCTTCAATAGTAACAGGGCTTATTTCATATTTCTTATTATCTTTATATGCTAAGAAAAACCACGTTTAAAAATTGGAAAACACTTTCTACCGGTTATATAAATATATTTCTTCTAAAAAATTAAGAAGCCTCGTTGCCTTACTTTTTCTAGTAGCAGGAATGATGTTTGTGGTATCAAAGCTTCAGTTTGAAGAAGATATTTCAAAACTAATACCTGCTAGCGAAGATTCAAAAAAACTTCAGAAAGTATTAAAATCTGCTAACTTTTCAGATAAATTAATAGTTAATATTCAATTACAACCCAAGGGTTCTTTTGAAGACTTATCAGACTATGCGACTCAGTTTATCGATAGTATTACTGCTACTTCCAATAAATATATTGCCCAGATACAAGGAAAAGTAACCGATGAAGATATAATAGAAACCATTGATTTTGTATATCAAAATTTACCACTTTTTTTAGACGAAAACGATTATCGTTCCATCCAAAATAAAATAACAAAAGATAGCATTGATGCCATAACCAATACCAATTATAAGTCGATACTTTCGCCTTCGGGAATGATTACCAAAAACATGATTGTTAAAGATCCTTTGGGGCTTTCGTTTATAGCTTTAAAAAAGCTGCAAGCTTTAAATATTGGAGATCAATTTACCATCGAAAATGGTTTTGTGGTTAGTAAAGACAAAAAAAACATCTTACTTTTTATCACTCCAAAATTAGCGTCTAGCGAAACCAATAAAAATAGAGAGTTTGTTGATCAGTTATATAAAGTTCAAGAAAAATTAAACAAAACCTACAAAGAAAAAGTACGAAGCGAATATTTTGGAGGTGTGATTATTGCTGTTGCCAATGCAAGGCAAATAAAAAAGGACATTCAGGTAACGGTTAGTATTTCGCTTTCGGTGTTAATGCTTATACTTATGGTGTTTTATAAAAAAATAACCATTCCTATTGTATTGTTTGCTCCTACCATAATTGGTGGGTTATTAGCGGGTGTTTTTTTGTTTTTAGTACGTGATAAAATTTCGGCAATATCTTTGGGGTTAGGCTCGGTTCTTTTAGGAATCACCATTGATTATTCGTTGCATATTCTCACGCATTTACGAAATAATAATAATGTAAAAGCTTTATATAAAGATGTTGCACAGCCAATTTTAATGAGTAGTTTAACAACTGCTTTGGCATTTTTATGCTTATTGTTTATCAACTCTCAAGCCTTGCAGGATTTAGGGATTTTTGCTGCAGTAAGTGTTTTGGGATCTTCGGTTTTTGCTTTGTTGTTTATTCCGCAAGTATATAAAATTTCTGAAAAGAAAGAAAAAAGAACCACCATTTTAGATAAAATTGCACGCTATAATTTTCATAAAAGCAAATTGGGATTGGGTGTTTTATTTGTGATTTTGATAGTTAGCTTTTTCACCTATAACAAAGTGGTTTTTAGTAAAGATTTAACCAAGCTAAATTATATGCCTCCAGAAATGGTAGCTTCTGAAGAGAACCTAGATAAACTCATTAATTTCTCTTCAAAATCATTATATATTGCAACATTTTCGGAAGATAAAGACAAAGCATTATCTCTTAATGATGAGGTGTTTACTAAATTAAAAGTTTTAAAAGAAAACGATAAAATTTATAATTTTAGCTCTATTGGTGCGTTGGTTTTTTCTGAAAAAATACAGCAAGAAAAAATAAATTTATGGAACTCTTTTTGGGATAAAGATACCAAAATAAATACGCAAAATAATCTTGTAGAAAGCGGTACAAAATTAGGTTTTAAACCCAAGACATTTCAGCAATTTTACACGTTGCTTGCTAAAGATTTTAAACCTATTTCATTAAAAGAATACCAAAAAATTAAAACTTTTCTTGTGAGCGATTATATCAATGCAGAACAAGATTTTACTACAGTTACTTCGTTGATAAAGGTTAAAGAAGAAAATTTACAAGAAGTATTAGGTATTTTTAAAAATCAAGAAAACGTACTGCCAATAGACCGAAAACAAATTAACGAAACGCTCTTAGGAAACCTAAAAAACGATTTTAATCGATTGATAATTTATTCGCTACTAGTAGTAGTTTTAATACTATTTTTGTTTTATAGAAGCTTGTCTTTAACGTTAATTACGAGTATTCCGA
Source organism: Flavobacteriaceae bacterium (assembly GCA_021648265.1). Classification (GTDB taxonomy): domain Bacteria; phylum Bacteroidota; class Bacteroidia; order Flavobacteriales; family Flavobacteriaceae; genus Marifrigoribacter. The sequence continues at coordinate 105,512 of JAKITD010000001.1, read as the reverse complement.
TAATGCTTACTTGGTTGTTAACCATTGGAATAATGGGTGTTTTTAAGATAGAATTTAATGTTTTTAATATTATTATTTCCTCATTTATTTTTGGTTTAGGAATCGATTATAGCATCTTTATGACCAATGCTTTAAGAAAAGATTATACCTACGGAACAAAAGAAGTAGGTACTTATAAAATCTCTATAATACTTTCGGTAATTACAACCGTTTTGGGTGTTGGAGTATTGGTTTTTGCTAAACACCCTGCGGTGTATTCAATTTCGATGGTAAGTTTAATAGGCATATTAGTTACTGTTTTTGTAGTGTTTACCATACAGCCTTTATTGTTTAAAACCTTTATTAGCGATAGAGCAAAAAGAGGAAATTCGCCTATACATTTTATGCTTTTTATGAGGTCTTTTTTACTTACCGCTTTTTATGCAATCGGCGGAATGTTCTTTTCATTATTTAGTATTACGATCTTAAAACTCATTCCGATTTCTAAAAAGAAAAAATACAAATGGATGCACAAGATAATTTCCAGATTTGTAACTCAAGTATTAAAAAACAATTATTTAACCAAAAAAAGGGTGGTAAATGATGTTGGCGAGACCTTTAGAAAACCTGCGATAGTTATTGCAAATCACGCATCTTCGTTAGATACATTATCGATGAGTTCGTTAGCACACAACACTATTTACTTGGTAAACGATTGGGTTTATAAATCGCCCATATTCGGTGTTTTAGCAAGAGTTTTAGGATTTTACCCCGTATCTACAGGAGTTGACGGAAGTGTAACACATTTAAAAAACAAACTAAATCAAGGATATATGTTATGTGTTTTTCCAGAAGGAAAACGATCATTTACCAATAAAATAGGACGTTTTCATAAAGGTGCTTTCTTTTTGCAACAACAATTAAAAATTGATGTTCTTCCTATCTATATTCACGGTAATTCTGAAGTAATGCCCAAAGGAGATTTCATGATTTATTCGGGAGCCATTACAGTAAAAGTAGGAGAGCGAATTGCCTATAATGATATTAATTTTGGAGAAACAGATCGGGAACGAGCAAAAAAAATAAGTGGTCTTTATAAAAATAATTTTTTAAAATTTAGAGAAGAAGTAGAAGGAATAGATTACTATAAAAGGATACTGTTTTCTAATTATAAATTTAAAGAAAAAGAGTTAATTACAATGGTTTCTATAGATTTTGAAGAAAACAAAAAACGGTATTTTTTGTTAAATAAAATAGTGCCAATAAAATCTAAAATCCTTCATATTGCAGATGATTTTGGGCAGATAGATATACTTTTAGTCGCTAAGTTTTTAGACAGAAAAATAACCACATTTATACACGATAAAAACAAACAAGCAATTGCAGAAAATTGCTTTACAAATTTGCATAGAGACGTTAAATATCTTTCTGAATTTAAAGAGCAATTACAATTAAATTTTGATACCTTATTACTTACGTCCAAAGATTGTAAAAGTGTGATAAATATTTCAGAAATTGAAAAATTTAAAGAAGTAATAATCGTAAATAATGTATATGCGGCTAAAAAATTAGAAACAGTAGGTTTTGTGATAGTTTCAGAAAACAATAATATTGTAGCGTTAAAAAAACCTATTAAACTTTAAAGACTATATTTAGTGAAAACGCTTTTTTTTGAACTAAACTTACTATAAAATAATATTGAGACATGAAAGAAATAAAAAAAAAATACGATGTCGTAATTATAGGTAGCGGAATGGCTGGATTAACATCTGCAGTTATATTGTCGCGCCATGGCTATAGTGTTTGTGTGCTAGAAAAGAACAACCAATTTGGAGGGAATCTGCAAACCTTTACTAGAGATAAACAATTATTTGATACAGGAGTGCATTATTTGGGAGGACTTGGCGAAGGAGAAAACTTGTACCAATATTTTAAATATTTGGGTATCATGGACGGTCTTAATATAAAAAGGATGAATGAAGATGCTTTCGATATTGTTACTTTTGGTGATGACCCAAAAGAATATTGTTACGCACAAGGTTATGATAAATTTTCTAAAAGATTAAAAGAATATTTCCCAGACGAAAAAAAGGCTATCGATGATTATTGTAAAAAAATGCAAGAGTTATGCGATGGTTTTCCGTTGTATAATTTAAAAAAAGAAAGTATTTACAACCTCAAAATGTTAGGTATAAAATTAATAGATTTCTTAAATTCGATTACAGATAATAAAAAATTAATTTCAGTATTATTAGGTACTAATTTGTTGTATGCAGGAACCGAAAACACCCCACTTTACGTCCATGCCTTATCGGTAAACTCTTACATTACAAGCTCTTGGCGTTGTGTAGATGGAGGAAGCCAAATTTCGAGATTACTAATAAAGCAAATTAAAAAAAACGGAGGAGAGTTGTTTAAATATCAAGAAGTTACAGATTTTGGCATTAAAAATAATGAAATAGAAACTGTAATTACAAAAAGCGGTGTTGAGGTTAAGGCAGATTATTTTATTTCTAATATAGAACCTAAACTTACCCTAAAAATGTTAAAAGGAAGGGTCTTAAAAAAATCCTACTTTAATAGAGTAGAAAGAATAAAAAGCATGATTTCTATTTTCAGTATTTATGTGGTGCTAAAGCCAGATACATTTGAATATTTTGACAATAATATATATCATTTTAACAGTTCAGATAAGCTTTGGTTTACAGAAGGTTACGACAAAAAGTTGTGGCCAGAATCTTATATGATTTCGTTGGGTAGAAAAAAGAACCAAGGTAAATGGGCACACACTGTAACTGTTATGACCTATATGGATTTTAATGAATTTGCAAAATGGAAAGACACCGTAAATACAGTAGCGTTAGAATCTAAAAGAGGAGAGGATTATGAAGCGTTTAAAGAAAAAAAGATTCAGCAAGTATTAGATGAAATTGAAAAAAAATTCCCAAATTTTAGAGACTGTATAAGATCTGTTCATGCATCAACACCGTTGTCTAACAGAGATTATATTGGTTCTGATAATGGTGCTATTTATGGATACGAGAAAGATGCAGACAACCCATTGGCATCCTTGCTGTCTCCAAAAACAAAATCTAAAAAACTCTTCTTTACAGGACAAAGCTTAAATATGCATGGCATCTTAGGAGTTGCTATTAGTGGAGTTTTAACGTGTTCACATATTTTAGGAAAAGGAAAAATAATGGAATCAATTAACAAATCATTGGATCAATAATGCTACTAAAAAACAGCTATTATTTTTTAGTAGTACCATTGTTCTTATTAACATGGAAACAATTAATCGCTATTAAAAAATTTTCAATTTGTTGAAAATAAATATCGTACGTCATATGTTATATCGTCTTATTCTCGTCGGATTAATAGTAGTTTTATCCTCTTGCGGAACAAAGAGGTCAATCAAAGACAGACCAGATATTAGCCAATATACTATTAATGATTCTTCAAGAATTGCAATAAATGACACCCTTTTTTTTAAAGGAAAAAATAGTCTTCGGAAAAATAATTTTGGACAATGGGAACTGGTTGCTTCAGGAAATCCACTAGAGTTAGGAAACACAATTGGTGTACTTTCTAAAGAGCTTATTATAAAACAAGAAGAGTTATTTTTTAATAAATTAAACACCTTGGTTCCTTCCAAATTTAAGCAGTATCTTCTGCGTAAATTTTTAACTTGGTACGGACGAAAAATGTACCTGCATGTAACCGAAGAATACAAAACAGAAATCTACGGAGTTTCTAAATATGGTTCAAAAAAATACAAATTTTTAGGAGATAATTATCTAAAAACACTTTTTTTGCATAGTGCTCATGATATTGGTCATGCCTTTCAGGATTTGGCTTTGGTGGGATGTTCTTCCTTTGCAGTTTGGGGAGAAAATACGAAAGACGGAAATTTAATTATCGCAAGAAACTTCGATTTTTATGCAGGAGATGGTTTTTCTGAAGATAAATTAATCTCCTTTATCCAGCCCGAAAAAGGATACAAATATATGGCGGTTTCTTGGGCAGGAATGATAGGAGTGATGTCTGGTATGAACGAAAAAGGATTAACAGTTACCATTAATGCAGGAAAATCGGACATTCCGTTGGTAGCAAAAACACCAATTTCGCTAGTAACCAGAGAAATTATCCAGTATGCTTCAACAATAAAAGAAGCCATTGCTATTGCCAAAAAACGAGAAGTTTTTGTTTCAGAATCTATTATGGTTGGAAGTGCTATTGACAATAAAGCGATATTAATTGAAATGTCGCCCGATAAATTTGGAGTTTTTGAAGTAACCAATTCATCTAAAATAATTTGTTCTAACCATTTTCAAAGTAAAGTCTATAAAGACGATAAAAACAATAATAAAGCAATTATAGAGAGTCATTCAAAATACAGATTCGATAGGATGGAAGAGCTTTTAAAAGAAGAAAAAATAACGCCAGAAAAAGCAGTTGCAATTTTAAGAAATAAAGAAGGAATAAACGATTTGCAGATTGGCTATGGAAACGAGAAAGCACTCAACCAATTATTAGCACATCACAGTATTGTGTTTCAGCCTTCAGGAAAAATGGTTTGGGTTTCTTCCAATCCATATCAATTAGGTGCTTTTGTAGCTTTTCAGTTGGATAGTGTTTTTGCAAATTCAAATCAAAAAACAAGTTCACTTTCGATAAAAGAATTAGTAATTAAAAAAGATTTATTTGTAAATTCTGAAGCCTTTATAAAGTATGAAACTTTTAGAATTAAGAAAAATGAAATTGAGAAAATTATAGAAGAAAAGGAGAGTATAAGTTTAAAAACATTAAATAATTTTACATCTTTAAATCACGATTTTTGGGGAGTTTACTATCTTGCGGGAAAATATTACTACAAAAATAAATATTACAAAGCAGCATTATTACAGTTTGAAACAGCACTAAGTAAAGAAGTTACCACCGCTATAGACAAACAGAAAATAGAGAGTTACATTACTAAAATTAAAAGGAAAATTAAATGATTCCTGAAGTAGAATTAAAATCGGTTCAAGAAATAAAAGTCTTTCAAGAACTAAAACTAAAAGAGTTATTAGCTTACTTAGCTGAAAACTCCACGTTTTATAAAGACGTTTTCAAGCAAAATAATATTGATATTTCTAGTATTAATTTTTTGGAAGACCTTACCAAGTTACCAGTAACAACAAAAGAAGATTTATATAAATATAACGAGGATTTTATTTGTGTTTCTACTTCAAAAATTATTGATTATGTAACCACCTCGGGTACGACAGGAAAACCAGTTTTTTTTGGACTTTCAGATAAAGATTTAGATCGGTTGGCGTATAATGAAGCGATTTCGTTTGCTTGTTCAAAAGTTTCAGAAAAAGACATTGTACAGTTAATGACGACTATCGACAGACGTTTTTTAGCAGGATTAGCCTATTTTTTAGGAGCTAGAAAATTAGGAGCAGGTATCATTAGAGTTGGAGCAGGAATTCCCGAATTACAATGGGATTCTATTTTAAAATTTAAACCAACTTATTTAATCGCAGTTCCTTCTTTTTTACTGAAGTTGATTGAGTATGCCGAAAATCATAAAATAGACATCAACTCAAGTTCTGTAAAAGGAGTTATTTGTATTGGAGAGCCGTTAAAAAACCAAGATTTTTCGGATAATGTTTTATCAAAAAAAATTAAAAGTAAATGGAATATCGAGCTGTATTCTACGTACGCTTCTACCGAGATGAGTACTGCCTTTTCTGAATGTGAGTTTCAGCAAGGAGGACATCTTCATCCAGAATTAATTATTGTCGAAATTTTAAATGATGATAATATTCCTGTTAAAAAAGGAGAAGAAGGAGAGTTGGTTATAACCACTTTAGGTGTAGAAACCATGCCGTTATTGCGGTTTAAAACAGGCGATGTAGTAAAAGCACATTATAACTCGTGTAAATGCGGAAGAAACACTTTGCGATTAGGACCTGTTATTGGTCGTAAAAAACAGATGATAAAATATAAAGGAACCACCATTTATCCACCAGCAATGTTTAATTTACTGAACGGTTTTCCAGAAATTGAAAATTATATTATTGAGTTAGATAAAAATGAAGTAGGAATGGATAATATAACCATAAAACTAGGTACAAAAGCAGCTTCCGAAGATTTAATGAAACGCCTAAAAGACCATGTAAGAGCCAAATTAAGAGTATTGCCTAGTATCGTTATTCTTTCGATAGACGATGTAAATAAACTTAAATTTCCAGGAATAAATAGAAAACCAATCTTATTTGTAGATAAAAGAACGTAGTATGAATTTAGAAATAACAGAAGATTTTAAAGACATCCAACCTTACACAAAAGAGCAAGTTTTGGAAGCATTAAAATGGCTAGAAACTAATAACGAATTTATAAAAGGCATTCAGTTTTTTTATCCAAAATGGACTAAAAATGAGGTGATTAAGAAATTACGAAACTGTAAGTCTTGTTCGGATTTTCAGGTTCAGTTTATAGAGATGGTTATAAAGAACTCTATAAAAGCAACAATGAGTTCCTTTAAAATAGTAGGAATCGAAGAAATTAATAAACCTAATTGTTTGTATATTTCTAACCATAGAGATATTTTTTTAGATTCCGCATTACTTCAAAACCACTTATGGGATATTGGAAGACCTTTTACCGAAATATCTTTGGGCGATAATCTAATGGTTAATGAAACTATGAAGGCGGTTTCAAAATTAAATAATATGTTTACGGTTATAAGAAATAGCAATCGGTCTGAAACGATTAGAAACTCAATAAACCTATCAAATTATCTGCGATATTCTATTACCAAAAAAAACACCTCTTCTTGGATTGCACAAAATAGGGGCAGAACAAAAAATGGAAACGATATTACAGCACCTGGACTTGTAAAAATGCTACTGTTAAGTGGCGGGAAAGATATAAAAGAAGCCGTAAGAGAATTGAATATTGTTGTCTCAAGTATATCTTACGAGTACGAACCTTGTGCTTTCGAAAAAGCAAACGAGCTAAGTATTATTGCAAAAGAAGGTGTTTATAAAAAACGACAGTTTGAAAATATTTACAGCCTTGTAAATGGAGTTAAAGACCCAAAAGGAAATGTAAAATTAGTTTTTGAAGAGTTAAATGTTAACAATATTAATTTCACAAATAATCGTAAAAAAGATGTAATTAGTATTGCAAACGAAATAGACAGAGTAGTTTATAAAAACTACCAGATTCAAAAAACAAACTACATAGCACATGATATGCTGTATAATGAAACCAAATATAGGCATCATTATACAGACAAAGAAGTAGGAGAATTTAAAGAATATTTATCTAAAGCTACCAACGAAGATATTTATCATCGTGTTTTAAAAATGTATGTAGTGCCTTTACATAATAAGGAGAAGTCATTAGCGTAAATTTATTTATCTTTGTTCCTGAAAAAAAATAAAAACATGAAGAATAGTGTATTATATTTAGGACTTTTGATGTCCTTTTTAACTTTTGGGCAAGACTCAAAAAGTGAAGATTTAACAAATTTTGAAAAAGTATATTATCTTGATAAAACATTAAGCGATGATGATTATGAGGTGCATATAAAAAATATTATAGATTATAAAGATGAAATAAAATTTTCCTTAAAAATCACTAACAAAACAAAATCTTTTCTTGCTTATAACAGTCAGGAAAGTAGTATTGTTGTTAATGAAAATAGCATTCCAGTAACGGGAAAATTAAAGTTAATACCTATATCCAAATCTAAAAGCCAAACTATTAAAGTCGATAGAAATAAAATAGCTAAGCAAAAAAACTTTAATATTTTGTTAGATGGTTTATTTGTACTAAAAGAAAATAGTACTTCCTTAGAAGTTACTGATTTTAAAATTCCTATGCCAAAAAAAGATTTTAATTTTGGAGATGTAACTTGTCTGGTATCTATACCAGTAAGGAAATCCCAGAAAATGACTATAAAAATAGAAATGAATAATAAAGGTAAAGATTATATTATTGTTCGTCCTTTTAGAGTTGGTTTAAAAATGCCGGATAATAATATATACACTTCTAAGAACACTAAAGAAATAATTGCATTAGCTCCACAATCAAAGAAGACTATTACTTTGAAATGGGATAGAATGCCTGGAGGAAATGCAAATGATATGCAAAAAGTACCTATGAGTATTATCTTTAATGATGTGTTTTTTACTACAAACAATAAAAAATTAAATCCTGTAACTATTGAAATTATTTGGGATGAAGAATTAACTACTAAAAATTAATTGTTTTCAAGAAATTAATTTATTTCGATGTGGGACAGGACGTTAAATAAAAAAACCCGTATTAAAAAATACAGGTTTTTAAAATATAGTGAGCCCGACAGGATTCGAACCTGTGACCGCCTCCTTAGAAGGGAGGTGCTCTATCCAGCTGAGCTACGAGCCCCACTGCAAAAAAAAACACTTCTTTTGCGGGTGCGAATATACAAATTATATTAATTAACAATAAAGTTTTGTCAATTAAAAATCAGGATTTAAAGTTTATTGTAGCTCGTGGAAATTCAACACAAATTAATTTTGTTGTCTTTTCAATTAGTTGTAGTAATAATTTCAAAATAATTATATTTTGTATAATCCCACAACTTTTGGACTTAATCCCCATTAATCCAATAATAGCTATAAACATAAACCAAAAAAGCCTTATCTTTCGATAAGGCTTTAGTACTGAAGACGGGACTTGAACCCGTACGGACATTACTGTCCACTGGATTTTAAGTCCAGCGTGTCTACCAATTCCACCACTTCAGCATTGGTATGTTTTTTTCGGTCACCTAATTTAATTTCAGTCACTGAGCGTAGTCGATTGAGCGAAAAACGGGATTCGAACCCGCGACCTCCACCTTGGCAAGGTGGCGCTCTACCAACTGAGCTATTTTCGCATTAATATGAACATAGCTTTGTTGTCAAAGCGGTTGCAAATTTAAAACTTTTAATATAATAGCAAAGCTTTTTTTAAAATAAAATAAATAAATTTTCAGTTAATTTTTTAGACTACAAATCGTCACTAAACATTCTGTGTATTTCTTCTTTGGCATTGTTGTCAATTTCAGAATAATAGTCTTTGTTTTTGCTGATTCTGTAAGATAAATAAATAAGAAAAAGAACGATGGGTAAAATAAAAGGAAGCGAATACCAAAAGTCATATTCATCAATATATTTAAGTTCCCAATTAATAATTCCAGAGAGTTGGAATAAAAACATGGTAAGAGGAACAAGTATCGCGTATTTCCACCAGTTTCTCGCTGTTAAAAACCAAATAATAGTAAGAGTTAGGAATGTGATTTTTGTAAATAAAGCATGCGTAAAAGCTTGCATGTTTCCAAAACCATTTGACTTAAATATTCCGAAAATAGTATTCCATTCAGTTGAATCTGACGGAGCAAATTTATATATATAAAACAAAAAAGGAGTGGCTATCAGTATTATAGATATTGCCACTCCAGAATAAATGTTTTTATTTCTATCCGTTACGCGGGATTTCATATTTAAGTTTGTCGATTTGTTGGTCGTCACTATTAATAGATTCTGGGGTACAACTTGCAGCTAATGCAACTAGGGCTAAAATAAACATAAGTTTTTTCATAATATAAATATTTGGGGGTTAAAAATTCAAAGATATACAAAAGAAGGAATAAACCTAAAGAAAAGTTAAAAAATATTACACTATAGCGAATTAAATTACTGATAAACGGCTATAAGCTCGTAGAAGACCCGTATTTCATACGTAGTGTTAAAATTTAAAAAATGAGTATTATCTAAAATATTCACAGGTAGGAAACTAACATCAATCCAGAAATAACATAAAAAGACTACTTTATAACACAATAGTTTCTGTTTAGAATATTTTATTTTCCTCTGTATATTATCTATGTAATTTTGTACGGTAAATTATTGTTTTTTAATGATTATAATTTATCATCTTTTTAGATAAGTCCCTGTAGATGTAGTTATTATGATAAATTTACTAGCATTAGTTAATTTATATTGAATTGAAAGGATACGATACATTTTTATAATTTGTTGATGATGAAAAATGTTAAATATTGTTTAGAACTAAAATAATATGTGTATTTCGTCGAAAATAAAAATGAGTTCATCGAAAAAAAACGACAAACCCGTCTTTTAATTGATACAGATAATAAATTATTGTAAAATAATGTTAAATTCGCCGACGAAATATAATTTAAGATTATTGACTCTTAGATTAAATGCTTTAACTATTAAAATACAATTTAAGTAAGTAGCTTATGAAGAATTTTACTTTTTTATTAGAAATATTTAAAAACACAAAAAGGATATTTAAAATAACCACATTTGTGTTTTTTGCCCTAATTAGTTTAGCGGTAGAAGCTCAAACCTCTCCAGTTGCTGTTGATGAGTCTAACTCTACAGATGAAGCAACACCTTTATTTGTTGCCGCTCTAGGTGTTTTGGCAAACGATTTTGATCCTGATGGAACTCCAATAACAGTAACTCAATTTGTTGCAGGAGGTACTACTTACCCTGCAGGAACAACGGCATTTTTGCCTGAGGGTGATTTAACCATTTTTGCTGATGGTAGTTATAATTTTGTGCCAAATCCTGGGTATGCTGGTTCTGTTGTGCAGGCGACATACACTGTTTCTGATGGAATTGATCCTGACACTACTGCGGTGCTATCTATTACTATTGACTCTATTAATGCACAATTAACAGTAGGTATATCTAGTTGTAATCAAGGTTATACGGCTAGTGGTGTTTATAAAATACAATATACTGTAGCTTTATTTAATGAGAGTTATGTTGATAATATTTCTAGCGTACAGCTGTTTGATGATTTAGAATCTACTCTGGCATTTAACACAGGTTGTGTAACTCAAATAGATCGTAATGGTATATCTACAGGTAATAATAATGGATTTAATTTTCCGTTAATGTGGACTGGAGCTGATTGGGATGCTGTTGAGTTTGACGCTAGTAACCCAGCTTCGCCTGGAGCAGGGGGTTTATTTAATGCTTCTGCGGTAACGAACAATATTTTATACCCTAGACAAAGGATAAGCGTAAGTTTTTGTGTTTATGTTGATCCTGCTTGTGCTGGTGGTCAAGGGGTAGGTGCAAATAATGGTGTTACTTTTGTGAATGCTATCACTACTTCATCATCAGACGGAAGCCCAACAACAAGTGTTACGCATAATGATTTTCACACAACTCAAACTACAGTTGCTGCAAATTTGTTTGTTCCTGTTAATACTCCTGTTGTTAATTATGATGGGACATATGATTTTACAAATACGGTTATCATAAAAAATGATGGAGCTGCTACAGCTTCAAATGTGCAATTTTACTTGTCTATGGAGCCATTTATTGCAGATGGTATTCCTATTAATAGTTCTGTAGTGACTATAGTTTCTGGTGTCGGAGCTGTAAATGGAACTTATAACGGTGCGGGAGCAAATACAGGTGTATTAGCTGGCGGTGTTTCTATGACTGCTGGGGCAGAAATAATTTTAGATATAACATACAACGTTGGACCAACAGGTTTTAGTGGCTGGAATAGTTTTGCTGTTATTGATCCTAGCTATACGCAAGGAAGTGCAGATGGTGACCTTGAAACCAACAATGATACCTATATTGAGTGGACTGATTCTGAAGGGAGTCATGTAGATAGATATTATAACGCTTCTACTGGTATTGATACGCCATCCTCCGAAGATCAATGTAGTTGTCCTAGTAGAGCTATGAGATTCCCTTATTCTGTTTCGTTAGATTTACAAAAAAGTATTATAGGAGATGTGCCTGCTGCAAGCGGGGTTCCTAATAATAGAGATATAACCTATCAATTAGTGGCTTCTAATAATGCTTCTTCTAATGTGCAAATAAGTAATTTGGTTTTAACAGATGATCTTACTGCAATTTGTGGAGCCAGTAGTATTGTTGGTATTGTTACTTCTCCTGCTATCGCCTCTTCAACGGCTTTAGTAGATCCTAATATAAATCCTGGATATGATGGTGTTTTTGATATTGATTTTTTTGACAACACCTCAGGAATCCTTGAGCCAGGGCAACAAGTAACGGTAACTTTTACTGTAGAAATGACAACGCCTTGTATAGGTAATAATACAGCTGACTTTGGTGCAAATGATCCTACAAATTCTGTAGCGGGATCTTCCTCTGCTTCGTCTGTGATGAATAATCCTCCTGTTGCTTTTAACGATAACGCTTCAACAGGTATTAACACTCCAGTAACAATTAATGTAACTAATAATGATAGTGATCCTGAAGGTGATATTTTAACAATTACTGAAGTAAATGGAGTTCCTATTTTCGATGGAGGAGCCCCAGTCATCTTAATTGATGGAACAGAAGTTCTTTTAGTTGGTGGTCAGTTGGTTGTGACGCCACCTCTTGGTAGCTTAGGTCCAATTAATTTTCCTTATACAATTGATGATGGTAATGGTTATTCAGATTCGGCAAATGTAACTGTAACAATAGTGCTCCCAGACAATGATGGTGATGGTGTTCCAGATTATGCAGATTTAGATGATGATAATGATGGTATTTTAGACACTGATGAAATGGGCTGTGCGCCTGCGATAACAGGTGTTTTTGAATGGGGTCAAGATTTTGGATTTACTGGAAATGCTTCAAATTTACATGCAAATCCAAATCCAATTTTAACTTCTACTGCGATAGATGGTGTAGTAATGACTGTAGATTTAAATGATACAGATGGTAATGCTGTTAGAGAAGTTTCGGTAGTAAACGGTTTTGGTTTTGGTAATATTTTAGAAATAGAGCACAATAACGAGGGGTCTGACCCAGATCCGTCAATAACCACATTTACTTTTTCAAAACCTTTACAAACCCTTACTTTTTCGATGCAGGATATTGATGCGAGAGTCAATCAATGGCAAGATGAAGTAACTATCGAGGCTAGAAGACTAGACGGTTCAATAATACAAATAGATGCTTCAAATTACACAGCTCCTTTGGGGAATCATATTAATTATCTTGGGAATAATATTTTTGAAGGCATTACACTCGAAGGGAACGCACCAAGCGGAGATACTGGTGGGGTCTTAGATTTAACTTTTAATGAACCTATTATAAGTATTGAATTTACTTATTTAAATAAAGAAACAAATATTAATAGTACAATGCGTATTGGTATTGCAAATTTAACATTTACTACGGTTTGTGAAAATGATTTAGATACTGATTTCGACGGGATATTCGATGTTTTCGATACAGACTCAGACAATGATGGTTGTTCAGATGCAAATGAAGCATATAGCAACGATAATGCAGATGCTGGTGATGGTGAACAATACGGTCCAGGCGATCCATTAACCCTTTCGGGAGGCGGTGTTAATGCTAATGGTTTGGTGTTATCTGCTGGGATAACTGGAACAGGAGATGCTTATACAAATACTCCAGCTACAAATACAAGTGTAACCACAGCAACACAGGTAACAGTAGACGCTAGTCTTCTACTAGATCAAACAGTTGCTATAGGTTTAGGTACTAGTTTTACTATAACTTCTGCTACAGCTGTAAGTACAACTACTTTCGCTGGAGGAACACCTAATTATACATTACCAACACCTGCAACAGATGTGAGTGCTGCATTGGTTTACCAATGGCAAGTAAGTACAAATGGAGGAATAACCTTTACAGACTTGACAGATGTATCAGTTTATTTAGGTACAAGTACGGCAACCCTATCTATATCTGATGTTACAGGACTAAACGGCTATATGTATAATCTTGTTGTTACACATCCAGAAAATGCCTGTGTAGATGAGCAAAATAGTGCTGAACTAATAGTAAGTTCACTAATAATTATTGCAAACGATGATAATTTTACTTCTTCACCTATAGATGAAACAATTGGCGGAACAACGCTAAGTGTGTTTGGCGACAATGGTAATGGAGTAGATCTTTCAGATGGTAGTCCTGCAAATGATTCAAATATAAATGATAATATAAGTATAGTTTCTCATGGCGGATTAGTTGGAGTATCAATAAATCCAGATGGCACTATGGTTATACCTCCAGGGTCAACACCTGGAATATATACTGTTAGGTATCAAATATGTTTAAATGAACCAAATCAACTAACTTGTAGTTCTGCAGATGCTATAATTGTTGTGGCGGCAACAGTAAATGTTCCACCAGTAGCTAATCCAGATAGTGCCACAACTACTAACGATACCGATGTAACTTTTCCTATAACTGGGAATGATACAGATAGCGACGGAACAATAGACTCTGCTACAGTAGACTTAGACCCAAATACATCTGGAATCCAAAATATATTTATAGATATAGACGGCAACACATGGACTGTAGATTCTTCTGGTAATATAACATTTGACCCGTTACCTACTTTTTCAGGAATTGCAACGATACCATACACAGTAAACGATAATGACGGAGATACATCTCTTCCAGCAAATTTAACAGTAACAGTTGCAGATCCAACATGTGATGATGCAATTACTGGAGCAGTAGATATATGTCTGTTTTTAGCAGCAAACCCAGGAAGCTCATTAGGTTTGGAGGACTGTGACGGTGACGGGGAAGATAACGCAACAGAGTGTGCTAATGGTACATATCCAATTGACCCTTGCAGTGGTGGAGATATCACAGGTGTTAACTTAATCGATATTACATCAGAATGGTACTTATCCGATTGTGACGGAGATGGTGTAATAAATGGTACAGAAGTAGATCCAGACGGAAACGGAATTGATGATGGTAACGGAACAGATCCTTACGATCCTTGTGATTATAATAATTTATTGGTAACCGAAACTCAAACTGCCCCATGGATTTTAGCAGATTGTGATGGAGATGGAGTAGTCAATGGGCAAGAAATAGCCGATGGTACCGATCCGTTAGATTTGTGTGATTATGATGTAGATAGTCAAGTAATAGCTGATGTGTCCACAACTTGGAACGATGCAGATTGTGACGGTGATGGTGTGACTAATGGACAAGAAGTATTAGATAATACTGATCCAACCGATCCTTGTGATTATGACAGTACCAATCAAGTAATAGCAAATGTTACAGCTGCTTGGGACGCATTAGATTGTGATGGCGATGGTGTAACCAACGGACAAGAAATAGCCGATGGCACCGACCCATTAGATTCTTGTAGTTTAGATTTTGCAAGTATAGACACAACGCCTACTACAGCTTGGAACGATGCAGATTGTGACGGTGATGGTGTAACTAATGGCGATGAAGTAATAGATGGTACCGATCCAACAGATCCTTGTGATTTTGTATTAACAAGTCAAAGTTTACCAACCACACCGGTTTGGGAAGCATTAGATTGTGATGGCGATGGTGTAACCAACGGACAAGAGATTATAGATGGTACGGATCCATTAGATGAATGTGATTTAGTTGCTGCTAATCAAGATACAACGCCAAGCACTACGTGGAACGATGCAGATTGTGATGGAGATGGCGTAACTAATGGTACAGAGATTATCGACGGTACTGACCCTACAAATCCTTGTGATTTTGAACAAGCAAATCAGGATTACACAATAACAACCCCAGAATTTCAAGGTTTAGATTGTGATGGAGATGGAGTAACAAATGGTGATGAAATAGATCCAGACGGTAACGGTGCTGATGAAGGTAACGGAACCAATCCATTAGATGAGTGTGATTTAGATTACACTATGCAGACAGTACCGCCGAGCCAATCTTGGATTGATGGAGACTGTGATGGAGACGGAGTAACCAATGGTTATGAGATAATTGATGGAACCGATCCAGTTGATCCTTGTGAGTTTATGTTAGAGAATGCTACTTTACCGCAAACACCTGAATGGGAAGCACTAGATTGTGACGGTGACGGAGTAACCAATGGACAAGAACTAATTGATGGTACAGATCCACTAGATGAGTGTGACTTAATTGCTGCTAATCAAGACACAACGCCTACTACAGATTGGAACGATGCAGATTGTGATGGCGATGGAGTGACTAATGGAGCAGAGGTTTCTGACGGAACTGACCCAACGAATCCTTGTGAGTTTGAACAAGCAAATCAGGATTACACAATAACAACCCCAGAATTCCAAGGTTTAGATTGTGACGGTGATGGAGTAACAAATGGTGATGAAATAGATCCAGACGGTAGCGGTGCTGATGAAGGTAACGGAACCAATCCATTAGATGAGTGTGATTTAGATTACACTATGCAGACAGTACCGCCGAGCCAATCTTGGATTGATGGAGACTGTGATGGAGACGGAGTAACAAATGGCGATGAAATAATAGACGGAACAGATCCAGTTGATCCTTGTGAGTTTATGTTAGAAAATGCTAGTGTACCACAAACACCTGAGTGGGAAGCATTAGATTGTGATGGTGATGGTGTAACTAACGGAGATGAAGTAATAGACGGAACCGATCCGTTAGATTCTTGTGATTTAATACCAGAAAGTCAAACGTTACCTCCAGGAGGACCGTGGAATGATGCAGACTGTGATGGTGATGGAGTAACTAATGGTACGGAGATTGCCGACGGTACAGATCCTACAGATCCTTGTGATTTTGTATTAGCAAGTCAAACATTAGATCCTTCTGAGGAATGGGATTTATTAGATTGTGATGGTGACGGAGTAAGTAACGGACAGGAAATATTAGATAATACCGACCCATTAGATGAGTGTGATTTAATTGCAGCTAATCAAGATACAGATCCGTCACAAGAATGGATAGACGGAGATTGTGATGGTGATGGAGTAACAAATGGCGATGAAATAATAGACGGAACAGATCCAGTTAATCCTTGTGAGTTTATGTTAGAAAATGCAAGTGTACCACAAACACCTGAGTGGGAAGGAATGGATTGTGACGGTGACGGTGTAACTAATGGTGACGAACTCATAGACGGCACCGATCCACTTGATATGTGTGACTTCATTTTAGAAGGACAAACCGTTACACCTTCTCAAGAATGGAATGAAGCTGATTGTGATGGTGATGGGGTAATAAATGGTCAGGAATTAATAGATGGAACTAATCCATTAGATTCTTGTGATTTAGTACTAGAAAACCAAACTTTAGAACCTACACAGGAATGGAAAGACGGAGATTGTGATGGTGATGGTATAACTAATGATGATGAAGTATTGGATGGAACCGATCCTTTTGATATTTGTGATTTTATTATTATAAGTCAGACGCTAGAACCTTCGCAAGAATGGATTGATTTAGATTGTGACGGCGATGGCGTAAGCAACGGAGATGAATTAAACGATGATACAGATCCAATGGATCCTTGTGATTATAATTTTGAAAGTCAAGAGATATCTTATGAAGACATTGAGGTTGTTGGAGTAAGTGAATCTTGGTTAGCTCTTGATTGTGATGGAGATGGTTTACCAAATGGTGATGAGATAGCAGATAATAATGATAATGGTATTCCAGACTATGATGAAACAAACAATAATAACCCTGACATTGAAGATGATTTAGAAATTTTTGATATTATGACACCAAATGGAGATGGGTTAAATGATGTGTTTGTTATACGAGGTATTGAAAATTACCCTAATAATACTGTAGAAATATTTAATAGATGGGGAGTTCAGGTTTTCGGTGTAAACGGATACGGAACAGGAAACGGTAAATACTTTAGAGGAATTTCTGAGGGAAGAACAACTATCGATAAAGGTGAAATGTTACCAGTTGGAACTTACTACTACGTAATTAATTATGTTAATAATGAAGGGCAAAATAAACAATTGGCAGGACCATTATATATTAATAGAAGATAAAACTTAATAAAAAACACCTATCGAAGTAAACACTTCGATAGGTATAATAATTTAAATTATGAGAAATATTTACGCAACCGTTTTAGTTTTTTTAACATTAGGTTTTTATACTAATACGTCATTTGCTCAACAAGAAGCTCAATATACTCAGTATATGTATAATACGTCAAGTATTAACCCAGCGTATGCTGGGTCAAGAGATGTTTTAAGTATGTTGTTATTATACCGAACCCAATGGACAGGGTTAGATGGTGCTCCAAGAACCTTTAGTGGTTCAGCACATGCTCCTTTAGGAAAAAGAGTAGGTATAGGAGTTAATGTAACTAATGATGAAATATTTATATCAAAAGAGTCTTATTTTGATATAGATTTTAGTTACACAATTGATGTTTCGGAAAAAGGACAATTGGCATTTGGTATAAAAGCAGGAGGACAACTGTTAGATATAGATAGTAATCGGGCTAATTCTGGTGGTTTTAATACAGGAGATCCTGTTGCCGAAATTTTTATTGATAATAGGTTTTCCCCTCGAATTGGTGCAGGTGTATATTATTATACAGATAAATTTTATTTTGGATTTAGTGTTCCAAATTTTTTAGAAACTGAGTATTTTGATGAATCAAATAATTCGAATAATTCAAGTGCAACTGCTAAGGAAAATGCTCACTATTATTTTATTACAGGATATACATTTGATTTGTCAGAGAATATTCTTTTTAAACCAGCTTTACTTACAAAAATGACTTCTGGGGCACCCTTGCAAGTAGATTTATCTGCTAACTTTTTAATATATGATCGTATTACACTTGGTGCTGCTTATAGATGGAGTGCTGCTGTTAGTGGTATGGTTGGTTTTCAAATAACAGACCAACTTATGCTTGGTTTTGCCTATGATTCTGAAACAACGGATATTAGACGATACAACGGAGGTTCTTATGAGTTTATGCTACGTTTTGAACTCTTTAATAGGCAAGATAGATTGTTAAGCCCAAGATTCTTTTAATTTTCAATAAAATAAGTACTAAAATGAAAAATATTTTAATATTACTAATAGCTGTAATTTCAACCACTTCTACTATTATTTCTCAAGAAAATAAAATAGAAAAAGCCACAAAAGATTTTGATAAATTTGCTTATGTTGACACGAGAGAAATTCTTTTAAAAGTTGTGGACAAGGGTTATCACTCTCAGGATATTTATGAAAAATTAGGAGATTCATATTATTTCAATGCAGATCTTCCAAGTGCTTCAAAGTGGTATGGTCTTTTATACGATTCTTATGGAGATGAAATAGATTCGGAATACCTTTTTAGATATGCGCAATCGCTAAAAAGTTTAGGGCAGTATGCTGCTGCTGATAGGGTTATGGAAGATTTATATAGTGTAAACTCTAGTGACGATAGAGCTGTATTTTTTCAAAGCGAAAAAAATTATTTAGATCTTATAGAGATGCAATCAGGAAGGTTTGAACTTTCGGATGTTGGTATTAATTCTGAGCTTTCAGATTTTGCACCTAGTTTTTACCAAGGGAATCTTGTTTATGCTTCAAATAGGTCAAATAGAGGAATTACAAAAAGAATACACGAGTGGAATGACCAGCCCTTTTTAGATCTTTATGTTACAGGTGCTGCAAACGAATCTGGTGGCAAAAGCGATAGGTTGTCTAAGGCACTTAATAGTAGGTATCACGAATCCACAGCCGCTTTTACTAAAGATGGTAATACGGTTTATTTTACAAGAAATAACTATACAAAAAGAAATTATCAAGAAGATAGTAACGGTACAAATTTATTAAAGATGTACCGTTCTGTAAAAGTAGATGGTCAATGGGAAGTTGCTAAGGAGTTACCATTTAATAGCAACGAATATTCTGTAGCTCACCCTGCATTAAGCCCAGATGAGGGAACATTGTATTTTGCTTCAGATATGCCTGGAGGCGAAGGACTTTCAGATTTATATCAAATAGAAATTATGGGAGATAGTTTTGGTACACCTGTTTCATTAGGAGATGTTATTAATACAGCAGGTAGAGAAACCTTTCCTTTTATTGCAAAGAATGGCGATATGTATTTTTCTTCAGACGGACATCAAGGACTTGGTGGATTAGACGTTTTCGTTGTTGAAAGACAAGAAGGCGGAACTTACGGCGAAGGATATAATATAGGAGAGCCAGTAAATAGTTCTATGGATGATTTTACATTCATTATAAATTCTACTTCTGGCATTGGTTATTTTGCCTCTAACCGTGAAGGAGGAAAGGGAAGCGATGATATTTATACTTTTAGACAAATAGAGGCGCCTATTAAAAATTGTATACAAACCCTTCGTGGAACAGTACGAGATAAAGATACTAACGAGGTAATTTCTGATGCAAGAGTTGTACTTTATGACGAAAATAATAATATTTTAAGAGAAACGATATCTGCTGTTGACGGTAAGTTTAATTTAGGTCAGGTTTCTTGTACAACACGATATTCTGTAAGAGCCACAAAGGAAACTTATGATCCAGATGAGAAGTCGTTTATAACTAGCGATGAGTTTTCTGCCAATTTACAACTTGCTTTAGGTTTAGATCCACAACCAGAAATAGCTGTTGGTGCAGATTTAAATAAGCTACTCGATTTAAACCCTATTTATTTCGATTTAGATAAATCCTTTATTAGAGCCGATGCAGAGATAGAACTTCAGAAAGTAATTGCTTTTATGAAACAATATCCAACCTATAAGATAGATGTACGTTCTCATACCGATAGTAGAAACACTCACGCATATAATATAAAATTATCACAACGAAGAAACGTATCTACCTTAGCTTATATAATAGAAAAAGGCAGTGTTTCGGCATCAAGACTAACAGGAAGAGGCTATGGCGAAAACCAATTAATAAACGCCTGTGCAGACGGTATAGAATGTAGCGAAGAAATGCACCAACTTAATAGAAGGTCTGAGTTTATTATTATAGAGAAGTAAATAGAATGAGGCTTTAGATTGAATAAAAAGATCCTTGCCAGAGTTTATATTGAGCGGGGTCGAAATGCAAGGAATAAATCTGAATCCCGAATATACACAATAAAAAGCCTTTCAATTAAAAATTGAAAGGCTTTTTTGTTTGGAAAAAATCAAATAAAACTTGGAGATATTCCACAATTTTGTATATTTGGAAATGGACAAAAATTTATCTACCGAAGCAAAACGATTTAAAAAAGTAAGAGAAGAGCAGCGATACACACAGCAATCTTTTGCTGAACTATTGGAAATTGGCACCAGTACTGTAGATATAGAACGAGGAAAAACAAAAATTCCTGGTAAAGCCGTAATGCAACTTTTAAAGCAATTTAATATAAACCCATTATGGTTGTTTGGCGAGAGCTTTGAACAATATGTTGCCGTAAATGGCACTGATGTAAGTCCGAAAGTTATTACCTTAAACGAAGACAATACCGATGCCATCGTCTTAGTGAATCAAAAAGCCGCCGCAGGTTATCCACATAACATTCAAGATGTAGATTGGTATCAAACATTGCCAGTTTTTAATTTACCCTTACCACAATATCGCAATGCGACCTATCGTGGTTTTCAGGTAGAAGGCGATAGTATGTTGCCAAATATTCGCCCGAATGATTGGGTGTTAGGAAGAGCAGTTTCAAATGTTTCGGAAGCTTCTGATAATAAAATTTACATTGTGGTTTTACACGATTCGGTGTTGGTAAAAAAGCTTCATAAAATAAACGACCCTTCAAAAATTAAATTGATTTCTTTAAATGAAGAGTACTTGCCAATTGAAGTAAAAGTGAATGATATTCAAGAATTATGGCAAGTAAATAGTAAGCTTACATTTGGTATTGAAGAACATTCTGAGAGCAATTTATTAAAGCAGTTACAAAAATCTATGGAAGATTTAAAAGGACAAATAAAACGGATTCAGTAAGTAGGTTTTTAGAAGAATAATGTGGCAAACTAATCATAATCTCTCTGCGACCTTTGCGTAAAACTTAGCGTTCTTTGTGGTTAAAAGGGAATTTAATTGTTAAAGATTATCTTCAGTATAATCCATCACTTTTTCAGTAGCACCTAAATTGTCTTGTATATATTTTTCGGCAATAAGCCCAGATTTTTTTCTGAAATCATCATCATTTACCAACTTAAATAAAATAGCCGAACAACCCAAAGCCATTTTTACCGAAAACAATCCTTTTAATTCTTGCAATTTTTTTGCTTCGGGGAAATTTTCAAAATGTTGACCAATCACAATCGGAACCCCAAAAGTAGCAGGCTCTAAAATATTATGCAATCCTGTTTTCCCCATAGCACCACCCACATAAGCAACATCGGCATAACTGTAAATCTTGGTTAAGATGCCAACGGTATCAATAATAAACACTTTATAATCGGCTAAGTTCTTTCCTTTCTTTTCTGAAAATAGAACCGTGTTCTTTTCAATATTCATTTTTAAATCCTCAATTCTAGCAGGTTTTACTTCATGAGGAGCAATAATAAATTTCACTTTATCGGAAGATGTATTAATGTATTCCAAAAGAATACTGTCATCCTCTGGCCAGGTACTTCCTAAAACAACACAAATTTTATCTTGTTTAAAATCCGCTATAAAATCTAAGGTATTATCTTGTTTTAATTGATTGTAAACTCTATCAAAACGAGTATCGCCACTTATCGAAACGTTTTCAATATTAATAGATTCTAATAATGTTTTTGAAGCTTCATCTTGTACAAAAAAGTGATGGATAGTTCTTAAAGCACTTCGCATAAAACTTCCGTAGGACTTAAAGAAAATCTGATTTTCTCGAAATAATCCTGAAACTAAAAATGTAGGAATGTTGCTTTTCTTCAATTGAAAAAGGTAGTTGGGCCAAAATTCATATTTCACAAAAATAGCCAACGAAGGATGAACAAGTTTTATGAATTTATTGGCATTTTTTGGAGTGTCTAAAGGTAAATAAACGGTGATGTCTCCAACAGAATTATCTTTTTTAACCTCAAATCCAGAAGGTGAAAAAAAGGAAACCACTAATTTATGATTTGGATACACTTTCTTGGTGGCCTCCATAATTGGGACTCCTTGTTCGTATTCCCCTAAGGAAGCACAATGAAACCAAATGGTTTTATCTTCGGGTTTTATTTGAGATTTTAATGTTTTAAAAACAGACTTTCTACCTTTTACAAACAACTTCATTTTAGGATTAAAAAACTGACTCAACCAGATAAATAGGGAACTTATAGATATGAAAAAATTGTATAAAAAGTGCATCTGCTAAAACTGAATCACAAAAATACGTTTCTTTACTGAATTACATGGTTTGCCATTTCATTTTTGTAATTTTGTAAAATTCAAAATTTACGATACTTATAAAATTTGTAAATTAAGTTTTTCTCTATTTAAGAGATAATTGTCTAACTTATTAATGAGGTTCCTGTATTCACAGGTAAAGGTTATGAAAAAAATTCAAATGGTTGACCTTAAAGGTCAGTACGCAGCAATAAAAGAAAGGGTAGATTCGTCTATCTTAAATGTAATCGAAAACACCGCTTTTGTTAATGGTCCTGAGGTTCATGCTTTTCAGAAAGAATTAGAAGAGTATTTAAATGTGAAAAATGTGATCCCTTGTGCCAACGGGACCGATGCTTTGCAAATTGCGATGATGGGTCTTGGATTAAAACCAGGAGACGAAGTAATCACAGCCGATTTCACTTTCGCTGCAACGGTAGAGGTAATTGCACTTTTAGGATTAACGCCAGTTTTGGTAGATGTAGATCCAGTGACTTTTAATATTGATGTGGAAGCTATAAAAAATGCAATCACACCAAATACGAAAGCGATAGTTCCTGTTCATTTATTTGGATTAGCTGCCAATATGGATGAAATTATGGACTTAGCAAATGAGCATAATTTATATGTAATTGAAGACAACGCTCAAGGAATTGGCGGTTACTATACCTCAAAAGATGGTTCAAAAAAGAAAACAGGTACGATTGGTCACGTAGCTTCTACTTCATTTTTTCCTTCTAAAAACTTAGGATGTTATGGAGATGGTGGAGCAATTTTTACCAATGATGATGAACTAGCACATATGATTAGAGGGATTGTAAATCACGGAATGTATGAGCGTTATCACCACGATGTAGTGGGCGTTAATTCAAGATTAGATTCTATTCAAGCGGCAGTTTTAAGAGCAAAACTTCCTAATTTAGATAGTTATAATAAAGCTAGAAGAACTGCAGCAGCAAAATATACCAAGGCTTTTAAAGATCGAGAAAATATCATCACACCTACTTGTTTTTGCGATGCTTCAGATACAAATAAAGAAAATTGCGATTGTCACGTATATCATCAATATACTTTGAAAATTGTAAATTCAGATAGAGATGCTTTGGCAAAACATTTAAACGAAAACGGAATTCCTTGTGGAGTTTATTATCCAATTCCGTTACACCTTCAGAAAGCTTATTTGGACGTTAGATATAAGGAAGAAAATTTTACTGTAACCAATCAATTAATAAAAGAAGTGATATCATTACCGATGCATACCGAGTTGGATGATGAACAAATTGAGTACATCACTTCAATGGTAATTAATTTTGTAAACAAATAGGAATGAGTAAGATTTTGGTCACTGGCGGCTTGGGTTATATAGGTTCTCACACGGTAGTTGAATTACAAAATGCAGGTTTTGAAGTAGTGATTATCGATAATTTATCAAATTCTTCTATGGAAGTAATTGACGGAATTACAAACATTTCAAAACAAAAACCACTGTTTGAAAAATTAGATCTTCGGAATAAAACTGAGGTTTCAACTTTCTTTCAGAAGTATCAAGATATCGAAGGAATCATCCATTTTGCAGCAAGTAAAGCGGTAGGAGAGAGTGTTAATAATCCATTATTATACTATGAAAACAACTTAAATACATTAATTTATTTACTTCAGGAATGCAATAAAAATGAGATTACTAATTTTATTTTTAGTTCTTCTTGTACGGTTTATGGTGAGCCAGATTCATTGCCAATTAATGAATCTGCTCCTATAAAAAAAGCAACTTCTCCCTACGGAAACACCAAACAGATTAGTGAAGAAATTATTTTTGACACTTGTTCGGTAAGTAACCTGAAGTCGATTGCATTGCGGTATTTTAACCCCATTGGAGCCCACGAATCCACTGAAATTGGAGAACTACCTTTAGGAGTTCCACAAAATTTAGTACCATTTATTACACAAACTGCTGCGGGATTAAGAGAGCAACTTTCAGTTTTTGGAGATGATTATCCAACACCAGATGGCTCTTGTGTTCGTGATTATATTCACGTGGTAGATTTAGCAAAAGCACACGTGGTAGCACTTCAGCGTCTGTTAGATAATAAAGGAGTAACTAATTTTGAATTCTTTAATATCGGAACAGGAACAGGAAGTTCTGTATTAGAAGTGGTCAATGCTTTTGAAAAAGTAACCCATCAAAAACTGAATTATAAGATTGTAGAAAGACGAGCAGGCGATGTAATTTCGGTATATGCAGATACTAAAAAGGCAAATGAAGAATTGGGTTGGAAATCTGAAAAATCGATGGAAGATTCCTTATTGTCCTCTTGGAAATGGGAGAAGAAAGTTAGAAATTTATAATATGTAAGACCTCACAGGTTTCTAAAACCTGTGAGGTCTTACATATTAATTCTCAGGTAATGCAGCTTTTTCCGTAGCAACACTTTTATCAATTTTTCGTAATAATCCTTGCAAAACATTACCTGGACCTACTTCTACAAAAGTGGTAGCACCATCTACAATCATTTGCTGCATACTTTGATTCCATTTTACAGGAGCAGTTAATTGCGAAACCAAATTTTTCTTAATTTCTGAAGGGTCAGTAACTGCTGTCGTACTAACATTTTGATAAATCGGGCAAACAGGGTTTGAAAAGTTTGTGTTTTCAATCGCAGCAGCTAATTCTTCTTTTGCAGGCTCCATTAAAGGACTATGAAAAGCACCGCCAACAGGAAGTACTAAAGCACGTCTGGCACCAGCTTCTTTCATTGCTTCGCAAGCTAAATTAATAGCTTCCACATCACCAGAAATCACTAATTGACCAGGGCAATTATAATTAGCAGCTACTACAATTCCAGGAGTATCGGCACATATTTTTTCAACTACAGCATCTTCTAAACTTAAAACAGCAGCCATTGTTGACGGTTGTGCTTCACAAGCTTTTTGCATTGCCAATGCTCTTTTTGAAACTAATTTTAATCCGTCCTCAAAAGCCAATGTTTTATTAGCAACCAAAGCTGAAATTTCTCCAAGCGAGTGTCCAGCTACCATATCGGGTTGAAATGAATCTCCCAATACTTCTGCTAAAATAGTAGAATGCAAAAAGATAGCAGGTTGTGTTACTTTGGTTTCTTTTAATTCTTCGGGAGTTCCTTCAAACATTATTTTCATAATATCGAAACCTAAAATATCGTTTGCTTGATTGAATAATCCTCTTGCATTTGCAGAGTTATCATATAAATCTAAGCCCATTCCTGTAAATTGAGCTCCTTGTCCTGGGAATATGTATGCTTTCATATAATTACCTGCGAAGGCAGGTATCTTTTTAATTAAACTTCTTTATTAACTTCGGAATAAATTACTGAATTGAAATGCAAAAATAGGGTAATAATTATAAAGAAGACAAAACAATTTATCTCCTCAAAAAAGTTTGATACGTATAATCAAATTGATGCTTTTCATCTTGACAATGATGTACTTCTGAAATTAGTTCCCATTTATCCGATGGTATTTCAGGAAAAAAAGTATCGGCTTCAAAGGCATTGTTAACTCGGGTGAGTTCAATTTTTTCGACAAAATCCATTCCTATTTTATAAATTTCTCCACCACCTATAATAAAAGGTTGCTCATCGTTTTTTGCAATTTCTAAAGCATCTTCCATAGAATGAACAACAATAGCTCCTTCGGGTTGGTAGTTTTTATTTCGGGTAATTACCAAGTGGATTCTGTTGGGTAATGGCTTCGGAAAAGATTCAAAAGTCTTACGTCCCATAATAATATGATGCCCCGTAGTTAGTTTTTTAAAACGTTTAAAATCGTTGGGCAAATGCCAAACCAAATCATTGTCTTTTCCTAATTCATTATTTAAACCTGCGGCTGCGATGATGGTAATCATAGTTCTTCTTCAGGTTCTGGATTGGGTTCTTTGGTTTCAGGAGTTATAGTTATTTCTTTTTCCACCTGTTTTTCAAGTTCAGCAATCTTTTTTTCTTGTAATGATTTCAATTTTTCTAATTGACGATGTTCCCATTCTTTTCCCATAAATCGATTTTTAACCAATACATTAAAAACGTGTGTAAGTAATAGGAAAGCCCAAATCACAATTGCCCAAATATACCAATGATAACCTATAAACAGAAATTCTTTTCCTATTCCTAAAGCAAGGTTAATAATCGCTAAAATAATAGAACCAACTACAAAATAAATAAGGTGTGAGAGCAACCCTTTTTTTTGATTGATGCGTTCTTGAGCATATTCGTATTGTTCCCGTTGTTCCGATTCTTGACGAGATTCTTTTTTAGATTTTGAAAACATATTGTTGTGTTTAATTCTGAAGTAAAGGTATTAATAATTCTTAATTTAGAATTATGATTTCAAAATTAAATAGCCACCGCACCTTTAATATGTGGGTGATGTTCGTATCCTTCTAAAGTAAAATCTTCAAAAGTAAAATCAAAAATATTTTTTACTTCTGGATTTAAAATCATTTTTGGTAATGGTTTTGGTTCTCGGGATAATTGTAAATCTACCTGTTCTTGATGGTTGCTATAAATATGAGCATCACCAAAAGTGTGGATAAAATCCCCTACTTCCAATCCGCAAGCTTGTGCCATCATCATTGTAAATAAGGCATACGAAGCAATGTTAAAAGGAACTCCTAAAAATATATCGGCACTGCGTTGGTATAATTGACAAGATAATTTTCCGTCGGCTACATAAAACTGAAAAAACGCATGACAAGGAGGAAGTGCCGCTTTACCGTTAGCCACATTTTCTGAAAAAGATTTACTAGTATCAGGTAAAACGGAAGGGTTCCAAGCAGAAACTAACATTCTTCTGCTATCTGGATTTTTCTTGATGGTTTCAATAATTTCTGAAATTTGGTCAATCTCATCGCCATTCCAATTTCGCCATTGGTAACCATAAACAGGACCTAAATCGCCATTTTCATCTGCCCATTCGTTCCAGATTCGCACCCCATTTTCTTGAAGGTATTTAATATTTGTATCGCCTTTTAAAAACCATAGTAATTCGTAAACAATCGATTTTAAATGTAACTTTTTGGTGGTTACCATTGGGAAGCCTTTACTTAAATCGAATCGCATTTGATAACCAAATACACTTTTGGTTCCTGTTCCTGTTCTATCTTCTTTTAAGGTTCCGTTTTCAAGAACGTGTTTTATAAGGTCGTGGTATTGTTTCATATTCATCTCCTGCGAAAGCAGGAATCTTTTTTAATTAGTAAGGGTATTTGTGAGATTCTTCGCTATGCTCTGAATGACAAAATAACAGCGATAAAAATAAAAAAAAGCATTTTACTGAAAGTTTTTATCTGTTGAATGATATAAAAAGTTATTAACGAAAATATTTTTGTGTATTTATAGAACATTTCTAACCTAAATTATTTTATTATGAAATATATAATGGTTTTATTTTGTTTTGCTTTTTCTTTAAATTCTTATTCTCAGGCGGAAGAACTTTTTTATAATGATTGGCGTTTATATAGTTTAAATATTGATGGCCAAAATTACACACCTCCTTCAAATGAAGAAATCTCAAATGTTATTTTGAGTTTTAACAGCGACCCTGAAAACTTAATTACTGGTGTATGCAGTAGTTTTGAGGGAGAGCTGGTTTATAATAACACTGATGTTACTTTTGCTTTTCCAAACGGAATATCTACAACGTTAATAGAATGTGAAAATCCTGATAATTCAACCTTTGAAGTGCTTTACTTTAATTTTTTTAATGATTATATTGATTTCCCATTTCCTTATATAGTGGGACATGTTGATTTTCCAGAGTGGTGGTATTTAATTATTTATAATGAAAATGGAGATTCTGCAGAATATGAATGGTACACTTTGTCAACTCAAGATAGTTTTAGTGTAAATTTTACTTTGTTTCCAAACCCAATCACAAATGAGTTTTTTATTTCTATTGACAATACTTCAGAAAAAGTAAACGTAACAATTTATAATATATTAGGTGAAATTATTTTAACTGAAAAGAATTATCAATCGAATACCTCTGTTGATGTTCAAAATTTAAATAGTGGAATTTATTTTGTTTCAATTACAGATGAAAATGGAAACACTTCTATAAAAAGATTGATTAAAAAATAATCTATCCAATTATCATTCCAGCAATTGTAGCCGAAATTAACGAAGCAATACTACCGCCTATTAATGCTTTCATACCAAATTTAGATAAGGTTTTACGTTGTCCAGGAGCCAAAGAGCCAATACCTCCAATTTGAATCCCAATAGACGCGAAATTTGCAAATCCACAAAGCATATAAGTTGCCATAATAATAGATTTTTCATAGGTTAAGTGTGCGGTGTTTGTAACATCTTTCAAGTCAGCAAGTTGTATGTAACCTACAAACTCACTGGCAGCTAATTTTATACCGAGTAGTTGTCCCATCATCATCATATCTTCTTTAGCAACACCAATTAACCACATTAATGGTGCGAAAATGGTTCCTAAAATAGCTTCAAGCGAAAGTTCATTATAAGATGAATTTGCAGCAACCCAATCGTTGATGTTGGTAAGGTCGCCAAACCATCCTAAAATTCCGTTAAACATGGCTAT
This sequence comes from Flavobacteriaceae bacterium, assembly GCA_021648265.1. Lineage (GTDB taxonomy): Bacteria > Bacteroidota > Bacteroidia > Flavobacteriales > Flavobacteriaceae > Marifrigoribacter. The sequence goes on along the minus strand of JAKITD010000001.1, from coordinate 75,837 downwards.
AAATGCAACAAAAACTAATAACATTGCACCTACATTTACGGCTAATTTTAAACCTTCAGTCGTTCCGTTAGCAATAGCATCTAAGATGTTGGTTCCTATTTTTTCTGAAGAAACTTTAACATCTGTATTTACCTCTTCGGTTTGTGGATATAATATTTTTGAAACCACAATTGCACCTGGAGCTGCCATTACCGATGCTGCCAATAAGTGTTTAGCAAACATTAATCGCAGTACTGGGTCGTCACCTCCTAAAAAGCCGATATATGCCGCTAGTACTGCTCCTGCTACGGTTGCCATTCCTCCAATCATTACTAAAAGCATTTCAGATTTATTCATTTTCTCTAAATAGGCTTTTATTAAAAGAGGCGCTTCTGTTTGACCTAAAAATATATTCCCGGCAACACTTAAGCTTTCGGCTCCCGATATATTTAATAATTTTGAAAGTAACCAACCAAAGGCTTTTACTACTTTCTGAATGATTCCCAAATAAAACAACACCGAGGTTAAAGCAGAGAAAAATATAATGGTAGGTAATACTTGAAACGCAAAAATAAATCCGAAGGTATTCATGTCAGCAACTAAACCATCGAATAAAAATTGACTTCCAGCTCTAGTAAAATCTAAAATGCTAACAAAAATTTTTCCAACGGCTTCAAATCCACTTTGTACAAAGGGAACTTTTAAAACTCCTACGGCAATTATTAATTGAAATGCAATTCCTATTCCAGCACTTTTCCAATCGATTGCTTTACGGTTATTACTAAATAAAAAGGCTATAAATAACAAAGAAACCATTCCTAAAATTCCTCGCCATAAGCTTTTTGTAGAAAAACCTTCACTTGGAATTATTGCTCCTTTTTCTTCTTTTATAGGTGTAATAACTTCAGTCGTTTTTGGGGTTGACTTGAATTTATAAGAAACACCATTTTCGGTAAATACTAAAGTAGAATCGGTATGTTCTTTGATTTTATACCTTCTAATTGTGTCCTTTGGTTGATTGTAGTAAAACACCAATAATTTTTTCTGAAACATATAGTCACCAGAAGCTTTAAGGTTTTCAGCTTCCAATTCGAATAAAAAAGCACCTTCAGAAAGCGATAAATGATCTTTTTTAGCGTTTACTGGAAGTGCTGTTTCCCCTTGCTCATTTTCAATATTTGAAAGATACCAATCTTTTTCTAAGTTTTGTCCAGTTGAAATAAATTGAGCTAAAACCAGTACTGCAACTAATAAATATTTTTGCATAGGTTGTTTATTGTCTTTTTGAAATTTCATCACGTATAGATACTGCTATTTCGTATTCTTCGTTAATAACTGCATCTTCAAGCATTTTGTTGAGATTTTTTAGTGTGTAACTACTATAATCTTCTTTTGGTGTAGTTGGTGTGTTTTCGTTCCCTGTTAAAAGATCTTCAATAATGAGTTCTTCTTTTTTAGAAAACTCTTCACTTTTAGTTTCGGGGTCTGAATTAATTCCTGCTTTTTCTAAAATATTTTTATAAGTGAAAATTGGAGCATTAAATCGTAATGCCAATGCTATTGCGTCACTAGTACGGGCATCAATAATTTCTTCAATTCCTTCTCGTTCACAAATAATACTGGAATAAAAAACACCGTCTAAAAGCTTATGGATAATTACTTGAATTACTACAATATTATAGCGTTCGGCAAAGGTTTTAAACAAATCATGGGTAAGTGGTCGGGGAGGCATAATTTCTTTTTCGAGAGCAATGGCAATAGATTGCGCTTCAAAAGCACCAATAACAATTGGTAATTTTCGGTTTCCAAATTCTTCACTCAAAATTAATGCATAAGCACCATTTTGGGTTTGACTGTATGAAATGCCTTTAATGTTAAGTTTTATTAAACTCATTAAATTATATTCAAAAAAAAAACTGTTTAATTTTAAGACTACCTTAAAATTAAACAGCCCTTTTATTCAGGCACAAATTAATAAAAAATTATGCGTTATTAGATTTAAACTCTTTTAATTTTTCAATAAGCTGAGGTACTACTTCAAAAGCATCGCCAACTATTCCGTAATCAGCTGATTTAAAGAAAGGTGCTTCGGGATCATTATTTATTACTACTTTTACTTTTGAAGAGTTTACGCCTGCTAAATGTTGAATGGCTCCAGAAATTCCGATAGCAATATATAGGTTAGAGGAAACGGGTTTCCCAGTCTGCCCAACATGTTCGCTATGAGGTCTCCATCCTAAATCACTCACTGGTTTTGAGCAAGCGGTTGCAGCACCCAAAACGTCTGCTAATTCTTCAATCATTCCCCAATTTTCTGGTCCTTTTAATCCGCGACCACCAGATACTACGATATCTGCATCGGCGATGGTTACTTTGTCGGTTGCTTTATCTACCGAAGTTACTTTAGTATTAAAGTCGCTTTCATCTAAAGTTGGAGAAAAATCTTCTGCTGTAATTGCAGTTTCGTTTTCTTTTACTCCGTAAGTGTTTTTTGCTAATCCTATTAATTTAACATCAGTTGTAAATTCAGTAATTGCAAATGCCTTGTTTGAAAATACATTTGATTTCACTTTAAATGGAGAAGCACTGGTTGGTAATTCCATTACATTAGGTACATAACCAGCTTCTAAATTCACCGCTAATAATGGTGCTAAATATTTACTGTTAGCACTTGAAGTAACAATTACCACTTGAGCATCTTCATTTTTTGCAGCTTGTGAAATTGCATCTGCATACCCTTGTGCATTAAATTTTTTTAATTTCTCATTAGATATTTGAAGTACTTTGGATGCTCCATAATTTCCTAATTGATTGGTGTCATTTCCGTTTATAGAAACTGCGGTAACTGAAGTTCCTAACATATCTGCAATTCCTTTTGCATAGGACACCGCTTCGAAAGCGATTTTTTTAAATGTACCTTCTTCAGATTCTGTATATACTAATACTGACATAATATTTTATAATTATAAATTTCAAATGATAATTCCGATAGTTATCGGGACCAAATCCTTAATAATTGGAATTTGGTGCTTTTCATTTGGATTTTGTTATTAAATCACCTTAGCTTCGTTATGAAGTAGGTTTACTAATTCTTCTGCACTATCTACTAATTTCACAGAACCTTTTGATTCTGGTTTTGTAAAACTATCTATTTTAGTTTCTGTGTTTGTAACGATTGGTTCTTTAACAGTTAAAGGTTTTGAACGAGCTTGCATTATTCCTCTCATATTTGGGATGCGAAGATCTGCTTCTTGTACAATTCCTTTTTGTCCACCAACTACTAGAGGAAGTGTCGTGCTAATCACTTCTTTTCCGCCATCAATCTCACGAGTTACCGTTGCGTTATTTCCTTCAACTTCAAGACCAATACACATATTTACAAAATTAGCATCGGTAAGTTTTGCAACCATTCCTGGTACCATTCCGCCGTTATAATCCAACGATTCACGACCACCAATAACCAAGTCATATCCGCCTTCTTTTACTACATTCGCTAATTGTTTTGCAACATAATATCCGTCGCTAGCAGGAGTATTTACTCTAATTGCTTCGTCTGCACCAATAGCTAAAGCTTTACGTAAAGTAGGTTCGGTTTCTGGACCACCAACATTTATTACGTGAACAGTAGCACCTTGTTTTTCTTTAAACCACATCGCACGTGTCAAACCAAATTCATCGTTCGGATTAATTACAAATTGTACACCATTCGTATCAAACTTGGTGTCGCTATCTGTAAAATTAATCTTAGAAGTAGTGTCTGGTACGTGACTTATACACACTAATATTTTCATAGATTCTATTTTATGTTTTAGACTGTTTTATTATGAAATCAACAGCATATTTCAGCTTTAAATTTCGTGCAACAAAGATAAGGATATTTTTCTATATTTACTATGCGTGCATAATAAAAATCGTTAAATCTTTAGAAAAAATAGCAAGCCACCTATAAATAATAGTATTTTTGCGATTCCTTTTATAAAAAGGATTAAAAAAGAAGATATTTTATTTCTGAAGCAATTCAGATTTTTCAATAATTTAGAAGTCAATTATGAAACGAGCATGTTAAAAAGTTTATCACCCAAAGGAATGACTTATAGCGAACAGCATGTGACCGATTCAACAAATATTATAGACACATGAAAACAATTCAATTTAGAGAAGCGATTTGCGAGGCGATGAGCGAGGAAATGCGACGTGACGAAAGCATATATTTAATGGGTGAGGAAGTTGCCGAATACAACGGTGCGTATAAAGCTAGTAAGGGAATGCTGGATGAATTTGGTGCCATGCGAGTTATTGATACCCCAATTTCTGAACTTGGTTTTTCTGGTATTGGTATAGGGTCTGCAATGAATGGTAACCGTCCAATTATTGAGTTTATGACCTTTAATTTCTCTTTAGTGGGAATCGATCAAATTATAAACAACGCTGCAAAAATGCGTCAGATGAGTGGCGGACAATTTAGTATTCCTATTGTTTTTCGTGGACCAACGGCTTCAGCTGGACAATTAGCTGCAACACATTCGCAAGCTTTTGAAAGTTGGTACGCTAACTGTCCTGGTTTAAAAGTGGTGGTTCCTAGCAATCCTAAAGATGCAAAAGGACTTTTAAAAAGCGCGATTAGAGATAACGATCCTGTTATTTTTATGGAAAGCGAACAGATGTATGGTGATAAAGGAGAAGTTCCAGAAGGTGAATATTTAATTCCTTTGGGAATCGCTGAAATAAAGCGAAAAGGAACGGATGTAACGATTGTTTCTTTCGGAAAAATAATTAAGGAAGCATATAAAGCTGCCGATGTTCTTTCAAAAGAAGGAATTGAATGTGAGATTATCGACTTAAGAACGGTTCGACCAATGGATCATAAAACTATTTTAGATTCCGTTAAAAAAACAAACCGATTGGTAATTCTTGAAGAAGCTTGGCCTTTTGGAAATGTTGCTACCGAAATCACCTACCAAGTTCAGGAACAAGCGTTCGATTATCTAGATGCCCCAATTATTAAAATAAATACAGCAGATACTCCTGCACCTTTTTCACCAGTTTTACTTGCTGAATGGCTGCCAAATAGCAATGATGTAATTAAAGCTGTAAAAAAAGTAATGTACAAATAAACACATATTGTTTACTGAAAGTCATTTAATATAATGGCTTAATTATTGACTTACAAGCCCTAAAATCTATGTATTAACATCGATTTACTTTTTTGATGAAGCAATTTTATTTTTTCTTATTTATTATAACTACCTCTTTGATTCAAGCGCAAACCAAGGTGAGTGGTGTAATTAAGGATGAATTTGGAGAGCCTGTTGCCTTTGCAAATGTTGTTTTTAAAGATTCTTACGAAGGCACCATCACAAATGAAAATGGACGTTTCTATTTAGAAAGTGATGAATCCTATTATGCTATAATCGTTTCGTTTGTTGGATATTCCACCCTAGAAATTGAACTTACTCAAAAGAGCACTTATAAAATGAATGTTGTTTTAGAAGAGGAATCGGCTGCTTTGGATGAAGTAGTTATTTTTAGCGGAAAACAATCTAAAAAAAACAATCCTGCAATAGATATTCTTCGTAAAATTTGGGAACACCGAAGAGAAAATGGTGTAAAAAAGTTTAAACAATACAGCTACGATAAATACGAAAAATTAGAATTCGATTTAAATACCATTGACAGTTCCTTTATGAAGAATAAAACTTTTAAAGGAATGGAATTTGTCTTCGATCAAGTGGATACATCCCGTATTACTGGGAATACTTATTTGCCAATTTTTATTAACGAGGCCATTTATAAAGTATATGGTAATAATTTAATAAATAAAGAAAATCAAGTATTAGAAGGAAACAAAAATTCGGGTTTTGAAAACAACCAAACCATTATAGAATTTATAAAAGATTTATACGCAGATTTTGATATTTATGACAACCATTTAAAGTTTTTTGATGTTGCATTTACAAGTCCACTTTCCAAAACAGGAATACAGGTTTATAATTATGTATTGCTAGACAGCACGTATATTGGTGATAAATGGTGCTATAATATTGTCTATTATCCAAGACGTAAAAACGAACTTACTTTTAAAGGAGATTTTTGGGTAAATGATAGCACTTGGGCGATTAAAGAAATTAATTTACAAGCCACCAAAAGTGCCAACTTGAATTGGGTTCGTGAAATTTATATTGAACAAGAATTTGATGTGCTGAACGATTCCGTTTTCTTGATGACCCGAGATTATATGTTGAGTGATTTTAGTATCAGAAAAAAGGAAGAAGCTCAAGGAATGTATGGGAAACGTACTACTCTTTATGATAATTACGAGTTTGATGTTCTAAAAGAAGAAAAATTTTATAAGGAAAATGTAGATCCCTATCAATATGAAGTTTTTAATCGTGACGATGAATTTTGGGAAGAGCGTAGGATGGAAAAATTAAGCAACGATGAAGAGGGAGTTTATAAAATGTTGGACACCTTAAAAACGGTGAGGCGATTTAAAAGCTTATATACCCTCGGATCCATGTTTGCCAGTGGTTATTATGAACTTGAAAATTTTGATGTAGGTCCGTTTTATTCTGTTTTTGGTTATAATGAAGCAGAAGGACTACGAATACGATTGGGAGGTAGAACTTACTTTACACCCAATGATCCTTGGCGTGCGGAAGTGTTTGGAGCCTACGGATTAAGAGATGAACGATTTAAATTTGGACTTTCTGGAAAATGGCTTTTTGACAGAAAAAAACGAAAAACTATTTTTGGAGGGCATCGAAAAGATGTGGAACAAACAGGCGCAAGTCTAACCAATAGTAAAGATGTGTTGGGAAGAAATAGAGCGTCTTCGGGATTAATAACTGTAGGAGCAAACGACCGCTTAACTCGCATTAATCTTTCTACTTTGGGTTTTGAAATGGAACCTGTTAAGAACTTTGTTTTTAGAACTACTTTGTCTTTTCGAACATTAAAATCTGCCACCAATACCTTTAGTTTGGATTACTACGATGAAAATGGAGATATTCAATCCGAAATCAAACAACCTGAATTAGAATTAGGAATCAACTATACACCGGGAAGAAAAACTTCGGGTTATGGTGTGGAACGAAATATAATAAATAGGGGTAATTTTCCCGAATTTTATGCAGGATATACCTTTGGTTTAAAGAATGTTTTAAATGGAGATTTTCAATACCACAAAGTACAAGCCTTATATACACAACCTTGGAACCTTGGGGGAGTTGGAAGATTATACACTACTGTTGAGGTTGGTAAAATATTTGGAACAGTACCTTTAGGATTGTTAAATCCAATTCCAGGAAACCAAACATTATTTAGTATTTACAATACATTTACACAGTTAGATTTTTATGAATTTGTGAGCGACACTTATGCTTCATTTCATTTAAAACATAATTTTGGAGGAAGGCTTTTTGGAAGAGTGCCAATGCTTCGGAAATTAAATCTACGTGAAATAGTAGGCTTTAGAGCGGTGTATGGCGAACTATCTGAAGCCAATAACTCTATAAATGTTGGAATTGACGGATTACCAATTCGATATCTTTCACCAAATGATATTTATTGGGAATGGAGTGCAGGAATTGGAAATATCTTCAAAATATTTGCCATCGAGTTCAACTTCCGAGGAAATTACAAAGAAATTCCAGGTGCTCGTAATTTTGGAGTCACAGGAAGATTTAGTTTCTCTTTTTAATTGCTGAAAGCCACGAATACACAAATGTTATTTTTAAAACAATTTAGATAATTATTCTAGCCTTTGTCATTCTTACGAAAGTGAGAATCCATCTTCAATTTAGTTAAAATATAACCTTACCTTACTATAACAATCATTAATTTTACAGAAAATATAGAATTATGAGTCCAAGAAATAAAAAAACCTTCGATGTATTAATCGAAATACCAAAAGGAAGTAGAAATAAATACGAATACGATTTCGATTTACATAAAGTCCGATTTGATAGAATGTTATTTTCATCAATGATGTATCCAGCAGATTATGGTTTTATACCAGAAACATTAGCTCTAGATGGCGATCCCTTAGATGTTTTGGTATTGGTAACGCAACCTACATTCCCGATGTGTGTGATGGAGGTGAAGCCAATTGGTGTTTTTCATATGACCGATGAAAAAGGACCTGATGAAAAAATAATATGTGTACCTGTATCCGATCCTATTTGGAATAAATTAAACGATTTATCCGATATGAACCCACATATGGTAAAAGAAATAGAACATTTTTTTCAAGTTTATAAAGATTTAGAAGAAAAGAAAGTAGATGTAGGAGGTTGGGGAGATGCTGAAGAAGCTTACGAAATACATAAAAAATGTATAAAACGATATGAAGAGAGTGAACATAAAAAAACAGGAAATTTCAGGATTTAGAATTATTGAAAAATTAATAATAAAACCTTTCAGAATTACTTTTTCTGAGGGGTTTTTTATTCCCTTTGATTTTACTACTTTTGCCCAGCTTAATAATAAAATAATAGAAAATGGAATCAATGATGATTTATATGCCAATCGTAGCGGCATTTATAGGTTTAGCTTATATGCTTTACAAAAAATCTTGGGTAATGAAACAAGATGCAGGAGATGGTAAAATGAAAGAAATTGCTGATCATATTTACGAAGGTGCTTTAGCGTTCTTAAATGCAGAATATCGTTTACTAGCAATGTTTGTAGTAGGAGTAAGTGTTTTATTGTTTATAGTTTCAATAGTAGTTCCTTCTACTCACTGGCTAATTGTAATTGCTTTTATTTTCGGAGCATTTTTCTCGGCTTATGCTGGAAATATGGGAATGAAAATAGCAACTAAGACTAACGTTAGAACAACACAAGCTGCTCGTACTAGTTTACCAAATGCTTTGAAAGTTTCTTTTGGAGGTGGTACTGTAATGGGATTAGGCGTTGCAGGTTTAGCTGTTTTAGGCTTAACCTTGTTTTTTATTGTTTTCTATCATTATTTTATGGGAGGTGCTGCAGGTGTTTTCTCAACAGATAAAATGACGATTGTTCTTGAAACCTTAGCAGGTTTTTCTTTAGGAGCTGAATCTATTGCCTTATTTGCTAGAGTTGGTGGAGGTATTTATACAAAGGCTGCCGATGTAGGTGCAGATTTAGTAGGTAAAGTGGAAGCAGGAATTCCTGAAGACGATCCTAGAAATCCAGCTACAATTGCTGATAATGTAGGTGATAATGTAGGTGATGTTGCAGGAATGGGAGCAGATTTATTCGGTTCTTATGTAGCAACTGTATTGGCTGCAATGGTTCTTGGAAATTACATTATTGATGTAAACGACATAAACATCTTTGAAGGTTTCGGACATATTGGTCCAATTTTATTACCAATGTCTATTGCTGGTGCTGGTATTATCATTTCATTATTAGGTACTATGTTAGTAGGTATTAAATCTAATGATGCTAAAGAATCAGAAGTGATGGGAGCATTAAATAAAGGAAACTGGTTCTCTATTGGGTTGGTTGCTATTTCAAGTTATTTTTTAGTTACTTGGATGTTGCCAGAAACTATGAAAATGAATTTCTTTGAAACAGGAGGAAACGTATTAAAAGATATTACTGCAATGCGTGTGTTTTATGCTGCATTAGTAGGTTTAGTTGTTGGAGCGGTTATTTCATCAGTAACAGAATATTATACAGGTTTAGGTAAAAAACCTGTTTTTAATATTGTGCAAAAATCAGCTACAGGAGCAGGAACAAATATTATTGCAGGTTTGGCAACAGGAATGATTTCTACATTTCCAACAGTAATTTTATTTGCTGCTGCAATTTGGACTTCGTATGCTTTTGCTGGATTTTATGGTGTTGCAATGGCAGCATCTGCAATGATGGCAACAACCGCAATGCAATTAGCTATTGATGCTTTTGGTCCAATTGCTGATAATGCAGGAGGAATTGCAGAAATGAGTGAACAAGATCCTATTGTTAGAGAGCGTACAGATATTTTAGATACTGTTGGTAATACTACGGCTGCAACGGGTAAAGGTTTTGCTATCGCATCTGCTGCCTTAACATCATTAGCGTTATTTGCTGCTTATGTAACGTTTACAGGAATTGATGGAATTAATATTTTTAAAGCACCCGTATTAGCAATGCTATTTATTGGTGCAATGGTACCTGTAGTATTTTCTGCTTTAGCAATGAATGCTGTTGGTAAAGCTGCTATGGAAATGGTGTATGAAGTAAGGCGTCAATTTAGAGAAATTCCTGGAATTATGGAAGGAACTGGGAAACCAGAATACGATAAATGTGTAAAAATATCTACAGAAGCTTCTTTAAGAGAAATGATGCTACCGGGTTTACTAACTATTGGTTTTCCGTTAGTAATTACTTTTGTACCGATGCTATTTGGTATGGACAACCTGATGATTGCTGAAATGCTTGGTGGTTATATGGCAGGAGTTACCGTAAGTGGTGTGCTTTGGGCAATCTTCCAAAACAATGCTGGTGGTGCTTGGGATAATGCTAAAAAATCTTTTGAAGCTGGTGTAATGATTAATGGCGAAATGACGCATAAAGGTTCTGCTGCTCACGAAGCTGCAATTACTGGAGATACTGTTGGAGATCCATTTAAAGATACTTCTGGGCCTTCAATGAATATTTTAATTAAACTTACTTGTTTAATTGGATTGGTAATTGCTCCAATTTTAGGAGGTCATTCTTCGGAAGGACACGCAATGACAAACGATATGGAATTACACGAAGCTCAGGATGTAAAAACGATTTCATCTGAAAAGCAAGTAAACGTGATTATGGAAGTGAATGACGATGGTATGGCAAAAGCAACCGTTACAACTATAGTAATTAAAAATGGTGAAACTACCAAAACAGAACAAACTTTTGAAGGAACTAAAGCGGAAGTAAAAGCTAGTATAGAAGCATTAAAAAATACAGATGTTAAAGTTGAAGGTCACACTGTTAAGGTAATTAAAGAAGTAGAAGAAACAAAATAGTTTCTTGTCAAGACCTACTAGGTTTTTAAAACCTAGTAGGTCTCTATAAATTTAAAAACCTGCTAAACTTTATGTTTAGCAGGTTTTTTTGGATAAAAAATAATTATTTCTATTGTCTTGTAAATGTGAAATATGAATCTGTTGTAACCGTTGAAATTACACCACCTTGATCAGTTACATCTACTCTAGCAATATTTAATATTAGAGTAGTTTCTGTTAATTCAGTAATCGTAGCCACGTCTGTAGTTCCATCATAAGTCAAAGAAATTTGATTGCCATCACGGCTCCAAGTTCCTGAATTTTCAAACCCTAAATCTTCAATATTTTGAGTTGTAGACTGCCCTTGTATTGTAGTTGTTAATTCAATGCTATACGATCCTTCTGCGGTAAGTATATTTGGGTTTTCAGTAAAATCAAATGTAAAGTCAATATCATAACCTACACCTACAAAATCTGCTGTTAAAGTAATTCCTTGAGTTTCAGTTACCGAAGTTCCAGAATAATTTACTGCAGATCCAATCCACATATCGACAAGTTCAGCATCTGTTTCACCAGAGCCATTGTCTCCATTGTCATCATCAGATGACGAACAAGAAATTGCAAATGATACGAATAAGCTTAAAAAAAGTAATTTTAAAATTTTCATTGTTTTGTTTTTAATGTTAAAAATATAAGCTGCAAAGCTATATATATTCCTACAAATAATTAATAAAGTATTTACATAAAAAAATCCAACTAAATTTATTTTATTTAGTTGGATTTTTTAAAACAAATGTTCCTGTTTTTATTATTTGGAGTTAAAACAAGCCATTAATCTCCGCATCAATCTTATTGATAACATCGCCTAAATCTTCAGGGTTATCAACAAAATCGATATTATCAACATCAAGAATGATGAGGTTTCCTTTGTCGTAGGTATCGATCCAAGCTTCGTAACGCTCGTTCAATCTACTTAGGTAATCAATACTAATAGAGTTTTCGTATTCTCTACCACGTTTATGAATTTGACCAACCAAATTTGGTATGGAGCTTCGTAAATAGATAAGTAAGTCTGGAGCTTCGGTTACACTTTCCATTAAATCGAAAAGTGAACGGTAATTTTCATAATCACGATTGGTCATTAATCCCATTGCGTGAAGGTTGGGAGCAAAAATAAAAGCATCTTCGTAAATCGTACGATCTTGAATAATGGTTTTTTTGTCTTTTCGAATATCTAGAATCTGACGAAAACGGCTATTTAAAAAATATACCTGAAGGTTGAATGACCAACGTTCCATTTTGTTGTAAAAATCATCCAAATAAGGGTTGTCTTCTACGTCTTCGTATTGTGGTTTCCACTTATAATGTTTCGCTAAAAGTTGTGTTAGCGTTGTTTTTCCTGATCCTATATTTCCTGCGATGGCAACGTGCATAAAGTATTACTTAGGGAGTGTTAATGTAAATTTTTGTACTTGATTTTCGTCATAAATATAAAGGAATTCTTGCGTAAGCTGCAAGTCTTTTATAGTTATTTCGGGAGATTTTATTTTTTTCGATTCTCTTGTTTCTTTATCGATATAAAACAGCTCATTATCCTTAATTGCAATTAAATTTTCGTTGAACTGTATTATTTTCTGAAAACCTTCATTATTTATTTCGGCTAAAAGACTTCCGTAGATATTATAGGCACGTATTTTTTCTTCCGTTAAAACAAAACAATAGTTGAAATTACTCACTTGCGAAAGCACTTCACCATTAATTGGTAATGAAACCAATGTCTTTATCTTTGATCGGTAATTGTACAACTCTAACTGCTGAAGATCAATATTAAAAATCCATAAACTATTGTTAGCTGCGATTGTCACCTGACTGGTATTGGTAAATTCTGAAATGATATTGAACTCCACCCGTTCAATTTCGTTTAGCCTATTGTCTAGTAAAACCACGGTATTAAAATCCTGATAATACACGGCAATATTCATAGGGTTTACAATATCTACCGAATAAATTTCACCTAACTGAAAATCTTTAAAATTGTATAAATCGTTCTTTGTTTTTTTATATAATACTTGATCTGTTACATAAAATAAGTCATTATAAGAGTCATAACCAATAAATTGATTGGCATTTAAATCTGTTTTTTCAACAAAAGAAAGCTCTTGTGAAACACCAAAAAATGGAATAAGTAGTATGAATAGAAATATTTTCAAAATGATTGACAAGGTAGTAAATAAAGATGTAAGATGATACGATTTATAAATTTCTAAATTTATTTAAAATCAAGTCTTAATTCTTTTATCATAAAGCGAAGCGGTCTTAATTCTTTGTTAACAAATCAACTTATAACCAAAACCACGAACATTCACAATCTGAATCTCCTCATCTTGTTTTAGTTTTTTTCGAAGTTTAGTGATAAAGACATCCATACTTCTACCGCTAAAAAAGTCATCATCATTCCAAAGTTTTTTAAGAATATAAGAACGATCCAACACTTCATTTTTGTTATTATATAAATGAAATAACAAATGAGCTTCTCGGTGAGTTAGCATTTTTGATTCCTCCTCATTTTCAATTTGAAGGGTTTGTTTTTGGAAATTGAAGGTGTATTTTCCAATGGTAATTAAGGTGTTTTCTTTTTGTAATGAGGAACGTTCTAGCAAAGAATTCATTCTCACAATCAGCTCTTCCATACTAAAAGGTTTTTTTAGATAATCGTTTCCGCCAATTGAAAAACCTTCTACTACATCTTGGGTTTGTGATTTGGCTGTTAAAAATATAATAGGAATTTTTGTGTCTTGTTTTCGAATTTCTTTAGCCAAGGTAAAACCATCTTTTTTTGGCATCATTACATCTAAAACCAATAACTGCGGATTCGTTTTTTGATATTGTTCAAAAGCCTCCGCACCATCTTTACAAAGTGTCACCGAGAAATTTCGAGTTTCCAAACTCTCTTTTATGATCATTCCTAACGCTGGCTCATCTTCGGCTAATAATATGTTTATATTCTCTTTTTTTATGGTCATTAATAAGGTTAATTTAGTTTTCTTCTGTATTCTGTCTTCCGTTTATATTGGAACCACTATCCTAAACTCCGTCCCATCCTCAACAGCAACTCGAATACTTCCGCCGTGTTTTTCAATAATGTTTTTACTGTAATACAATCCAATTCCGAAGCCTTTTACATCGTGTGTATTCCCTTTTGGTACTCGGTAAAATTTTTCAAATATTTTGGATGCTTGTTGTTTACTTAATCCTTTTCCGTTGTCTTTTATTGAAATTATTACTTCGGAATTTGAAATTTCCAAACTGACTTCAATTTTGTTTCCACCGTATTTAATAGCGTTGTCAATGATGTTGTTGAATGCATTTTCAAAATGAAACCGATCGATGTTTACCAAACATTCTTCTTTGTTTGAAGTAAAAGTAATTTCTTTTCCGTTGGTTAATTCTGGATTTATAGCACTGACTTTTTCAACTAATGAAACGAGGTTGGTTTCTTCCAGGTTCAGTTGCAAATTGTTACTGTCTAAGGTGGCGGTTTCTAGTAATTTCTCTACCATAAAAGTAAGTTTGTCCACTTCAGTTTTAGACATTTCTGCATATTTCTTACTCTTCTCTGTGTCATTGGTTAAATTGAAACGTTGAATCCCTTCCAAAGCAACACTAATCGTTGCCAAAGGGGTTTTAAATTCGTGCGTAATATTACTGATGAGGTCGTTTTTAATTTCTGCCAACTCTTTTTGTTTCTGAATTATTTTCAGCAAATAAATCAAACAAAATACAATGCTCGAAACCAACAAAAAAGAGATGAATAAACTAATTGAATTCCGCTTCAATAGGATTAATGAATTATTGTTGTAATGCATTTGCAATTTGCTTCCGTCCATTATAAATGTGGAACCAGTAGTGGCAGATAGTTCAGAGTTATTGATAAAAGTTCTCCGTAATTTCTGATTTTCTCCCCATTCATTTTTATAATAAAGGCCGTAGTTAAGTCGGATTTCTTTCCTTTTTAATTCAGTTAGAATCAAACTGTCAATTCTATTTAACGATAAGGAATCTTCAGAAAAAGAAACCACAATTTTAGAAGTTAGCATTTCCAAATGGCGTGGTATCACGCCCTTTAAACTGTCGATGGTTTTATAAATAATGGTTGGGTCGTTGGAGTTGGGTTTAAAATTAAAACCATTAAAAGAGTTTGACTTTATAATGGATATTTTTCTGGTATTGTTAGAATCATTCAGATGTAATCTTTCAAAACTACTAGGTATTGAATCTCCTTCAGAAAGAAATTTTTTAATGTTAATATTCATAAAAAGACTGTCACTTGGAATAGAATCCAAAATATATGCACGAGTATTTTCCTTTGCAATTTTGGTGTAATAAGCATCTACGGCATTGTCTAAACAAGTCTGAACATCTGCGATAAAATGTTGTTTTTCAGATTGGTAATTTTTATAAGACCAATATCCTTGAACTCCAATAGTTAAGAGTATCACGATACTTATAAAATATAAAATCTGTTTGTATTTAAAATTATTCATTGGTCAAATGTAATGAGATAAAGCAGTCATTACCAAATGAGTTAACACACGTTAACACAACTTAACTTAGAATAAGGTTTAACTTTTTCATATTTGCACCATCAATTAAAAACGGCAATTTACTTTACTTTACATTTCAGTTTTATTGATGAAGAAAAAAACTAGGTAAAAACTGCAAAGCCTACAAAGCAGAAAATGCCCAACACGAATTGCTTATCAAAAAAGATGTCCAACGTATTGAAACGATTACGGAGGTTTTGGGTTTTTATAAAGAGTATTAATTTTTTTAATCAAATCCTTCTCTAAAAAAATCTATTAAAGAAATATCTAGTGCTTTTAATACCTTTAAAAGACTTGAGAACTTAAGATCTTCTCCTTTCTCATACCTGCCATATTGTGCTCTAGGTATGTTGTTGTCAAAAGCGAAAATCTCATAATTAGTATATCCTTTTTCTTTTCTAAGTTGTTTTAATCTATTGCCCAAATTTTGAAGTTGTTCTAATGTTTTCTTGTCTTTACTTGCCATAGGCAAATAAATATTTATTAATACTCATTCGTTACTACTAAAAAGATACTACTAAAAAGTAGTATTTATAAAATTTTGTATATATTTGAATCCTCCCTAATTAATAATGCAAAAGACGAAAGCCGAAAAGTCTTAACTAGAGTAGGCGTTATTTAAATTTTATTAATTATGAAAAAAACATTTTTTTATACACTATTATTACTATTTACTTCGTTAGTAGTAATAAGTTGTGACAGCCAAGACATTCCTTTAGAGGAAGAAGCATTAGTAGAGAATCTAGTCTTAAAATCAAGAGAGCAAGTTGAAGCTTTAGGACTAGAAAGTATATTTAATTTAGATCAAAAAGTTTATACTGAGTTTTTAGAAAACATTGTTTTTGATGAGTTAGGTAATTTTAGAGGTGCAAAAATAGACGGTATAAGCAAAGAATTAAATGAAAACCAAAAAGAAAAATTTTGGAAAAACTTTGGTTTAACCTATAAAAATGGATTTTCTCAAGAAAACAACAAAGACCTAGTTTATGAGTTTTATAAACCTAGATGGCGTGGTTGTAAATGGAACGTAGATTGGATATGTGTTGTTTATACAGACCCAGGTAATGATTTGTAAGTGTTAAAATATGATGTTAAAAGTTTTTGTCATTAGTTTATTTTTTACCTTAGGATTATATTCACAAGAAAAAAAACCTATTTTTAATAAGAATGTAATTAACAAAGAAAAAAAGTTTAATAATGATAAAAACTTTACTTTAGTTATTGTCTCTTCTCCTAAATGTGGATTTTGTAAAATTGCATTAAAAAATATTTACTCGATTAAAGGTATTGAAGAACTTAATATCATTGTATATTCTTACGAAGGAGAAAAACTTAATAAAAAAGCATATCAAAAAACACCCTATTTTAATTCTTTTATCTTTGTAGATGCTGAAAAAGACACTTTAAAACTATATGATAAATTTTTCTTCCCAAGGTTTTACCTTTATAAAAAAGATGATTTAATTTGGAAAGAAAAAGGATATGGTTCAAGAACAGTCCCTAGAATAAAAAGAAGATTAAATAAAATTTAATTATTGATGTTATCTAAAACCGTATTTTAAAACTATATAACCAATGAAAACAAAACTTATTTACCTTCTTCTGGTTACTACTTTTTCTGTAAATGCTCAAAATATTTCTGGTAAAGCGTATTATCAATCTAAAACTATTTTAGATTTTGATATGAGTAAAACCGAAGGTATGGATGAGAATATGAAAAAAATAATTGCAGAAAAGTTAAAAAAACGCATGGAAAAAAGCTACGTGTTAATCTTTAACTCTAACGAATCCATCTATAGAGAAGAAGAAAAAGTGGGAATAGGTAAGAAAAATGAAATGATGTATGTAGGAAGTGTTAATTCTGGAGCATTATACATAAATATAAAAAACAACCAGCTTATTGAAGAACGAGAAATTTTCGAAAAACCATTTTTAATAAACGACCACATCCCTAAACTGGATTGGGAGCTTGAAAAAGAGTCTAAACAAATAGGACAATACGTGGCCTTTAAAGCGACTGCTACTAAAAAGATAAATGTCAATGATAAAAAAACAAATGGTACAGAAGCAAAAAATAAGCTTGGCGAAACTGAAGTTCTAAAAGAAATTATAATTACCGCTTGGTACACACCGCAAATCCCTGTTAGTAAAGGTCCTGGAGAATACGTTGGACTACCAGGTTTAATCTTAGAACTTAACGTACATCGAACCACTATACTTTGCTATAAAATAATCCTTACAGAAGATATTAAAGAAATAAAGCCACCCACAAGAGGCGAAAGAGTAACCAGAAAAGAATATAACAAAATTTTAAAAGCAAAAATGGAAGAAATGCAAGGTAATTTTATAGAAGGAGAAAGCAGTTCGGGAATGCGTATTAAAAATTAAAGATCACACCAATTTACCACAAGCGCAGTACAATTAAATAAAAAGGCTACTAAAAAGAAAGCTCAAGCCAACATCATCACAAGGCATGAAGAAACAGCTTCAACCAGAAGTTTGTTAAATACTGCTAAATTGATGGAAGAAAACGACATGCTTTTCAAATTGAAAGAAATGGAGTATGTTGAAAAATTTCCGATAAAATTACCGTCTCTGAAAATGGTGGAATGGTATCACAATTAAAAGAAATTTTCGCTGTGACTAAGTAAAACAGGTCAACTATAGCTGACGCATTTTTTTTTAAATTTCAGTCTTATTGTCTTAGGTCTTTACGTCTTAAATTGTACAATTAACACACGTTAACACTACTTAACAGAATAACTAAGATTGCTTTTTCATATTTGTACCATCAATTAAAAAAAACATATGAAAATTTTACTTTACATCACGCTAGCCCTAAGCTTATTTTTCACCTCATTACTATCTGCACAAGATTTTAAAGGAATCGCCACTTACAAATCGCAACGTAAGATGGATATTAAATTGGATAGCACCCGAGTGAATGATGAAATGCATCTACAAATGATGGCAATGTTGAAAAAACAATTTGAGAAAGAATACACTTTAGAGTTCAATAATAATGAGTCCTTATATAAGGAAGCAGAAACTTTAGACAAGCCAACAGGGGCGAGTTCAAGCGGTATTCAAATAGAAATTATGGGTTCAGGAGAAGGCGATATATTATATAAAAATTTAGCCGAGAATAGGTATGCTTCTCAAAGTGATTTATTCGGAAAAATATTTCTTATAAACGACACTTTAGAACAACCCGAATGGAAACTAGAAAAGGAAATCAAAAATATGGGAGAATACACTTGTTTTAAAGCGACTTTTAAGCGGAAAGTAATGATGTCGAGTTCTATGACGATGTCTGTAAATTCAGAAGAAGAACCCAAAGAACCAGAGCAAAAAGAAGTGGAACAAACTGTAACCGCTTGGTACACATTACAAATCCCTGTTAAACACGGGCCCGGAAATTACAGCGGTTTGCCCGGACTTATCTTAGAAGTTAGCGATGGATCTGAAACCATTTTATGTAGCAGAATCATCATCAATCCAAAAGATGGAGTTTCTATAGAAGAACCTAAAAAAGGAAAAAAAGTTAATAAAAAAGAATTTGAAGCCGTTATGGAAAAGAAAATGAAAGAAATGGACGAGCAGTTCCATTCTGGCAGACGTGATGACGGACATAGTATCGAAATCCGTATTGGTGGCTAGTTGTCATTGCGAGGGAGGCACGACTTGGCAACCCCATCATCGCATTCAATAAGTTTACTAGTTTGTCATTGCGAGGCACGAAGCAATCTCATCATAGTCTCCAACAAGTTAATTTGTAAGGACACTGAGTGTTCCGAATTTTTATCGGAACGTATCGAAGGATCCTGATTTATAAAATTAAAACATTTCAAAAAAATAAAGGCCAATAACATTGAAACAAAACTCGTAATTTAACGTCCAATAAAATCAAAACCATAAAATTATGAAACTCCTTGTTACTTTTGTTGTTACTTTAATTTCTGCTGTTACTTTTTCTCAAAACATTAGCGGAAAAGCCTATTACGAATCCAAAACCACCGTAAAGATGGACGAGATTGGAAGAAAAGGTATGGATGAGAATATGAAAAAAATGATTGCCGAACGTATGAAGCAATATTTAGAAAAAACATACATCTTAACTTTCAACGGAAACGAATCAATTTATAAAGAAGAAGAAAAACTAGAAACTGGAGCAGGAGGAGGAATGATGTCGATGATGATGGGAAGTTTTTCTCCAGGAGTTCAATATAAAAATATAGAAACCAAACAGATTTTAGAAGAACGTGAGTTTTTTGGAAAGCAATTTTTAATAAACGATACCATAGCAAATTTAGAATGGATCTTAGAAAAAGAATCCAAACAAATTGGACAATATGTAGCTTTTAAAGCAACAGCAGTTCAACAAATTGATGCCAACGATTTAACCATGGCAAGAAGACGTAAAAGTGATGATAAAAAAGAGGAAGATGAAAAAGAAGCTACAGAAACTAAAACAGATAGCAGCGAAGTTAAAGATCCTTTTGATGAAATAGAAATTCCTAAAGAAGTAATAGTTACCGCTTGGTACACGCCAATGATTCCCGTAAAAAATGGACCGGGAGAATATGCAGGGCTGCCAGGATTAATTCTAGAATTAAATGTATATAGAACCACAATATTATGTTCTAAAATTGTAATGAATCCTAAAGAAGCAGAAGAAATCAAAGCACCTAAAAAAGGAAAAGAAGTAACACGTGCCGAGTACAATAAAATTATAAAAGACAAGATGGACGAAATGCGAGAAAATTTCAGGAATAGTGGCGGAAGAAGAGGTGGAATGCGTGGAGGAAATTAACAAAATACCTGTTTATACCGTGACTTTAAGTTACGGTGTGAATTATTAAAGGACGGTCACTGAGCGTCCCGATAATTCGGGAGAAGAGTAGTATTCTAGTTAATAAAATTAAACTTTATACACAACAGTTCTCCTTCCTTAGAAGCGATGCATTGAGCGTAGTCGAAATGGGGTTAGGGGATGAATGTAAAAACCAACCAATGAAAAAACTTTTATTATTCACAGTATTTCTCTTAACAACACTACTTTCAGCCCAAAGTATAAAAGTTCGAGGAACCATTAAAGACAGCATCGGCGACCCATTAGAACTCGCCAATGTCATTGCCACCGTAAAAGAATCTGGAGCTATTGAATCCTATGGTATTACCAATTACGAAGGACGATTCCAATTGGATTTGCCAGTTAATAATACTTACATTTTAAGAGCCAGTTTTTTAGGTTATGAAACTTCAGAAATAGAGATTATGGTTCCAGAAAATGCTTCCGATTTACAACAGAATTTCACATTAAATTCAAAAGCAGCAGAATTAGACGGCGTTGAAATTGTTTACGAAATGCCTGTGACTGTTAGAGGAGATACTATCATTTATAATGCAGATTCTTTCACTAACGGAACCGAAAGAAAACTCGGTGATGTTATGAAAAAACTTCCAGGTGTAGAAATTAATGAAGATGGTGAAATTGAGGTAGAGGGTAAAACAGTTACCAAAGTAATGGTTGAAGGGAAAGATTTTTTTGATGGCGATTCTAAACTCGCCACCAAAAACATTCCTGCAGATGCAGTAGATAAAATTGAAGTGCTACGTAACTACAACGAAGTTGACCAAATGCGAGGACTCGGAAACGATCAAGATAATATTGCCATTAATATAAAGCTGAAAGATGGAAAAAAGAATTTTTGGTTTGGTGAAGTAACCGCTGGAGGTGGTGTTGCAGATGAAGATAGTCGATATTTAGTGCATCCAAAACTGTTTTATTACAGTCCAAAATACAGTCTAAATTTTATAACCGATTTTAATAATATTGGCGAAGTGCCCTTTACTTTTAGAGATTATTTTAAATTCACAGGTGGCTTCCGAAATTTTAACCGCGGTGGAGGAACGAACTTTAATGTGAGTCAGAGTGATCTCGGATTTGCACTAACTCAAAACAACAAAGCCAAGGAAATTGAAGCGAAGTTTTTTGCAGGTAATTTTAGTTGGGAAGCTTCAGATGCGTTGGATATTAGTGGTTTTGCAATTCTTTCAGATAATAAAACAGATATTGTAACCAATTCAATTCGGAATTTTGTGACTTCAAACGCCACCGAAACCACTAACAATATCAGCGACCAACGTACCCAATTAGGAATGCTAAAATTAAGTGCCGTTTATAAACCTAATGTTAATTTTCAGTTGGATTATGATGCGCTTTATAAAACTTCAAAACAAACCGAAAACAATCAAACGTTATCATTGGTAAACGAGATTGAAAACAATATAGATGAAGAAAAAGAAAACAGACCTTCTTCCATCAACCAGAATGTGAATGTATATTATACTCTAAACGATAATAATATTTTTGCAGGGCAAGTTCAGCATTTATACCAAGATGAAGATCCGTTTTATAATGCGGTTTTAGACTTGCTTCCGTTTAGTGGAATTATTCCAGTAGATCAAGATCAAAACCGATTTGACATCAATCAAGAAAAGAATATTCAGACCAACAAATTAGATGCTAAAGTTGATTATTACTATGTAATCAATAACAAAAGCAACATCAATTTTACCTTGGGAACGACCTTGAGTAAGCAAAATTTTAACTCGAATATGTTTCAGTTGCTAGATAATAATGAGCAGATAGATTTTGACGATGCTTTGCCCGATTCTAACGGGGATGTTTATTCACTAATCAACGATGTTACCTATAATTTTTTAGATTTATTTCTCGGGGTTCATTATAAATTCAAAACAGGGAAATTTACGTTTACTCCTGGAGTTACACTTCATAATTATATTCTAAAAAACGAACAATCAGGCACTACAATCACACAAAACGATTGGAATGTGTTGCCTGATTTGAATATTCTTCTTCAGTTTAAAAAGAGCGAAAGTTTGCGATTTAATTATTCCATTTCTCAAGATTATACCGATGTAAATAATTATGCAGAAGCTTATGTTTTTAGTGATTATAACAGAATGTTTAGAGGGAACAGAAATCTTGAAAACTCGTTATCGCATAACTATAATTTAACTTATTTCAGTTTTAATATGTTTAATTACACCAATTTTAATGGTTCGATTAATTACTCTAGAAGAATTGAATCTGTGAAATTCAACTCTGTTTTAGTGGGAATTAATCAAGTGAGTACACCTATTAATATGGATAGTAATTTTCCTGATGAAACGTTTTCTGGTTTTGGGCAATTCAGTAAAAGGATTAAAAAATTTCAGTTGAATACGAGTGCGCGAGTAAGTTACAGTACTACTTTTAACAATATTAATACCAACATAACGGAAAGTACAAGTTTTACCCAAAACTACAAAGCAAGTGTACGAACTAATTTTAGAGATTGGCCCAACTTTGAAGTTGGTTACAGTGCCATTATAAACGATTATGATAATGGCGGATTAGCACAAACATTCTATACGCACAGCCCGTTTGCGAATGTTGATGTTCGGTTTTTAAAACACTTCACTTTTACGGCAGATTGGAATTTCTACAATTATTCAGACAAGGATAACACGATCGAAAATCAATATTCTTTCTTGGATGCTAACCTTTATTTTCAGAAAGGGGATAGTCCTTGGGAATTTAAAATTCAAGCCACTAATATTTTAGCCACCAAGTTTACCAATAGTGATAGTTTTAACGACCAGTTTAACACTACGACTCAATATTTTGTATTGCCACGAATTGTTATGTTTGTGGTAAAATATGATTTATAGGGCTTTTTTTACACGTTGTCTTAAGTTAAAATAACATAAGGTATTAGCACCATTCTTTAGTGTTGTTTATAATCATTTTAAAATACTAATTCATTTAAAATTAATGTTTTTATTTGCTAAATTTGAAAAAACATATAATATATATGAAAAACTTCCTAAAACTCAGTCTTATAGCTTTTATTACATTGTTTATTTCTTGTAGTAGTGATGATGATTATGTTCCCGTTGCAGTAGAATATCCAGTTCCAGAATTTATGGCTAAATTATCGGAATTAAAACTTTTTGAAGGTGATTTAGCTAACCTAGAACCAACAGAACACGTAAATATTTACGAGCTTAACACTTCCTTGTTTACAGATTACGCACAAAAACTACGATTTTTATCTATTCCAGAAGGTGCAAAAATGATTTATAATGGTGGTGGATTGCCTATATATCCAGATGGTACCATTATGACAAAAACATTTTATTATTATAATGTTGATAATAATCCCTCTCAAGGAAAGCAGATTATAGAAACCCGTGTATTAATTTTAAAAAGTGGTGTTTGGAATATCGGAAATTATGTTTGGAATGATGAACAAACCGAAGCTTTTCTAGATGATGCCTCTTATACAAAGTCTATTACATGGACAGATAGTCAAGGAATTGAAACTACTTTTGATTATGTAATCCCAAGCTACACTAGTTGTGTAGATTGTCATCAAAATGATGGTGTAAGAATTCCAATTGGTCCAATGGCTAGAAATATGAATGTAACTATAAATGGAGTTAATCAGCTTCAGGAATTTATTGATAATGGTATTTTAGCAGAAGCTCCTTCTGTTTCTGATATTGTAAAATTACCAGTTTGGGATGATTTAAGCTTTTCTTTAGAAGAACGAGCAAGAGCATATCTTGATGTAAATTGTGCTCATTGTCATCAGCCAGGAGGCTTTTTTGATTTGAATTTCTTTTCAAATTTTGAGCTACGATACGAAACTCCTTTTGAAGAAGCAAATATCTACAGCAAAAGGAATGTTATTATTTCTAGAATTAATTCAGATATTGAGGGATATAAAATGCCATTCATAGGGACTTCACTTTTTCATGCCGAAGGGATACTTTTGTTAGAAGAGTACTTAGAATCACTGTAATTCAAGGTAAAAGAAATTGTAAAGTTAGTTGATTCAAAAAGAATAATCTTTTTCATTTTTTGATTCTCCCTTCGCATTTCGCTTCGACCTACGAGAATAGGTTTAACCTGCCTGTCGTCAAGGCAAGGTATCTCGTATGCCTGCTTCAATAAGAGTCTGCGAACTCACCTTTATTTTAGTCTCTAATTCACGAAAAATGTTAAAAATCAATGTATTACATCGATAAAAAAACAAGGTTAGTCGATAATGTGTTATTATTGTTATGTTGAAAATAAAAAAACAAGAAAAACATGAAACTTCAACTATCTTCTTTTGTACTATTAATTTCTCTCATTACTTACGCAACAGACTACCACGTAGGTCTAAGCCAGCCCTTAACAACAATCTCTGAAGTGCCTTGGGCTACTTTAAATGCAGGTGACCGTGTGTATATTCATTGGAGAGCAACTCCATATAAAGAAAAATGGGTAATTAATAGGCAAGGTACTGCTCAAAACAGAATAGAAATTATAGGTGTTAATAACGCACAAGGGCAACAGCCGATAATTGATGGCAATGACGCTGTTACTGTGAACAATGTGAATTTTTGGAATGAAAACAGAGGTGTTATTAAAATAGGAGGTTCTAATGTTCCTGCGGATGGCTTACCTACTTACATAACAATAGAAAACCTTGAAATTAGATCAGCAAGACCAGCATACCAATTTACCAATGACAATGGTCAAACAGAAACTTACATAAGTAATGCTGCATCTATTTATATAGAAAAAGGAGCAAATATCATTATTAGAAACTGCACATTACACGATTCTGGTAATGGTATATTTATTGGTGCAAACGCAGGACAATCAGAAAATATATTAATAGAAAAAAACTATATCTATAATAATGGTATTGTTGGAAGTTATTACGAGCACAATACCTACACAGCAGCAATAAACACAACCTATCAATTTAATCGTTTTGGTCCTTTAAGAACAGGAGCTGATGGAAATAACCTAAAAGATAGATCTGCGGGATTAATAGTTAAATATAATTGGATTGAAGGAGGAAATAGACAATTAGACCTTGTAGATTCTTACGATGTCCCCGAAGTTGCTAACCATCCTAATTATAACACTACACATGTTTATGGAAATATTTTAATAGAACCAGATGATGCAGGAAATTCTCAAATTATTCATTACGGAGGAGATAGTGGAGTTACCGCAGGTTACCGAAAAGGAACACTATATTTTTATAACAATACTGTTATTTCTACCAGAACAGGAAATACAACTTTGGTGCGATTATCAACTAATGACGAAACAGCAGAAGTTTTTAATAATGTTATATATACGACTGCCTCAGGAAG
This sequence comes from Flavobacteriaceae bacterium, assembly GCA_021648265.1. Classification (GTDB taxonomy): domain Bacteria; phylum Bacteroidota; class Bacteroidia; order Flavobacteriales; family Flavobacteriaceae; genus Marifrigoribacter. The sequence goes on along the minus strand of JAKITD010000001.1, from coordinate 50,069 downwards.
CCAATTTGCTATGATAGAGGGCAGTGGAATATTTAACATGCATCACAATTGGTTAAAAACAGATTGGCAGAACTGCTTCTGCTCGCCAAATGGAATTGTAAACGATTTAGGTAATAATATTACAGGAGAAGACCCTTTATTTGGGGATTTTGATAATCAGTTATTTAAACCTCAAGAAACATCACCTCTTGTTAATATGGGAGATGTAATTCCTGCTATACTATTGCCGGACTATGATATCTCTTTTGAATATGTCAAACACCAAGACGCAATAAACAGACCAGTTTTAGGAAATATAGATATGGGTGCTTTTGAATATGATGAAGATTTATCAATCTATGATGAAACCTCAAATAACACGATCTCTATTTATCCAAACCCTACATCTAACTCTTTCACTATTGTCTTAAAAAATGAAACTCTACAAAAAGCAATCATTTACAACCAATTAGGTCAAAAAATAAAAGAAACAATTTTAAATGAAGTAGATGTATCACATCTAAATTCAGGTCTTTATTTCTTAAAGCTCACAACTGATAAGAAAAAAGTAACAGTAAGGCTTATAAAAAATTAAAAAGAAAATCAAAAATATTCAATAACCCCAAACCTAATAACTTATGGAACTACTATACCAAAAACTCAGACAATTTTTAACAGTAGCAACTATTCTATTCATTTCTACCTTTAAAACCAATGCCCAGCCTCCGCTATTTAATCAATGGGAAACTAATATGACCACTTGGGGCGATTATTGGGGAGTATATTTAGAAACTTACGACCCTCCTACAAATGGAGGAATGAATGAACAAAATGGAATATATTATGATGCACAACGTATATATTTTCAAATAGCAGACTATACAGGACAAGAAGAACCTTGGAATACACATGCACAAGAAGCCGAGCGTGTTTATAGAGTTTACCTTGATGCACGTTTTAATTATAATGGTACTATTCCTTGGTATGTACATGGATGGAGACGTTTTTCTCATGGTATAATGACGGATGCCCAGCGAACAGGAGATGCTATATCTGTTGAAGGTGTTGTAAGAATGCGTGATAACGGAGCCTTTGCCAACGTTTTGACTACCAGTTATAGAGAATCATGGCATTCTGAAAGACGTTCTCGTGAAATTGCTTATATGGTATCTTCTCATATAAACGCTGAAAAATTTGGTCATGCCCGTCAACAAGAAGCTCTTGCTCACTACGTTACGATGTCTATGAGACATTTAGATGAATGGATTACAGAAACCTATGTTGATCCTATTCATAGATTGGCTCCTTTTATGGTAGCTTTAACTGCTGAGGCACTTATAGAGTTTTATGAGTGGGAAATAGAAAACGGTCGTGATCCTTCAGTACTTTTTACACATCCTTCAGTTTTATATAACCCTACACGGACTATAACAGAAGCATTAACAGAAGTTGCACACCATATGCGCTATACTGCTACAGTAGAAAGTGGAATTAATATTGGTAAATTAATGTGGGTAGATGATATGGGGGGTTCAAACCCTAATTGGAACGATGAGGGAGGTTCTGGCTATTCAGCTCTACGTTACGAAAGTATTAACAATGCAAACCCAGCTCCAGTGCTTAATATGCTAATTGCCCCACTATATGCATGGGTTTTTAAACAAACTACAGACATAGATTATATAAATATAGGCGATAAACTTTGGGAGGCTGGGGTTGCCACAACGAATATTGGATGGAATACTAAAATTTATAATCAAAATTACCGTTGGAGCTTTGACTATGTTAAATGGAGAAATGAGGGAATGCAAATACTAAATATAAATGAAGTTACAGAAAACGGAATAACCATTTATCCTAACCCTGTAAGAGAAATATTGACAGTTAATAATAAAGGACAGGTTTTTAAAAGTTATAAAATATATAACACAATTGGGCAAGTAGTGCAGTTTAGTTCTTCATTTAATGATAGCAAAATAAATATATCACCTCTAACTTCTGGTATTTATTTTGTGAAAATCACTTCACAAAGCGGAAAAACAGTAACTAAAAAAATAGTTAAAGAATAATACATGAACTCAATAATAATAAAATATTTTTACATTTTAGGTTCCTTCTTTTTTGTAATTCCATATAGTTACTCCCAGCTCAGCGAAGATATTAGGTTAAACCAAGGAGGATATTTTGAGCAAGGAAAAAAAATTATCTCAGTTAAAACAGATACAGGCGGTGTGTTTTATATCAAATCCCCAGACTTATCTTCAACCTATTATTCTGGAACTTTTTCTTCACCAAATTATTGGGAGTTTTCAGGTGAAAATATTGCTACCATAGATATTACTGCCTTCAATACTCTAGGTGAATTTGTAATACAAATTCCTGCTATTGGTTACTCACATATTTTTAATATTAACCAATTAATAGGCTTAGATCCTTTAAGTAAAAGCCTGAAAGCGTACTATTATATGCGTTGTTCAAGCCCTGTTCTTCCTGTATATGGTGAAGATTGGGTGCGAAATGAAGGACATTTAGACACTAATATAGTAATTCATCAATCTGCCGCAAGTACCAATCGTCCAGAAGGAACTATTATAGCTAGCCCAAAAGGTTGGTATGATGCTGGAGATTATAATAAATATATAGTCAATTCTGGAATTTCAACTTACACATTATTAGCTGCTTACGAACAGTATGCAACACTATTTAATAATCTAAACAGCAACATACCTGAGTCGGGCAATAACATTCCAGATATATTAGATGAGATAAAATGGAATTTAGATTGGATGCTTACAATGCAAGATCCTGATGATGGTGGCGTATATTTTAAACTCACTAATGAAAGTTTTGACGGAATTGTAATGCCAGAAAACGGACAATCAACACCAAGATATGTGATACAAAAAACCACCTCATCGGCATTAAATTTTGCTGCGGTAATGGCTACAGCTTCAAGAGTGTTTAGCCAATTTGATACTACTTATTCCAGCCAATGCTTAACAGCAGCTCAATCTGCTTGGAATTGGGCAAATGCAAATCCCAATATAATTTATAATCAAAATACACATAATAGCTTATACAATCCAAATATTTATACAGGAGCTTACGAAGATGATTATATGTCTGATGAGTTTATTTGGGCAGCAACCGAACTGTATATTACTACTATGGATGACAATTATTACATCACTATTGATTGGACAAATTTCTCATCTTGGTTTGTTCCTAGTTGGCCACACGTAGATTTTTTAGCTATTTATTCTTTGCTCCTACACCAAGACAATTTATCGGCTATTGGATTGAATGACATTCCTTTTTTACAAGCCAAATTATTAGATAGAGCAGATAATCTTAGAACACATTACGAAACTCAATCTGCACATAAAGTTACTATGGGAGATCTCAACGAAGATTTTACTTGGGGATCAAATGGTGTTGCTTCAAATCAAGGGATATTACTCGTAAAGGCATTTCATATAACAGAAGACAGTACATATTTAGATGCAGCTATAAGTAGTTTTGATTATATATTAGGAAGAAATGCAACAAACTATTGTTTTGTAACAGGATTAGGAGATAAGTCTCCACAAAACCCACATCACAGACCATCGCAAGCAGATGCTGTGGCAGCACCAATCCCAGGAATGGTAGTTGGCGGTCCTCAAAATTATACAAACCCAGATGAAGGAAGCAGTTGTGTTTATCCTGCTCAAGAACAAGCAAATAAATATATTGATGAATGGTGTAGTTATTCTACAAACGAAATAACAATAAATTGGAATGCTCCTTTTGTCTTTCTAAGTGCTGCTCTTCAAGACTACTTTTTATTTGGAGATTACACAATCTTATCAATCAATGATGAAACTCTAAACGATTTTATTTCAATTTACCCAAATCCCACGAAAAATACTTTTACTATCAATTTAAAAAATGAAACGTTAGAAAAAGCATTCATTTATAACCAATTAGGGCAACAAGTAAAAGAAATAACAACCAATGAAGTAAACATTTCAAATTTACATAAAGGCATTTATTTTGTGAAAATCACTTTACAGAGTGGTGAAATTACTGTTAAAAAAGTGATTAAAAAATGAAAAAGAATATTCTAATAAAATTATTTCTTTTATGCTCAACACTAGCAATATCACAAAGCAATTATTACGTTTCAACAACAGGAAACAATGCTAATAATGGAGAATTGTCCTCTCCGTTTTTAACCATTCAGTATGGGGTAAATCAACTTTCGGCAGGAGATGTACTTCATATATTGGAAGGAACTTATGAAGAAAAAATTAATATTAATGTTTCAGGAAACCCATCAGCATTTATTACCATAAAAAACTACCAAAACGATGAGGTAATAATAGATGCAATAAATTTTGCAGATGACGATGCAATTATCTCTATCTTAGATTTTAAAGCCTACATTCGTATAGAAGGGCTGCACCTAACCAACAACAAATTTAATCACTGTCAGGGAATTACCCTCGAAGGAGCAGTACATCACATAGAAATAATAAACAATAAAGTTAGTAATATTTGGTTTGACCCAGATCCCAATGCGCCTGTTATTAATGGCACATCTGCTATAGGAATCAACGCTTGGGGTTATATGGCACAAGATTCAATTCATAATTTAACCATTCGTGGAAATGAGATTTTTAATAATAAAAACGGATATAGCGAAAATCTAAAACTCAATGCAAATGTTAGTGGTTTTATAATTGAAGACAATATAGTTTATGACAATACCAATATCGGAATTGATGTAATTGGTAATTACGGAGAATCTCCTACATCACTTTATGATAGAGGTCGAAACGGGATAATAAGAAACAACCTTGTATATAATTGTGTTGCCGATTATTCTGGAGCAGCAGGAATATATATTGACGGCGGAAAGAATATAATAGTCGAAAACAATATAAGCCACAATAATGGTTACGGAGGCTCAATAGGTTGCGAACAAGATGGAGAAACTAGAAATATTATTTTTAGAAATAACATATTTTATAACAATATCCGTTCAGGAATGTCAATAGGAGGTTACGATGTAAGTACCACAGGAAACGTAATTGATTGCCATATTTTAAACAATACATTTTATAACAACGATACAAACGATGATAGTCACGGCGAAATTACAATGACCAATTTGCAAGACTGCACCATAGAAAATAACATTTTTTACATTTCAAATAGTATATATGAAGATATATTTTTATACGCCTATCGTACGCAAAATAATTTAAGCTTAAATTATAACTTGGTTTACAATGATGACGGATTTGATGATATTCAAGTCTTTGTATTAGGTTCATATATCTATCTAGATAATTATTACAACAATACAGGCTACGGAAACAATTCTGTTTACGGAAGCCCACAACTTGCAGATGCTCCAAATGATTTTCATATTTCAGGATCTTCGCTTGCTGTAAATACTGGAAATCCAAACCTTATTCCAGGTGTAAATGAAGTAGATATAGATGGAGAAGAGCGAATAAACGACGCTATTGTTGATTGTGGTGCAGATGAGTTTTACATTTTATCAATCAATGAAGAAACTCTAGACGATTTTATTTCAATTTATCCAAACCCAACATTTAATACTTTTACTATCAATTTAAAAAATGAAACCCTAAAAAAAGCAATCATTTACAATCAATTAGGGCAAAAAATAAAAGAAGTAACTACTAAAGAAGTAACTATTTCAAATTTATCCAAAGGTGTGTATTTTATTAAAATAATTTCACAAAGTGGAAAAATTACAACAAAAAAAGTAACTAAAAAATAAAACAAGCACCTTACTATTTATATGAAACAAACACCTCGAAAATTAGAAATCATCACAACTGCATCCACACTTTTTAAAGAAAAAGGGTACAGTGCGGTAACTATGCGAGATATTGCGAAAGTAATGGGAATAAAGGCTGCCAGTCTTTACAATCATATTAAAAACAAGGAAGAGATTCTTACTTTTATTATTATTTCGTTAGCGGAGGAATTTATTGAAGGCTTAGAACAAATTAAAAATTCCAATACAAGCTGCATCGATAAACTGAAGCAAATCGTTGCACTTCACGTTGATATTACCAGCAGAAACACCAACGGAATGGCTTCATTAAATAACGATTGGATGCACCTAAAAGATGAATTAAATCATTATCTGAAACTGCGAGTTGATTACGAAAATAGTTTCCGTAAAATTATAAAACAAGGCATTTTAAAAAACGAAATCAAGAATATCAACCCCGATATTATGTTATTTTCAGTGCTGTCAACCTTACGCTCTTTATATGTTTGGATTCCTCAAAAAGAAGACCTAAATGCTTCCCAATTAGCTTCTAATTTAAGTGAAGTACTGTTAAAGGGAATTAACAAATAATAAAATAAAATGTCATCCGATTACTATCGGATCAGACGACTGTTAGTCCCGAAAGTTGTCGGGAGAACAATCTTATTAACTTACGATTGAAGATTTATGAATATCGAATGATGAAGTGGAAATTTTGGTTTTTGGAGTTTGAATAGAAACACAGATGACACAGATTTTACAGATTATCACCGATGCTTGTTCTAAAGGTTAGTACCCACAAATCTTTGCCAAAGTTTAAAACTTTAACAAAGATGAAAGATCAGTGCCCTTATCCAAAATGCAATAAATTGAAAAGTGTTTAGCTGAAAATTATTTCCTATCTTTGTAACGTAAACTAACAGTTGTTAGTTGAATTATAAAAAACAGATAGTGGCGAAATTTCATACACTTCAAGTAAAAGATATTTATAAAGATATCGATGATTGTTCGGTCATAGAATTTGACGTTCCAGATGATTTGAAAGAAACATTTAAATTTAAACAAGGACAATATTTAACATTAAGAACAACTATTAACGACGAAGATATTCGACGCTCGTATAGTCTGTGTTCGAGTCCCTTGGAGAACGAATGGAAAGTTGCGGTAAAGCAAATTTCAGAAGGTAAATTTTCAACTTTTGTAAACCAAACTCTTAAAAAAGGCGATACTTTACAAGTAATGAAACCTATGGGGAGGTTTTTTGTGGAAGTAGAAATCGATAAAGCAAAAAACTATATTGCCTTTGTTGCAGGAAGCGGAATTACTCCAATTATTTCTATTATAAAAACACATTTAGCGAAGGAACCCAAAAGCACCTTTCAGTTATTTTATCTTAGTAAAAATTCCAATACTATCATCTTTAAAAATGAACTGAAAGCACTGGTTTTAAAATATGGAAATCGCTTAAAAGTATTTCATTTTTTAACGCAAGAAAAGCAAGAAAACGATTTATTTAACGGAAGAGTTACTTCAGAAAAATTAAAGCAAATCACTTCAGAAATAATTAATATTAACGAGGTTGACGAGTGCTTTCTTTGTGGTCCAGAAGAAATGATTTTTTTAGTAAAAGATGAATTTATTTCTCTTGGATTAAATTCAGATAAAATCCATTTTGAGCTTTTTGAAGTAAGAAAAAATAAAAAAGAAATCATAAACATTATAGATAACGCTGAGGTTTCAATTACCATAGATGATGAGGAATATACCTTTACTATTCCGATCGGAAAAACAATTTTAGAGGTAGCCGAAGAAAATGATGCCGATGTCCCTTTTTCCTGTAAAGGCGGAGTTTGTTGTACTTGCAAAGCAAAAGTAATTGAAGGCTCGGTTACAATGCGATTAAATTATGGATTAGACCAAGACGATTTAAAAAACAATATTGTACTTACTTGTCAAGCGGTACCAACTTCAAAAAAAGTGGTACTTGACTATGACGAAGTGTATTAAACAGTAATTCTACAAGATTTCAATTGGCTGAAGAGCTGGCAACCTTGTAGGTTTTAGTAAAAAAATTTAATTAAGTATGGTAAGAAATTGAAATAAAGTTAATACCGTAAAACAGAAAATTATGTCAGAAAACATTGAAAAATTAGAAAAACAATTTCAAGAGAAAATCGATAATGAAGTTAAGATTGAACCAAGAGATTGGATGCCAGACGGCTACCGACAGCATGTAGTTAGGCAAATGTCACAACACGCACATTCTGAAGTAATAGGAATGCAACCTGAAGGAAATTGGATAACAAGAGCTCCAAGCCTACGAGCAAAAAAAATATTGTTAGCAAAAATACAAGATGAAGCAGGACACGGATTGTATTTGTACAGTGCCGCAGAAACTTTAGGAACAAGTAGAGATACTTTCTTACAATGGCTTCATGAAGGAAAAGCAAAATATTCCAGTATTTTTAACTACCCTTCATTAAACTGGGCAGATATGGGAGCAATTGGCTGGCTGGTAGATGGAGCAGCAATTGTAAACCAAGTTTCGCTTCAAAAAACATCGTATGGGCCTTATTCTAGGGCAATGGTTCGTATCTGTAAAGAAGAAAGTTTTCATCAACGTCAAGGTTACGAAATTATGGCGAAAATGATGGCAGGAACTAAAGAACAGCAGCAAATGGCACAAGATGCACTCAATCGGTTTTGGTGGCCATCTTTAATGATGTTTGGTCCTCACGATAGCGACTCAACAAGGTCTTCAAAAGCACTAAAATGGAAAATTAAACGAGAAACCAACGACACCTTACGTAAACGATTTATAGATAAAACTATTCCGCAAGCAGAATTTATTGGATTAAAAGTTCCAGATCCAGACGCAATGCTTCAGCCAGATGGTTCGTATAAGACAGGAGCTATTGATTGGGAGGAGTTTTGGAATGTTGTAGGCGGAAATGGACCGTGTAATAAACAACGTTTAGACCATCATATTAAAGCACATAAAGACGGAAAATGGGTGCGAGAAGCCTGTTTAGCTTTTGCTAAAAATCAAAATTAATTCAATAAAATAACTTAAAATACTATACTATGAGCAATACAGATAACCAAGGGCCACTTTGGGAAGTATTTACCCAAAAGAAGGCAGGATTAGCATTTAAACATTCAGGAAGTGTTCACGCCTACGACAAAAACCTTGCTATTGAAGCAGCAAGAGATTTATACACTAGACGTAATGAAGGAATAGGGCTATGGGTTGTAAAATCGGAAAACATTGTAGCGGTAGATCCCGAAGATTCAGAAAGCTTCTTTGAGCCAGCTAATGATAAAATATACCGTCATCCAACTTTTTTTGAAGTACCAGACGGAGTAAAAGACATGTAAAACACCTGAATCATTGAGTGATGTCAGAGTTCATTATCAAAGAAAGTCATTGAGTGATGCGAGGCACGAGTTTCGAAGCTTCGGAATATCGAAATGACCGAAATAACAAAATTATAAACAAATGAAAAATTTATTCAAATACACAGTAAGATTAGCAGATAACAGCTTAATTCTTGGTCATCGACTTGCAGAAAATTGTAGTTGGGGACCTTATTTAGAAGAAGATATTTCCGTCACAAACACTTCTTTAGATCTTTTAGGACAAGCAGAAGAGTTTTTAATTTACGCTGCAGAAGTTGAAAACGAAGGAAGAACAGCAGACGATTTAGCCTACAAAAGACCAGAAATAGAATACTATAATGTGCAACTAACTGAGCAACCCAATGACGATTTTGCTCATATTCAAGCACGTCAGTTTTTTATGGATGCGTTTAATTTTTACTTGTATTCTGCTTTAAAAAACAGCTCAGATAGTACAATTGCAGCCATTTCTGCCAAATCGTTAAAAGAAGTTACCTATCATTTAAGAAGAAGTAGCGAATGGTTAATTAGATTAGGGAAAGGAACTCCCGAAAGCAAAGAAAGAATGCAAAAAGCAGTTAATGATTTATGGCAATTTACTTCAGAATTATTTGAAATGGACGAGGTAGATGAAGCGTTAATTTCCGAAGGAATTGCAATAGACCTAAAAGAAATACAAAAACTTTGGAAAAATAAAATTACCGAAATCTTTAAAATGGCAGACCTTACATATCCCGAAGGAGGATACCAAGCAACAGGAAGCAGAAAAGGATACCATACCGAGTATTTAGGGTTTATTTTGGCAGAAATGCAATATTTACCAAGAGCTTATCCAACAGCAAAGTGGTAACAAAAGAAGAAACATATCAGCACATTTGGGAGCTTTTCAAAGAAATTCCAGACCCCGAAATTCCAGTATTATCCATATTGGATTTAGGAATTGTACGCAACATTTCTTCAGAAGGAGACACCTTAGTCATTACCATTACGCCAACCTATTCAGGTTGTCCTGCGATGAGCCAGTTTGAAGATGATATTGTAGCAAAACTAAAAGAAAACGGGATTGAAAAGGTTAAAATTGTAATGACTTACGATCCTCCTTGGACAACAGATTGGATTAATGAAGAAGCCAAAAAAAGATTAGAAAATTACGGCATTGCACCACCAATAAAAGGAACCCAAGATAAAGGGGTGTTATTTAAAGAGAGAGTAGAAAATGTGAGATGTCCTCAATGCAAATCAACAAAAACAGAGGTGATAAGTCAATTTGGATCTACAGCTTGTAAAGCATTATATAGATGTAAGGACTGTTTAGAACCTTTTGATTATTTTAAATGTTTATAATAAAACCATTCCGTACTTGTTGTGGAATCACATTAAAGAACCTAAATAATGAACAAAAGCATACAACTAAACATAAAAAACCAAGTAGCATTCATTTCGCTAAACAGACCAGAAGTATTCAATAGCTTTAATCGTGAAATGGCATTGTTACTTCAAAAAACCTTGGACGATTGCGAAAAAAAAGATGAGATAAGAACCATTGTAATCACAGGAAACGGAAAAGCATTTTGTGCAGGTCAGGATTTAAAAGAAGTAACAACGCCAGAATTAAATCCAGGGTTTAAAAAGATTTTAGAAGAACATTACAATCCAATAATCACTAGAATCCGAAACATTAAAAAACCAATCATAGCAGCTGTAAATGGAGTGGCAGCAGGAGCAGGAGCAAATATTGCTTTGGCTTGCGATGTGGTAGTTGCTTCAGATAAAGTAAGTTTTATTCAAGCGTTTAGTAAAATTGGTTTGGTGCCAGATAGTGGAGGAACTTTCTTTTTACCAAGATTAATCGGATTTCAAAAAGCATCCGCATTAATGATGTTGGGCGAAAAAGTTTCAGCCGAAGAAGCTGAAAAACTAGGAATGATTTATAAAGTAATCCCTTCAGAAAGCTTTTCAGAAGAAGTTGAAAAATTGGCATTTCATTTAGCAAATATGCCCACACAAGCATTAGGGTTTATAAAAGAAATGCTAAATAAATCAATGACAAACACGCTAGAAGAACAATTAGATTTAGAAGGAAAACTACAGATAGCATCCGCACAATCCAATGATTATCAGGAAGGAGTAAATGCGTTTGTGGAAAAACGGAAGCCTAATTTTGAAGGAAACTAATTTTGATTAACGATTAACGATTGATGATTGCTGATTGGAGAATTAAAAAACATATAGTTATGAAACCAAATCAATTAGAAAATAGATTAATTCAATTCGCAATAGATATTATTGTGTTAAGTAAAAGGATTAATCAATCATTTGCATCGCAGCACTTAACAAAACAATTAATTAGGTCTTCAACCTCAGTTGCATTGAATTATGGTGAAGCAAGAAGTGGAGAATCTACCAAAGATTTTCTTCATAAAATGAAAATTTGTTTTAAAGGAATTACGAGAGTCAATGATTAATATGAAAATTCAGAAAGGAGCTCAATTAAGTAAATATACTCAAAATTTAGATAGATTAATATCAGAAAATAATGAGCTTATTTCAATTTTTGTTGCAAGCATTAAAACAGCAAGCTCAAAGTTAAAATAGTAAATTTAATATGATAGAAAAAAATCAAACAATAGTTTAAGATTTAGAAGTATTAAAATTAATAATAGTAACTAATATCTTTAATATAGATATGAATGAAAATCAAAAATCAGCAATCCCCAATCTCCAATCTCCAATCAATAGAGTAGGAATAATAGGCTCAGGAACAATGGGGAGCGGCATCGCACAGATAGCCGCAACATCAGGTTGTACGGTGAAATTATACGACACAAACGAAGCTGCTTTAGAAAAAGCAAAAGCAAGCCTAGAGAAAATATTAAATCGTTTAATTGAAAAAGAACGGATAGATACTGATGAGAAAAATAGAATTCAGAATAATATAAGTTATGTAAATTCACTAAAAGACTTGAGTGATTCTAACCTAACCATTGAAGCAATCATAGAAAACTTAGACATTAAACAAAAGGTGTTTTCTGAATTAGAAACCTATGTTTCAGATGATTGTGTGATAGCGTCAAATACTTCAAGTCTGTCGATAGCATCCATTGCTTCTTCATTAAAAAAACCAGCACGTTGCATTGGGATTCATTTTTTTAATCCAGCACCATTAATGCGATTGGTTGAGGTAATTCCTGCGATTCAGACTTCCAAAGAAGTTTTAGAAAAAACTGTTTCAGTAATAAAAAATTGGAAAAAAACAGTGGCAATTGCAAAAGATACTCCTGGTTTTATTGTTAATCGAGTTGCACGTCCGTTTTATGGCGAAGCACTTCGTATTTATGAAGAGGGAATCGCCAGTTTTCAAGAAATTGATGCTGCTATGAAAGAATTGGGAGGCTTTAGAATGGGACCTTTTGAGTTGATGGATTTTATAGGAAACGACGTAAATTACACCGTAACCGAAACAGTTTATAACGCCTTTTATCAAGATCCTCGTTATAAACCCTCATTCACCCAACAACGTCTTTCCGAAGCAGGATATTTAGGAAGAAAAACTGGAAAAGGATATTATAATTATAATAAAAATGTCATTCAGAACGGAGCAAAGCGAAGTGAAGAATCTTTTTCAAATAACGAAAACCTTCAAAAACAAATCTTCAACCGAATCCTAATAATGCTAATCAACGAAGCCGCAGATGCCTTGTTTTGGAACATCGCTTCCGCAGAAGACATCGACAATGCAATGACCAAAGGAGTAAATTACCCAAAAGGATTATTAGCTTGGGCAGACGAAAAAGGAATAACTTGGTGCATTGAAAAAATGGATGAACTTTACAACGAATATCACGAAGATCGTTATCGTTGTTCACCTTTGTTACGTAAAATGAGTAGAAAAGGAGTGAGGTTTGAGACAGGAGGTTTGAGGTTTTAGGTATGAGGAGTGAGGTTTGAGGCAGGAGGTATGAGGTTTTAGAAATTTTTATTGAATATGAAAAAATCAAAATATCATTTTAAATTTGAAGATTTAATAGTTTACCAAAAAGCAATTGACTTTGGTGAAATTATTCATATTTTAACAAAAAAATTTCCAAGAGAAGAACGTTTTGAGCTAACATCACAATTTAGAAGAGCATCAGATTCTGTAGCATTAAATATTGCAGAAGGGTCTTCGGGTTCAGATAAGCAATTTCATAATTACTTAGGAATAGCTTGGCATAGTGCAGAAGAGTGTGTGGCCTGCAGCACAAAAGCAAGATTAAGAAATTACATTAGTTTAGAAGATGATGAAATTGTAAGAAAAAACATTACAGAAATTTCAAAAATGATTACAACATTAAGAAGAATAATTTATAAAAGAATTACTAATAAAAGACAACCTAAAACCTCAACCCTCAAACCTCATGCCTAAACCCTCAAACCTAATACCAAACAAAATGCTTAGCCAAGACTCGTTTAGTTTGTGGCTCGGAATAGAAATCGTTGAGGTAAGTAAAGGAAAATGCAAAGTAAAAATGACCGTTCGTAAAGAAATGCTAAATAGTATGAATTACGCCCACGGCGGAATCACCTATTCGTTGGCAGACACCGCATTTGGATTTGCAGCAAACACTTATGGAAAGTTTGCAGTTTCAATAGAAACGTCCATCAATCATATAGAAGCAATAGAAGAAGGAGATAAATTAGTGGCAGAATCAGTTATAGAAAAAACAGGAAACAAGCTCGGTTTTCATATAGTTGAAGTAAAAAGAGGAGAGGAATTAGTAGCACTTTTTAAAGGAGTGGTTTATAGAACAAGTAAAGATTGGGAATAAAATAATAACGAACACCGAACTGAAGAATTACGAATTCTGAAGTGATAAAATAAAAAATAAGAGTAGAATTTTGAATTTTGTTTAGAAGTAAAACTTCGACATTCAGTATTCATCATTCGACATTCAATATTCATATGGAAGCATACATCATAGACGGAATAAGAACACCCATAGGAAATTATAAAGGAACATTAAGCACAATTCGTACAGACGATTTAGGAGCATTGGTGATTTCTGAAATTGTAAAACGAAACCCAAATATCTCAAAAGAAGCCTTTGACGATGTAATTATGGGTTGTGCAAATCAGGCAGGCGAAGACAATCGTAATATTGCTCGTATGTCTTTACTATTGGCAGGACTTCCGTTTACGGTTCCAGGCGAAACAGTAAATAGACTTTGCAGCAGCGGACTTTCGGCAATTATTCACGCAAATCGTGCTATAAAAGCTGGCGATGGCGATTTATTTATTGCAGGAGGAGTTGAGAATATGACTCGTGGACCATTCGTAATGTCAAAACCATCTTCTGCCTTCGGAAACGACAGTAAAATGTACGATTCGAGTTTTGGTTGGCGTTTTGTAAACAAGAAAATGGAAACGCTCTACGGAACCGAAGGAATGGGAAATACCGCCGAAAACTTAGTAGAAAAATATAATATTTCTCGCGAAGATCAAGATGCTTTTGCATATTGGAGTCAGATGAAAGCTTCTGAAGCTCAAAAAAACGGAAGGTTGGCAACAGAAATAGTTTCAGTTGAAATTTCACAGCGAAAAAAAGACCCAATCATTTTTAAAGATGATGAATTTATAAAACCAAATTCTTCCAAAGAAATATTAGCAAAATTACGTCCAGCCTTCAAAAAAGAAGGCGGAAGCGTAACGGCAGGAAATTCATCTGGATTAAACGACGGAGCAGCGGCAACGATAATTGCTTCCGAAGCAGCCGTAAAAAAATACAATTTACAGCCAATGGCTCGCATTGTAAGTTCGGCAGTAGTAGGAGTAGAGCCAAGAATTATGGGAATTGGTCCCGTAAAAGCATCCAATAAAGCATTAGAAAAAGCAGGTTTAACAATGGACGATATGGATATTATCGAACTCAACGAAGCCTTTGCGTCACAAGCATTAGCTTGCATTAGAGAATGGGGATTACAAGACAACGACCCAAGAATAAACCCCAATGGAGGAGGAATCGCCATCGGACATCCATTAGGAATGACAGGAACAAGAATCACGTATTCCGCAGCATTAGAATTGCAAAAAACAGGAAAACGTTATGCGTTAGTTACGATGTGTATTGGCGTTGGACAAGGATATGCGGCTATCATAGAACGAATAGAATAATTACTTTCCTGCAAGGTTTTTAAAACCTTGTAGGTATATTATAATAGATATAAAAGAAAATAAAACATCTGGTTTTTTTATGATAATAAACTAAATAAGGAGTTTTGTATATTGGAGTTTAGAAAGACCTACTAGGTTTTTAAAACCTAGTAGGTCTAAGATAGAAGCAGGTGAAGAAGCGGAAAATAGAATAAAAAATAAATTCTAACTGAAAAGTTTTAATACAATTGGAATATAAATAATCAAAGATTCTTGTCTTATTTTATAGGGATTCGCAGGAATGGAAGTGTAATTAAAAAGATTCCCACTTTCGTGGGAAATAAATATGAAAAAACTAGAAAGCTACATCAACGGACAATGGTTGTCAGGAAACGGAGAAGGCGTACCTATGCATGATGCCGTAACTGGCGAAATCGTAGCATTGTCTGACACTTCGGGATTCGATTTTTCCGAAGTATTGCACTACGGAAGAACAAAAGGCGAGGCACTTCGGAAAATGACGTTTCAGGAACGAGGAAATATGCTAAAAAAATTAGCCTTTTACCTCATTAAAAAGAAACAACATTTTTACGATATTAGTTATCGCACAGGAGCAACAAAAGTAGATAGTTGGATAGATATTGAAGGAGGTTTCGGAAACCTTTTTGCCAATGCTTCCCTTCGTAAATTATTTCCAAACCAACCGTATCACGTAGAAGGCGATCCAATCGATTTATCAAAAGGCGGACGTTTTATGGCACATCATATTTTGGTTCCAAAACGAGGAGTTGCGGTTCATATAAACGCTTTCAATTTTCCAGTTTGGGGAATGTTAGAGAAATGTGCTGTAAATTGGATGGCAGGAGTTCCTGCCGTAGTAAAACCAGCGACAAACACTTCCTTTTTAACCGAAGCTGTAGTTAGAGAAATCATCGCTTCAGGAATATTACCAGAAGGATCTTTGCAGTTAATTTCTGGTTCGGCAAGAAGTATTTTAGACTCAGTTGAATCACAAGATGTAGTAACATTTACAGGTTCTGCAACAGTGGGAAGAATGTTAAAAGCGCACCCAAGAATCATTAACGAATCCGTTCCTTTTAATATGGAAGCAGATTCGTTAAACGCTTGTGTTCTTGGAGAAGATGCTGTTCCTGGAACACCAGAATTTGATATATTTATTAAGGAAGTAAGAAAAGAAATGACCATAAAGAGTGGTCAAAAATGTACGGCAATCAGACGAGTTATCGTTCCTGAAAATTTAATTGAAGATGTACAGATTGCTATTTCAAAACAATTAGAAAAAGTTACCATTGGCGACCCAAGATTAAAAGAGGTGCGAATGGGAGCTTTGGTAAGTAAAGACCAAGTAGAAGAAGTAAAAGAACGTGTTGCCCAATTAACCAAAACTGCCAAAATAGTCTATGGCAATCTGGATGAGGTTTCTGTTATTGGAGCTTCTTCAGAAAAAGGAGCGTTTTTAGCACCAATATTGCTTCGGGAAGATTATCCGTTTACAAATACAGCAATTCACGATATTGAAGCGTTTGGTCCAGTAAGCACATTAATGCCTTATAAAACCTTAGACGAAGCCATTCAATTAGCACATCTCGGAAAAGGATCATTGGTTTCTTCCATAGTAACCAATAATGATAAAATTGCAAAAGAATATGTGGTGGAAGCAGCCACACATCACGGACGTATTTTAGTGCTAAGTAGAGAAAACGCCAAAGAAAGCACAGGTCACGGTTCGCCATTACCTTCCTTGGTTCACGGAGGTCCAGGAAGAGCTGGCGGTGGCGAAGAAATGGGTGGAATACGTGGCGTAAAACACTATTTACAACGTTGTGCAATTCAAGGAACTCCAACAACATTGACCGAAATTACAGGAATTTACCAACCAAAAGCAGCCTATAAAGAAGCAGAGAAACATCCATTTTCATACCATTGGGAAGATATCAAAGTTGGTATGTCTATGAAAACTCATAAACGAACCGTAACCGATACCGACATTATAAATTTCTCTAATTTAACTTGGGATAATTTTTATGCACATACTGATATCACTTCTCTTGACGGAAGTATTTTTGAAAAAAGAACAGCACACGGCTACTTTATTTTAGCAGCAGCAGCAGGTCTTTTTGTATATCCTAATAAAGGACCAGTTGCCGCTAATTACGGATTGGAAGATTGCCGTTTTATACGTCCAATTTATCATAACGATACCATTTATGTGCGATTAACCTGTAAACAAAAAGTAGATCGAGATCAACGAGGCAAAGAACTTCCAAGCGGAATTGTAAAATGGTATGCCGAAATATTTGATGCAGATGATGAATTGGTAGCAATTGCAACAGTACTCACGATGGTTCAGAAAAAGCAAACCGTTTTTGTTGAAATGACTTCCGAAAAAATTAAAGAATGTCTGGATAAATTAACCGAAGATACCAAACCAAAATGGGGAATTATGACCTCACAACATATGGTTGAACATCTTGAATTGGCGTACAGAATTGCTTCAGGTGAAAGTCAAGATTTTGAAATTGCAACACCAGAAAAATATATTGATAAAGCTCAAGAAGTACTTTATAATTATGAGCCAATGGCACCAGGATTTGATTTTCCACTTCATAAAAAAGGAGAAGTAGAAACATTAAGGCACGAAAACTTACAAGTAGCAAAACTTAAAATGCTAGAAGCTAGAGAAGAATATTTGGCATTTTTTAAAGAAAATCCCAAAGCTATTTTAAAAAATGTAGTCTTCGGCAATTTAGAAAAATTTGATTGGTATTTATTGGAACGCAAGCACCTTAACCATCACTTTAAACAATTTGGATTATTATAAAACAAAGACCTAACAGGTTTTTAAAACCTGTTAGGTCTAAATTATTTTAAATATTATGCTTAAACCCTACGTAAAAAAAACCACAGACAAAGGAGTCGCAACCATCGAGTTCTTTCATCCAGCACACAACAGTTTGCCTGGAAATATTCTTGCAGATTTAACTAATTCAATTACCCAAGCTGGAGAAGATGATAAAATAAAAGTCATCATCTTAAAAAGTGGAGGAGACCGAACTTTTTGTGCGGGTGCAAGTTTTGAAGAATTAATAAATATCAATGATGCAGCAACTGGAAAAGTATTCTTTTCTGGATTTGCAAATGTGATAAATGCAATGCGTAAATGTCCAAAATTCATCATCGGACGAATACAAGGAAAAACAGTTGGTGGTGGAGTTGGAATTGCTTCAGCTACCGATTATTGTATGGCAAGCAAGTTTGCTTCCATCAAACTGAGTGAATTGAATGTAGGTATTGGACCATTTGTTGTAGGGTCAGCAGTTGAAAGAAAACTAGGTGTTAGCGGAATGTCCCAAATAGCAATCGATGCCAATACTTTTTATAGTGCCGAATGGGCAAAAGCAAAAGGCTTATACACTCAGGTTTTCAAAACGGTTGAAGAATTAGATAATGAAGTTCAGAAATTTGCAGAAAACTTATGCAACTACAATCCGGAAGCAATGAAAGAAATGAAAAAAATAATGTGGAGCGGAACCGAAGATTGGGATCAATTATTAGTAGAACGTGCTGAGATAAGCGGAAGATTAGTGCTTTCAGATTTTACAAAAGAAACATTGAAGAAGTTTAAATAATTCAAACCTAACAGGTTTTCAAAACCTGTTAGGTCTGGGAATGAGAAATAAAGTTTATTGAAGAAATGAATATTTTCTGCAGGGTTTTTAAAACCTTGTAGGCATTAAGAACAAGGAATAAAATTCTAGATAGAGTTTATATATAGTGAAGTAGAAGGTATTATAAATATAAAATGAAAGATTCCTGCTTTCGCAGGAAAAAAATATGATTTACAGTTTCAAAGGACATATACCAGTAGTACACAAAAGCAGTTTTGTACATCCATTAGCAGCAGTTACAGGCAATGTAATTATTGGTAAAAATTGTTATATCGGTCCAGGAGCTGCGATTCGTGGCGATTGGGGAGCAATTATTTTGGAAGATGGAGTAAATGTTCAAGAAAATTGTACGGTACATATGTTTCCAGGAAAGACGATTATTTTAAAAGAAGGAGTCCACGTTGGTCACGGAGCCATCATTCATGGAGCAAATCTAGGTCGAAATTGTTTAATAGGAATGAACTCTGTAATAATGGATGATGCCGAAATAGGGGACGAATGTATCGTTGGAGCAATGTCGTTTGTAAAGGCTGAAACTATTTTTGAAAAACGAAAATTAATCGTTGGTAATCCAGCAAAAGCAATCAAAGATGTTTCAGATGAAATGATAGTTTGGAAAACGGCAGGAACCAAATTATACCAACAATTACCAGCAGATTGCCATGAAAGTTTACGTGCTGTAGAGGCACTTCGTGAAGTGCCTAAAAACAGACCAAAACAAGAAGATTTTTATAAAACATTGTTGGAATTGAAAAGAAATAAATAAAATTGGAAAGACCTACTAGGTTTTAAAAACCTAGTAGGTCTAAGAGAAAAGCAAATGAAGAAATGGAAAAGAGAATGGAAAATAAATTTAATTGAGGAAATGAATCCAAGTTGGATAGATTTGAGTGTGAATCGGAATTTAAATAATAAAACATCAAGATTTGGAAACAAATAAAGAGATTCCTGCCTCCGCAGGAATATACAAATTCAAAATGCCAAAATTAGGCGAAAGCATCACAGAAGCAGCCATAATCAAATGGTTTAAAAACGTGGGCGATACCATCGAAGAAGATGAAATATTGTTAGAAGTCGCAACTGACAAGGTAGATAGTGAAGTTCCTTCACTGGTAACTGGCGTAGTTTCAGAAATATTGTATAAACAAAATGATGTTATAAAAATTGGCGAAACCATTGCGATTATTAAAACCGATGGAAAAACCGCTGTAAAAAAGGAAGAAACTACTCAGATAGAGAATGTAAATCCAATTAAAAAAAAGGCGTCAAAAAAACAATCAGTTTCAGTAAAAGGAGGAGCTTTTAAAGTAGCAAATTCCAATTTGTTTTTCTCGCCATTAATTGTAAGTATTGCCAAAGAACATCATATAAGTTTTGAGGAATTGGCACGAATTTCAGCTTCAGGAAATAAGAACAGACTTCGTAAAAGCGATTTGATGAGTTATATTGAAGAAGGAAGACCTTTCAAGTTTGCACAACCTGTTGTCGAAAAAAACGGATTTCAAATTCCCGATTTAAAGTTTGATAAAGGCACAGGAAAGATTGTCGAAATGGACAGAATGCGCCAAATGATTGCAGATCGCATGGTTTTCAGTAAACACACTTCACCTCACGTGACTGCTTATGTGGAAGCGGATTTGACCAATATGGTTGAATGGAGAAATAAAATGAAGGTTCCATTTTTAGAAAAATATAATCAGAAATTAACCTTTACCCCTTTGTTTATTGAGGCAGTCGCCAAAGCAATTGTCGATTATCCAATGATAAATTCCTCTTTGGATGGAAAAAATATTATTGTAAAAGAGGATATAAATATAGGAATGGCAGCTGCATTACCTTCAGGAAATTTGATTGTTCCTGTGGTAAAAAATGCTGATAAAAAGAACTTGGTTGAGTTGGCAACCGATATTAATTCCTTAGCAGTTAAAGCAAGAGAAAATAAATTAAAAACAGATGATTTGAGCGGAAGTACTTTCACCATTTCAAATGTTGGAACTTTTGGGTCAGTGATGGGAACACCAATAATCAATCAGCCAGAAGCAGCAATATTAGCAACAGGAATTATAAAAAAACGAGCTGAAGTTATAGAGCGACCAGATGGCGACTCAATAGAGATTAGAAGTATGATGTACTTATCACTTTCCTTTGATCATCGGATTGTGGACGGATTTTTAGCAGGTTCTTTTTTAAGAAGAATTGGAGATTACATGGAAAAATTTGATATAAATAGAAAAATATAAAATTTTGTCATCCTGTCCCGAAATTTCGAGAGTTTCAGGATTCACAAGAGAAAAATATAATTATAGATTCTGGGTCAAGCCCATAATGACAAAAACAAGAATAAAATAACAAGTTATGGAAGCAATAAAAATAACAAAAACAGAACATTCAACATTAAACGAATTGGATTTTGATAACATACCATTAGGAAAAATTTTCACAGACCATATGTTTATTTGTGATTACGAAAATGGAACTTGGAACAATCCAAGAATTATCCCAATGCAAACCATAGCAACGCATCCTGCAACAATGGCATTGCATTACGGACAAGCTATTTTCGAAGGAATGAAAGCGACTTTAAATGCTGCTGGAGAACCTTTATTATTTAGACCCAATAAAAATGCAGCTCGTTTAAATACCAGTGCAGTTAGAATGGGAATGCCAGAATTACCTGAAGAAATTTTCGCTGAGGGATTAAAACAATTGGTGAGTTTAGACCGAGAATGGATTCCGAAGAAAAAAGGATCTGCAATGTATTTACGTCCGTTTATGTATGCCGACGAACATTTTATCGGAATGCGTGCGGCAACCAGTTACAAGTTTATTATTATTTGTTCGCCTGCAGGCCCTTATTTTAGTGAGCGAATTAAATTATACGCAGAGAAAAAGTTTATACGTGCCGCTCACGGAGGAACAGGAGAAGCAAAAGCGGCAGGAAATTATGCAGCAGCAATTCTTCCTACTGAAAATGCAAAAGCAAAAGGTTACAATCAGATTTTATGGTTAGACGCAGCCGAACATAAGTATATTGAGGAAGTTGGAACGATGAATATCTTCTTTAAAGTGGATGGTAAATTCGTTACTCCAAGAAGAGATGGATCCATTTTAGACGGAATAACACGTATGAGTGTCATCGATTTATTACGTCATAAAGGTTTTGAAGTTACCGAACGTCCGATTACTTTAGATGAAATAAAAGAAGCTTCCGAAAATGGGACTTTAGAAGAAGCATTTGGAACAGGAACAGCTGTTGGAATTGCTTACATTCAAGAAATAGGAACCGATAAAGAAACCATTCACGTTTCGGATGAAAGTCCTGTGGGAGAAGATATTAACAATACATTGAACGGAATAAAAATAGGCGAAATAGAAGATGTTTTTGGTTGGATGATGCCTGTTTTGTAGGTGAAAAGTTATTAGTAATGTCTTTGCGAGCGAATTATGAGCGTGGCAAGCTCATTGTTGTTAAGAATGAAGTTAAAAAAATGATTTAGAATAATTTCGAAAACATCCCCCTTAATCCCCCTTCAAAGGGGGAAAATGATAATGGAAAAAATAAAAATAAATAAAGCAACCTTAAAAAAAGCATTCACAGATTTGTGTACTGCAAAGGCAATTACGGAGGAATATGAAGAAAACTTTAAAGTAGTTTCAAAATATGTTCACGCTACTTCTCGTGGTCACGAAGTGATTCAGGTTGCTTTAGGAATGCAATTAACGTCTCAGGATTATGTTTTTCCGTATTATCGTGATGATGCGATGTTGTTGGCAATTGGGATGAAGCCTTATGAATTAATGCTTCAAGTGTTGGCAAAAAAAGACGACCCTTTTTCGGGAGGAAGAACCTATTATTCGCACCCAAGTTTAAAGGATGATGATAAACCTAAAATTCCGCATCAAAGTTCGGCAACAGGAATGCAAGCTATTCCCGCAACAGGAGTTGCTATGGGATTTTGGTATAAAGAAGTTGAAGGAATAGAAAATGTCATTCAGAGCGATAGCGAAGAATCTCTTCTTCCAATAGTAGTCTGTTCTTTAGGTGACGCATCAGTAACCGAAGGAGAAATTGCAGAAGCCTTTCAGATGGCAGCTTTAAAACAACTTCCTATTTTGTATTTGGTACAGGATAATGGTTGGGATATTTCTGCCAAAGCCGAAGAAATTCGTGCTCAAGATGCTTTTGAATATGCCAAAGGATTTAAAGGTTTAGAAGCTATTTCAATTGATGGAACAGACTTTGAGGAAAGTTATAATACCATTCAAGAAGTTATTAAAACCATTAGAAAAGAGCGAAGACCTTTCTTGATTCACGCTAAAGTTCCGTTGTTAAATCATCATACTTCTGGAGTGCGAATGGAATGGTATCGAGATGATTTGGAAGAGGCGAGGAGCAGAGACCCATATCCTAAATTAAAAAAATTGTTGTTGGATAATGAGTTCTCTTCCGAAGAAATTCAGAAAATAGAAAATTCGGCAATTGAAACTGTAAAAAAAGCATTGATAAAGGCATTAAAAGCAGCAGATCCTAAGCCAGAAGATTTATTTACTCACGATTTTGCTCCAACTCCAATCACCGAAGAAAAAGGAGAACGAAGCCCAAAAGGAGCCGAAAAAGTGCTTATGGTAGATTGTGCATTATTTGCAATTGAAGAATTAATGAGAAAACATAAAGAGTGCTTGATGTACGGGCAAGATGTTGGCGGAAGATTGGGAGGCGTGTTTAGAGAAGCAGCGACTTTGGCTCAGAAATTTGGAGATTATCGTGTTTTTAATATGCCAATTCAAGAAGCATTTATAGTAGGAAGTACGGTGGGAATGAGTGCGGTTGGGTTAAAGCCAATTGTTGAGGTTCAGTTTGCAGATTATATTTGGCCAGGACTCAACCAATTATTTACCGAGGTGAGCAGAAGTTGTTATTTATCTAACGGAAAATGGCCTGTTTCTATGATATTGCGTGTTCCTATTGGTGCTTATGGTAGCGGAGGTCCTTATCATTCATCATCCGTAGAGAGTGTGGTTGCTAATATTCGAGGAATAAAAATCGCATATCCAAGTAACGGAGCCGATTTAAAAGGTTTGATGAAAGCGGCGTATTACGATCCAAATCCTGTAGTAATTTTAGAGCATAAAGGTTTGTATTGGAGTAAAGTTCCTGGTACAAAAGGAGCGACTTCGGTAGAGCCTTCGGAAGATTATATATTGCCTTTTGGGAAGGCTTTGGTGCTTCAAGAAATTTGGAAACAAGAGGAGGAAGAAACCTTGTCTATTATTACTTACGGAATGGGAGTGCATTGGGCAATGAACGCTTCGGAGGAATTAAAAATGCAAGATAAAATTGAAGTGGTCGATTTACGAACCCTTCATCCATTGGATTATAAAACGGTTTTTAATTCGGTTAGGAAGTGCGGAAAGTGTTTGGTGGTAACGGAAGAGCCTTCAGAAAATAGTTTTTCAAGAGCCTTGCAAGGAAAAATTCAAGAGGAATGTTTTAGAGATTTAGATGCGCCAGTAATGTTGATTGGTAGTGAGAATTTACCTGCAATTCCGTTGAATGCTACCTTGGAAAAAACGATGATTCCTTCTACTGAAAAAGTGAAGAGTAAGATTTTGGAGGTTTTAGGGTATTAATCGGTAAACACATTTCTTAATTGATAAAAAAATCGTTCCATAAGCCGAAGGTCTTCTGTGATAATTTCTGCAGCACCTTTCATTTCTTGTTTAAATGGTATTTCTTTATCATAGGATGTTATTAGTTTTGAAGGCAATGAAACATTGACAAGATAAAAGCCTTCTGGATTTGGGATCTGAGATATTGATTTTATTTTCCCTTGTAATGCCCCATATTCTGTATCTGGATAATTTTCAAGTTTAATATTTACGGTTTGTCCAATTTTTATTTTACCTGAATTTTGAGCAGGTGTTTTTAGTTTTGCTATAAACTCTGAATTCTCCTGAGGTATTATTGTAAATACTAAATCTCCTTGATTTACCGTTTGATTTTTATTCCAAATGTTTAAAAAAGAAACTTTACCATCAATTTTTGTGCTTAAAACATATTTTGTTTCCCAGTTTTTAATTGCTCTTTTTAATTGATTAAAAGATTGGATTACATTTTTAAGAAGGCTTATTTCTTCTTTCGTTTGAGTTATTATTGTACTACTAGAGGTATTATTTGCATTGCTTAATGCTTCTCGTAATTGGGATATAGAAGTGTCTATATTTGAGTAACTTCTTTGGGCTTGAAGGAATGAGGATTGTTTTGTTTCATATTCTTGTAATGAAACTACTCCTTTTTCAAAAAGAATTTTATACCTGTTGAGGTTTTTTTCTTGAAAATCTAATTCAGCTTTACTTATTTTTTTTTGTGATTGGAGAGATGCAAGTCTTGTTTTTAATTCATTTATTGTCACTCTATTATTAAGTCTGTCATTAGAAAATGGTTGCAATTGTTTATTTAATTGATATTGTAAATAACTATTTTCAAAAAGAGCATAGTCGGTGTCTATATCTCCTAAAAATAGTATGGGCATTGAATTTATTGGAAAGAAAAAATTTTTGTTTGTAAATGCAAGTGTATCAACAATAGACTTTATGTAAAACACATCTTTGTAATTAGCTGTATTTTCGATAATTGCTAATGGCGAATTGGCTAAAATTTGCTGATTGTCTTTAACAA
Organism: Flavobacteriaceae bacterium; assembly: GCA_021648265.1. Classification (GTDB taxonomy): domain Bacteria; phylum Bacteroidota; class Bacteroidia; order Flavobacteriales; family Flavobacteriaceae; genus Marifrigoribacter. The sequence goes on along the minus strand of JAKITD010000001.1, from coordinate 24,396 downwards.
AAAGTGTGTCTATATTTCCTGTAACATTGGCATACTCTTTTTGTGGCGGAATTTGTGTTGTTACCATTGCCTGAGCATTAATAATATCTGGGTATTTTACGAACCAGGTTATTGCTAGTAAAATAAAGATGATTATTAAAATGAGTGTGTTTCCCCAACGAATCATCCAGTTGGGAACGGAAGTCAGTATTTCTTGAACCTCTTCGCTACGTAACTCTATGTTGTCTAAATTATCCGGCATACACTTTCCTACTTAGGAGTATTTTTTATTAGTTGGCTTTAAAAATCTACTAGCTCTTAATTATCTTATTTACCAAGGTTTAATTGATTTTTAACTAAATGATAATAATTTCCTTTTAACTTAATTAACTCTTCATGGTTTCCAACTTCAACTATTTTTCCGTCATCTAAAACCACAATTTGATGTGCATTTTTAACAGTACTTAATCTATGAGCGATAACAATTGCTGTTTTGTTCTCGAAAAAAGCATCTAGTTTTTCCATGATAACTTTTTCATTATTTGCATCTAATGCTGATGTTGCTTCATCAAAAAATAGAAGTTGAGGGTTTTTATATACCGCTCTTGCAATTAATAATCGTTGTTTTTGTCCAGTACTTAAGCCTACACCTTCTGCACCGATTTTTGTATTGTACCCAAGTGGTAAGCCTTCAATATAATCTGAAATATTAGCTACATTTACAGCGTGAACTAGTTTTTTTGTATCCACAAAATCTTCTCCAACTCCAATGTTTTTTGCAATAGTATCGTTAAATATATATCCTTCTTGCATAACAACCCCACAGTAATCTCTCCAGGATTTTTGAGAAATATTATTAATATTGAATTTGTTAACCAAAATTTCGCCTTGATCTATATTATAAAAACGAAGTAATAATTTCATTAATGTGGTTTTTCCGCTTCCGCTTACACCAACAATTGCAGTAATTTTATTTGCAGGTATTGTAAGCGATAAGTCTTTTATTACTGGTTCTAAACCTCCAACATATCTAAAAGAAATATTTTTTAAAGTAATTATAGCATTTTTAGGAATGTTGGTTAATTTTTCATCTTCTGGGTTTTCTTCATTCTCCATATTATGAATTTCTCCCAACCGATCTATAGATATTTTAGCATCTTGTACATCTCTCATAAAACTAATAAGTTGAGTAATTGGTCCATTTAATTGACCTACGATATAACTAATAGCCATCATCATACCTAAAGTGATGCTTCCGTCTATAACCAACTTTGCAGATAAGATAGTAATGAACATATTTTTGAGTTCGTTAATAAAGTTAGAACCTACGCTTTGAGTTTGTTCTAAAGCTAAACTTTTGGTAGCAACTTTAAAAAGACGTGCTTGTACGTATTCCCAATTCCAACGCATACGTCTTTCGGCGTTGTGGAGTTTAATTTCTTGCATGCCATTAATTAACTCAATTACTTTACTTTGTTCTTGGCTTACTTCTGAAAAACGTTTGTAGTCTAATTCCTTTCTTTTTTTGAAGAAAAACAATACCCAACCAAAGTATAATACCGACCCAATTACAAAAATTCCAAATATTTGAAGACTATAATAACCCAAAACCAAACTAAAAATAATAAGATTAAAAAATGAAAAAAGTACCGTTAATGAAGAGGTTGTTAATATTTGCTCAATACGTTTATGATCGTTTATGCGTTGTAATAAATCTCCTGTCATTCGAACATCGAAATATGAGATGGGTAGTTTCATTAACTTGATAAAGAAATCTGAAATTAATGAAATATTAATTCGGGTACTTAGATGAAGTAAAATCCAGCTTCGTATTATTTCTAAAGAAGCTTTCCCAAAGAAAAGAAACAATTGTGCAAATAAAATTAAATAAATAAAGTTGAGGTCTTGATTGGCAATACCAACATCAACTACAGCTTGTGTTAAGAAAGGAAAAATAAGTTGTAATAAACTTCCTGCTAATAAACCAATGATAAGTTGCACAACAAAACGTTTATACTTAAATAAATATTTGAAAATAAAGTTAAAACCAAATTTCTCATCCTTATCAAATTCTTCTTGATAAAAAAGTGGTGTTGGTTCTACTAATAATACAATACCTTCTTCAGTGTTTTCGGTTGCATTGTTTCCAATCCAAAATTTAATAAACTCTTTTTTAGTATAAGTAATTAACCCGTGAGCTGGATCTGAAATATAAACGGTGTCTTTTTTTATTTTATAAACTACTACATAATGGTTTTTATTCCAGTGTACAATACAAGGTAATGGAGCTTCTAATAGTTTAGTGTAAGATAGTTTAACACCTAAAGACCGAAAGCCTACAGATTCTACAGCTTCACTTAAACCTAATAAGCTGCTGCCTTCACGGGTGGTTTCACTTAGTGTACGGAGTTGTTGTGTATTAATAGTTTTACCGTAATGTTTGGCAATAATTTTAATGCACGTTGGTCCGCAGTCTTTAGATTCTGTTTGTATGTAGTTTGGGAATGTTTTCAAAATTTATTCCAAATTAGGTTGAATAAAACACTATACTAATGGTCTTAATTAAGATAACCAAGGAGAATATTTCCTTGGTTATTTTAGAAACTTATCTATTTATTATTGTGTGCAATTACCATTGTTAGGGTCTGATACACAATAACCTTCTCTTACACAATGACAACCAGATGGACATTTAACACAAGCCCAGCCTCCATTAATAGATGATTGTTCTTTTTTGCTCAATTGTTGAGCGCCTTCTAAATTTAAAATGTTTTTTAACATAATATAAATATTTAATAATTAAATTTGTAGTGAACATTTATAGACACTCACTTTTGTGTCTTTTATTCATCGCGAATGAATGTTTTTAGAGCTTAGTGTATGCTGGGCTCTTTTTTTGTTTTGAAATAGACTATATAGTTAGTCTGTTTAAATGTATAATACAGATAGAGCCTTCTTACAAAGTTCTGTATATCTCTGTTTTTCCTTAAAACGAAAGCCATAGACTCTACAATTTCCTTTAAAGAACAAAGTTGCTATGTGTTAATATTCTCTACATAGTGCTTGGGGTAATTTTAATACAGGTTGGATTATAATTTTTATTTTTGGTTTATTTGTATGTTGGGAGTTTTTTCAGAAAAGAATAAAGAAGAAGCATCAAAAAATATTTTGATGCTTCTATCAAAATCAACTAGGTGTACACGTGTTTCCTACGGCTTCGGACACGTGTTTCCTGGTCCTGTACAATAGCCACAACAATAGCCGTTGCTACAATGCACTCCAGGTAAGCCGCCATAACAAACAGTGCCTCCTCCACTAATAGATTGTTGCTCTTTTTTGCTCAATTGTTGAGCGCCTTCTAATTTTAAAATGTTTTTTAACATAATATAAATATTTAATAATTAAATTTGTAGTGAACATTTATAGACACTCACTTCTGTGTCTATTTTCCTTTAACTACTGGGGGACTTGACACCTTTTAATAGGATTGTTATTAGTAGCAAAACAAGGCTGTATTATACATTGCTCAAAAAATGAACAGTCATTATTAGAACTACAATTATTCTGACATTTGTGATTGCCGCCACTAATAGATTGTTGTTCTTTTTTGCTCAATTGTTGAGCACCTTCTAAATTTAAAATGTTTTTTAACATAATATAAATATTTAATAATTAAATTTGTAGTGAACATTTATAGACACTCACTTTTGTGTCTAAAATTACAAGTATGTTTTATTGAGAAATATAGATTATATCCCCCCTTTCTTTTAATAAACCATTGCTATTGATTATATAACAATGGTTGTTTTATAATTAATGATTAATTAGCAGTCTGGGCACGGGTTATAACAATTTCCATAACCATCACATGCACCTCCATTGCCGCCATTACAATGTTGACAAAAAGCTTTACCTCCATTAATAGATGATTGTTCTTTTTTGCTCAATTGTTGAGCACCTTCTAAGTTTAAAATGTTTTTTAACATAATATAAATATTTAATAATTAAATTTGTAGTGAACATTTATAGACACTCACTTTTGTGTCTATCCTTGCAAGAATGTTTTTAGAGCCTAGTTCATGCTAGGCTCTTTTTCTATATTTTTATTTTGAGTAGCTATTAAATAATCCATAAAAAGCGAAAGGTCTTTTATTTCATATTCTTTAGGGAAAAAGTTGTCTCCAATTAGCGTAGCTGGCGTATAATCTATTTTGTTATCTAAACACCATTTGTATTGAGAGTTGATGTTGTTATAGTTAGAAAGCATCGTTGGTTTATTGTATTCTAATTGCCATTTATCTACGTCTCTATGTGAAAACCAATTTTTTAAAGCTTTATAAGCATCTTCTTTATTTTCTTGATATAGTTCTATAATTCTCTGTGAAATTTGTGTGGATGGATTTTCTAAGTTTTCTGAAGAAACATTAAAGATAATAGTGAGTTTTATTTTGTCTCCAAATTTTTCTAATAAAGAATCATACCTTTCAAAAGCTTTTGTGCAAAAACCACATAAAGGGTTGGTAATACTTATTATTTCAAGTTTAGCATCGGGGTTTCCAAAGGTGATTTTAGAAGACGATTCAAGCTGCTGGTTGGTAATTAATCTTTCATTTTTTAATAAAGTGGAAAATAGCTTTTCATTTCTTTTAAATTTATAAAATTCTATTTGTAGCGATTCTTCATTTAATGATTTTTTAATAGTACCCTTAATTAATAACCATAAAAAGTAACTAGTGGTAAAAAGAGCTACACTTTTAATAATATAAAATATATTGATATCTAAATTTGACACAGGCAGTAATGTTATTGCAATTTGAACTGTAAAAACAGCAGCTATTCCAAGACATAGCGGACACCATTTTTTAACTATATATGCTTGAGCATATAACGAGTAAATAATTAATGGAATACTAAGTGCAGAAAGACCTAAAAAAAAGCTTGTGTTATAGCCTAAGAACGTTATAATTACTAATAATGATGCAAAATATGTTATAGACGCATCGCTTAATGAAATAAGCCCAAATATTTTACTTGTTTTGTCATTTATAACTTCACTGCAATTTGTGTTTTTTTCAGAAGAATTACAAATTTTAGTAGTTGATTTATTTTGTAATCCAAAACTTTCTCTTACAATTAAAAAACTAACTATAAATCCAATAACAGAAAATGTAGTGTAAAATATTTCTTGTAAGTTTTGTGTTGAAAATAGATATCCCAATATTAATACTCCTATAGTTAATAGCGGTAAAAACGGGTTGTTAAATGAGGTTTTATTGCTAACTTCTTCGGTGTTTTTTTCTACAGCTATTATTGTTCCGTTCCATAAATCATTAAATTCTTTTAAAGAAACTTTCTCTTTTCCCCCATCTTCTTTAAGTAATCTAACTCCATTCTTTATTTTTTGAACTTGTGCAATTATTTTTGAGCGATCTTTTTCTAGCACAGCAAGAAAGCATTCTGGTAATTGGTTTAAAGCATCTTTTGGGACATTAGCAACAATATTTTCTATACCAAAATAATCTAGAGTATCAGAAATTGCCTTTACACTTGGAAAGCTAGGATTACTGATTAATTGAAGTTTAAAATCTTCGGAGTTGATTTTAATATTATTGTTTAGAACAAATTTTTCAAGAATATTATAGAGTTGTTGTTTCATTTACCTGAATTATTAAGAGGAATTTCTTATTATTCAAGTAAAAATGGTATTATTCTAGGTGTCAATCAATATCAAATACATAAGCGTAGTGTATTTTTTCATATTTGTTATTATTCTATCTGTAACTGTCGTTAATTTAATTTATTAAGGGGTAGGAAGGTTTTAGTTGAAGCTGTTTTAGTACAAAAAAACTCGTTTGAAATTAATCAAGCGGACTTTAAATTATTGGATAAACTTAATGTTTATAAAGGGAAATCTACGAAATTAACATTGCCATACTCTAAATATGCACAATTATTCCCTCCTGTTCTAAAAGGTCTTGCTATGATTGTTATTGTGTTTGAATTAAGAAAATTTTCATCTACAATAGTTTCTGTTGTTGTTATGCCGTTATTATTAGTGTCCCCTAAATGTCTTATAAATCCATTGTTGAAATTAGAATTGTTTAATGGATGAGCAGTAGAAGCTATTTTTTCTTTCATATTTTTTCCTAACCCATTTGGGAAATATAATTCAATACAGTTATTCACCGTTATATTCGTAATAAATTGTTGTTTTTGTGTTTCAGTATTTGCTGAACTAGGAACAATTGGGGGTTCTGGTTTACCGTACTCTGAATCTGGATTAGGTACAACTCCCGCTATATAATATTCTAACCTTAAAATAAAGCTTGTTTTGAAAATTGGAGTAGTACTGTTTGGACCAATTAATTCTAAAGCAGTTAATTTATTATTAGATAAAATTAATTTGTTTGCTATTTCTGTTCTAGCTAGTTTATTGTTTTTAAGAACAAAACCTGATATGAAAGACATCCATTGCATACTTCTTTCTAGCTGTTCAGAATCTGAAGATCTATTTTCTGCACCAATATAAAGTGCCTTAGTTTTTTCAACTTCTAAAGTTTCGATAGATTCAGTTTGGCAAGAAGCAAAGCCAAGTAAAAATAGACTTATGATGTAAAATGTTTTTTTCAAGGTTATTTACTTTTAATTCAATAGTACTAAATGTTAATGACTCAAGTAATAGTCACTTCAAATACGTAATTTAATATTTCATATACGGGAAGATATAATTCAAATATGAAATTTTATAAAATTAACTAAGTACATGAAAAAGTACAGTTTATTGATTATCAATAAATTAATCATTAAAAAATAATAATTTTCAGTAGATTAGAAGAGCCCTGTTTTAGGTGGAGCTTACAAAAGAATAGAAAAATTAATTCTATTGGTTATGATCGCATTTACTTGGTGTTATGAAATTGGTATATATATGCATCAAATCAATCCAATTACTATCAAAAAAACACGGTAGAAAAGTTAATTAAAAATCATTTTTAAAGTGTACTTTTTTCTTCTACTTGAAACAGGAACTTTAAAATCTAGATTTACTATAAGTACACCATTTTTATTATATTTTAAAACATGCTTTTTATTTACAATGTAAGATTGATGGCATCGAATAAAATTAGTTGATGACAATATTTCTTCTATTTTTTTTAATGGTTTTGAGACCATTATTTTATCTAGTTGTTGTGTATAAAACGTAGTGTAATTTCCATTAGATCTACAATAAATAATATCATCTTCATAAATAGCATACACTGTATCAGATGTTTTTAATATTATTCGTTTTTTTTCTACTCCTTTAAAGTATTCACTAGATATTTCGATAAGCTTTTCTAAATGATTTTCTTCTTGATAATTGTTTAAAGCTTTATTTACAGCTTCTTTAAATTCTTCGTCATCTACAGGTTTTAATATATAATCTAAGGCGCCAACTTTGATTGCTTTAATTGCATGAGAGTCGTAACCAGTAACAAAAATGACATTAAAATTTTTAAAAACACAAGAAGATAGCACGTCAAAACCTGTACCGTCAGAAAGTTGAATATCTAAAAATAACAAATCTGGTTTAATTGAGTCTATTAGATTGATTGCTTCTTTTACACTTTTTGCTTCAGAAACAATAATAATTTCGTTATTAAAATATGTTTCAACCTTATCTTTAACATCTTTTCTTATAAAGGCTTCATCGTCAATAATTATTGCTTTAATCATTTCTACTGTATTTAAAAGGGATTAGAAATTCAATATATAAACCATTTCCAGCTTTGTCTTTAATTTTATTTTTATTTATAATGTTAATTTTTGTTTTTGTTGATTTTTCAATAAAACTAGCTATCAAACTCATTGATGTTGATTTCTTAAATTTTTCTTTTGTATTATTAAGGCCAATACCATTGTCTTCAATAATGCATAAAATATTTTTTGATTGCAAAGATAAATTAATAATTATTTCCCCTAAATAATCAATATTTCTAAACCCATGTTCGATACTGTTCTCAACAAATGGTTGGATGAGCATAGGTGGGATATATAACAAATCTTCCTTTTCAAAATTCATTAAATTAATTTTATAATAAAACATTTTCGGGAATCGTAACAATTGTAATTCCATATATTTTGTTAATGAATCTAATTCATCCTCAAGCAACACATAGTTGTGTAATGAGTTGTCTAGTATGAGTCGAAGTAACCTTGAAAACTTCATTAAATAATTTGTGGATTTTTTAGGTTCTTTATCTATAAGATTTTGAATTGCATATAAAGTGTTAAACATAAAGTGAGGATTCAATTGTGAACGTAATAACCGTTGTTGTAATTGAAGCTTGTGTTTTTCAAAATTTAATTTTCTTTGTCGTATTACTAGTAAAGCTATTGTTGTTAAAAGAAAAAGTAATAAAATAATTATTGTTATGAATGCTTTTAATTTTACATTTTCTAATTCTGATTTTTTGTTAATTTGAGTTAATATTTTTTCTTTTCTATATGATTTTTTTAAAGAAACTAATTCATTGTTGTATTTATTTATATAAAGATTGTTTTGATAAATGTAGATTGAATCTAAAAAATTAGTTATTTTTTTTATATCTTTATTAGTGTTTACAGCTAATCTTAAACTGTGCTTTAAAAAACTTTTTTGTTGGTGTTTTCCAATATTATTAATTCCAATAAATCCCACAGAATCTAAGTAAAGTTTTGCAGAGTTATTTTTTTTTAATTCTAGATAAACTTCTGCAATGTTATTATATTTTGTAACAATCTTAATTTTGTCTTTTGTTTTTTTTGCATTAGTAAGAGAAATTAAATAATGTGTAAGTGCTTTTTTGTACTTTCCTTCCCAATAATAAAAAACACCTATTTCATTATTTATATAATCTTTCTGATTAAAAGTTAACGGATAATTATTTGCTATACTATCTATATATGTAAAAGCAATTTTTTTATTGTTTAAGTAATAATAATTAATTTTTGCATTAGCAAACAGAGCAGATATAATATTTGAAGTGTCTTTTTCTTTCGCTATTTTTATTCTTAGATTATTTACTTTTAGGGCTTTTTTAAAATCTTTCATTTTTATGTAAATTGACTCCTCGAAGTAATATGCCCATGATAGTGACCGATATTGTTTGTTTACATTTAGTAATGATTTAAATTTATTACTAACAGTTAAGCAGTCGCCATATTTATCAAGTTTATCATAAGTATCCCAAGCTTTTTCAAAATAGTTTCCTTGTCTTTCAAAATATATTGAGTCATTTATAAAATCTATTGCATGATGAAAATAAATAGCGGCACTATCAAGCACCCCTTTTTTTAAATAAGAAAGACCAAGTAAATAATTGTTTTCAGCTTTAAGAGAATCTAAAACATTTACATTTTTATTTATGAGGCTATTGGAATAATTTAAATAAACAAAGCTAGAATCCAATGAACTTTTAGAAGATTTATTTTGAAGCTTTTTTATTTGCTTTTCAATGGAATAAATATTACTATCATTACTGGTCGTACAACTTAAAAAAATAATAATAAATAAAAAAGAAATGTATTTTAACATAAGCCAAACTTAGTTGAAATAAAATGTATAATAATTAATACCGATAATTATTTACCTTTTTATTTGATAAAAACAAAAGAATGATATTTACCTATTCACATAATTAGAAGCGTCCAATCTTATAAAAATAAAAAGTAAAATAGTAAAGCCCCAAAGTCCAGAGCCTCCATAACTAAAAAATGGTAAGGGTATTCCGATGGTTGGGAGCAGTCCAGAAACCATCCCAATATTTATAAAAAAGTGAAAGAAAATAATTGCTGCAACGCTATAACCATAGACTCGGCTAAATTGCGATTTTTGGCGTTCGGCAAGTATTAAAAGACGAATAATTAATGCCAAAAAAAGAAGCACTACCAAAAGGCTTCCCAAAAATCCCCATTCTTCACCTACTGTACTAAAAATATAATCGGTGTCTTGTTCTGGAACAAATTTTCCTTTGGTTTGAGTGCCTTGTAACCAACCTTTTCCTGTCCAACCTCCACTACCAATAGCTATTTCACTTTGGTTAGTATTGTAGCCAATATCTTTGGTGTCAACTTCTTTTCCTAAAACAATATTAAAACGATCTCGGTGACGTTGTTCTAATACGTTTTCGAAAATAAAGTTTACAGAAACTGAAAAACCAATACAAGCGGCAACGATGATTCCGTATTTAAAAAAATTAGGTTTTCGTTTTTTATTTTTCAGTAAAACAAACCCTGCAATAAGTATAATGCCAAATGAAACCCAAGTAACTCCAAATGCTAATGTTGCTACAAATAATGAGGCCACAATAAAGCCTAATAATAAATAAATATAATGTAACCCTTCTCTATAAAGAGGGAAAATCAACGCAATATAAACCAAAGCACTTCCTGGATCTGGTTGCGGAATTATGATTAATGCTGGTAAAAAAATTAAGACTAAGGCTTTAATTTGAACGTTAAAAATCTTTAAATCTGTTTGAATATCACTAACATATTTTGCCAATGCTAATGCAGTAGCAGCTTTGGCAAATTCACTTGGTTGAATGCTGAATCCACCAAGAAAATACCAAGAGGTAGCTCCGTTTACATTTTTTCCTAACACAAACAAACCTAGTAAAGAGAGTAAGGAAACGATATAGATAATACTTGAAAAACGTTCGTAAAATTTTGCTTCAACGGCTAGTATAAAAGTGATTAACACAAAACTCAAACAAATCCAAACCAATTGTTTGGTGTAAATTTGAGAGAAATCAAAAAAACTTGTCGCAGAGGCACTATAGGAAGCAGAATAAATATTTATCCATCCAATACTCACCAAAGCAACGTAAATTAAAATGGTAATCCAATCAAATTGTTTGTTTCCTCTAGACCCTATCATTAATAATTGATGTTAAAAGGTTTTCCGGAAATTGGTTTTGCATATTCTTCTTCAAGGCTTCCGTTAAGTACATAATTCTCCATATCTGTTCTGGTAATTTCACCTTTTAGATATTTTTCAATCATAAGTCCTGCAATTCTTCCTGCCCAACGAGAACCCCAATATCCGTTTTCTACAATCACTGCTACTGCAATTTTCGGATTGTCTTTGGGAGCAAAAGCAATAAAAATAGAGTGATCTGTAAGTTGAACTCGTTTGCCGCCTATTTTAGTGTAATTTTCTGAAGTTCCTGTTTTTCCGCAGATTTCAATCCCAGGAATACGTAACCTAGCAGCCGTGCCTTCGGTATAAACTTGATGCATTCCTTCGACTACAGGGTCAAAATGTTTAGGGTTTATTGTGGTATTATACCGTTTGGTATATTTTGAAGGAATCGTATCTACTCCATTTATTTTTTTAATAATGTGAGGCTTGTAATACCAACCTCTATTAGCAATGGCTGCTGTAAAATTTACCATTTGCATCGGAGTTAAAATCACTTCTCCTTGTCCGATAGCATTGGATATGGTTGCCGTAGCATACCATTTATAAGTTGGGTAATTATACCAACGGTTGTAAAAATTAGCCGATGGAATCAATCCCTTTTTTCCAGGTGGTAAATCGTAGCCCATATAATTTCCCAATCCAAAACTTTCTAGATGATGTCTCCAATTATCCATTCCTTCTTGCGGCGTAGGATATTTTTCAATGCTACGTCTATAAACAGTAGCAAAATAACTATTGCAAGATTTGGCAATTCCACCTACCATTGATAAAGGTGGTCTTGTATGGTGACATCCCAAAGGTTTTCTGCCTCCATAAAAATAGCGTCCATTACAGACAACGGTCTCATTAATATCGATAACTCCTTCTTGAAGTCCAATTAACCCTGTTAAGGTTTTGAACGGAGATCCTGGAGGATACTCACCTTGTAAAACTCTATCAAATAAAGGTCTAGAAATAGTATCGTAATAAAGCTTTGTGAAATTTTTCGAGCGCTCTCTACCCACCAATAGTTTTGGATCGTAACTTGGCGCTGTAATTAACGCAAGTATTTCACCTGTAGAAGGTTCTAGAGCTACAATTCCTCCACGTTTATTGACTAATAACCTTTCTCCATATTCTTGGAGTACTGCATCAATTGTAAGAGTGATGTCTTTTCCGTTGGTCGGGAGTGTGTCGTAAATACCATCTTTATAAGGACCAATAACTCTGTTAAATCGGTCCATTTGCTGATATTTCACTCCTTTTATTCCTCTTAAAACTTCTTCATATTCTTGTTCTACTCCTGCTTTTCCAATTAAATCGCCCATTTGGTAGTAGGGATTTTTATTGATGATAGTTTGATTTACTTCAGCTATATAACCAAAAACATTGGCAGAATTATGTACTTGATAATCTCGTAATGCTCTTTTTTGAATATAGAAACCATCGTATTTCCATATTTTCTCAGAAAGATAGGCGTATTCGTCTTTAGTAAATTGAGGGATGACTACAGAAGGAAGTCTTGGTGAATAAATACGTGCCTTTGCTATAATGTTATCTAATTCATCTTCCGTTATTTTTAATAAATTGCAAAATTCTATTTTTGTATCGCAATCCATTTCTTTTATGTTTTTTGGAATTACCATTACATCATAGGATGGCTGATTGGAAACCAAAAGCTTTCCATTTCTATCGAAGATAAAACCTCTTTGTGGAAAATCGAATTTCTTTTTTATCGCATTATTTTCAGAAGAAATTTGTGCAGAAGTATTATACACCTGAAGGTAAAACAACCTTGATATTATTATTATTCCGAAGATTAATACAATAAGTAAAAGTAAATATTTTCTCACTTGGATTTTTTACTAAAAATGGTAATTGCACTTAGTATTAAAATGGTACTAAAGATACCTGAAAATAACGTAGATTTTAAAATTAATAATATGTGATTTACGTTAAATATTTCTAATAAAAACAAAACTAAATGATGAATAAAAACCATAGATACCACATATAGTAATCGTTGTCCAAATTCAGCATTACTAACTTTAACGGTATTGTATTGATAGCTAATACCGAAGGAATATTTTAAAATAAAAGGTCTTAAATAAGCGATAAAAACAGCAGCACCGGCGTGTATTCCTCCCGTATCACTGAAAACATCTATTGTTAAACCTAATAGAAAGCTTATAAAAATAAGTAAACTTTTGTTACCAGTAATAGGATAAACAATAATAAATAGAATGTAAATATATGGGTTGATGTATCCTAAAAAATCTACGTGATTTAGCAATAATACTTGTGTTAATACTAGGACTAAAAACCGAACGATATTAATGAAAAAAATATTATTCAACATTTTCTATATTATTTTCAAGATTTTTAATTTCGGAAGCATCGTTATTTTTAATAATAAATACGTGTTCTAAATTTGTCATATCATTAAACAATTGAATGTTTAATACTAGTGAATTTTTATCTTCAGTTTGCGAAAAATTGAGTACGGATCCTATTAATATACCTTCGGGAAAAATAGTAGATTTTCCGCCAGTTATAATTGTGTCTCCAACTTTTACAGGAGCCAATCTAGGAATGTCTATTAGTTGAACAATATTTGGTTCTTTTGTGTTCCAAATTAGTGAACCAAAGTGTTTTGAGTTTTTTAATTTTGCATTAATCTGACTGTTGGTGTTTAAAATTGATTGTGTAGTTGCATATTTTTTTGAAACATTATCAATAACACCAACAATTCCTTTGGAAGTAATAACTCCCATATCTATTGTTAAACTATCTTGTTTTCCCTTGTTTATAGTAAGTTTGTTTTTTGTTCTAGAAAATGAATTGTTTATCACTTTCGCTGAAACAAATTTGTATTTGTAATTTAATGAATTGGTATCGATACTTTGAGATATTGCAAGCTCTTTGTATGCTTCTAAGTGTTTTCGTAAACGAGCGTTTTCTTCTACTAACAAATTGTTTTCATTTCTTAAACTGAAATAACCTGTAATGTTATTTTTAATAGAGTAAATAGTACCAGTAATATAATTGGATGAATTTACAATCTTATTTTTATGAAAAGAATGTGATTGAATTGTAAGAAAAACAGCAGTAGAAAATAATAAAACAAACAACAGAAAATTTTTATTTCGGATAAAGAAAAATAGAATTTGCTGCATAAAAGCGAATATTTTATATTAAAAAACTATTTAATTAAAACACTTTTAAACTTGTTTAAGTTTTTTAGACAAATTCCAGTCCCTCTAACAACCGCACGTAAAGGATCTTCAGCAATATAAACAGGAAGATCTGTTTTTTGTGATAATCGTTTATCCAATCCGCGAAGCATTGAACCTCCACCTGCTAAATAAATTCCGGTATTATAAATGTCTGCGGCTAATTCTGGTGGAGTTCTTGATAATGTTTCCATTACAGCATCTTCAACACGCAAGATAGATTTGTCTAAGGCTTTTGCAATTTCTCGATAAGATGTTTGTACTTGTTTCGGTTTTCCTGTTAATAAATCTCTTCCTTGAACGGCTAAATCGTCTGGCGGTAATTCTAAATCTTCAGTCGCTGCACCGATTTGAATTTTAATATTTTCAGCAGTACGCTCACCTACATAAAGGTTATGTTGTGTTCGCATATAGTAAATAATATCGTTGGTAAAAACATCACCCGCAATCTTTACAGATCGATCACAAACAATACCTCCAAGTGCAATTACAGCAATTTCGGTAGTACCGCCCCCAATATCAACAATCATATTTCCTTTTGGTTGCATAATATCTACGCCAATACCAATTGCTGCTGCCATTGGCTCGTGAATTAAATATACTTCCTTTCCGTTTACGCGTTCAGCACTTTCTTTTACGGCTCGCATTTCCACGGCAGTGATTCCACTTGGAATACAAATTACCATTCTTAGGGAAGGAGTAATCCATTTCTTTTTAAGTGCAGGAATATCTTTAATGAACATATTTATCATTTGTTCACTTGCATCAAAATCTGCAATTACTCCATCTTTTAAAGGTCTAATAGTTTCAATGTTTTCGTGGGTTTTTCCTTGCATTAAATTTGCTTCAGTACCAACAGCAATAATTTTTTTTGTAGAACGATCTCTTGCAACAATAGAAGGTGCATCGACAACCACCTTATCATTATGTATTATTAATGTGTTTGCTGTTCCTAAATCTATTGCTATTTCTTCGGTTAAGAAGTCGAAAAATCCCATATTTTAATGTACTGTTTTTGAAGTTAAATGTGTGTGTTACAAATGTAATGAAAATTAATGCTTAAAATGACGTATTCCACTAAATACCATTGCCATAGATTTTGTATTGCAATAATCAATACTCAATCCGTCTTTGATAGATCCTCCTGGCTGAATTACAACGGTTACTCCAGCGTTATTTGCAATTTCTACACAATCAGGAAAAGGAAAAAAAGCATCACTTGCCATTACCGCTCCATTTAAGTTGAAATTAAAAGCGTTTGCCTTAATAATTGCTTGATTAAGTGCATCAACTCTTGAAGTTTGTCCAGTTCCACTTGCACATAATTGCTTTCCTTTTACCAAAACAATTGTGTTAGATTTGGTGTTCTTACAAATTTTAGAAGCAAATATTAAATCATTTAACTCGTTAGAATTTGGTTTATTGTCGGTTACATAAGTTAAATTTTCAAGACGATCTGTTTTAGTATCTTTATCCTGAACCAAAACTCCGTTTAAGCAAGTTCTTACTGTGGTTTCAGGCATTTTTATTTCTTTCTGAATTAAAATAATTCTATTTTTTTTTCCCTGTAATATTTCTAAGGCTTTTTCTGAATAGGAAGGAGCAATTACCACTTCGCAAAATAATTTATGTATTTCTTCTGAAGCAGCCTCGTCAATTTCAACATTACTAATTAAAATCCCTCCAAAAGCTGAAATAGGGTCACCTGCCAACGCATCGTTATAGGCTTCAAGCACGGTTTCGCGTTGTGCAATACCACAAGCATTATTATGTTTTAAAATGGCAAATGTTGGTGCTTCTCCATTAAATTCTGCCATTAAATTAACAGCAGCATCTACATCAAGTAGATTGTTGTAACTTAATTCTTTTCCGTGAAGTTTATCAAAAATAGCATCAAAATCACCAAAGAAAAATCCTTTTTGATGTGGGTTTTCACCATATCGTAAAATCTTTCCGTTTTGTTTACTTATTTTTAATGCAGAAATACTATGATCTTGATTAAAATAATTAAATATCGCTGTATCGTAATGGGATGAAATATTAAATGCTTTTGCAGCAAAATGTTTTCTGTTAACTAAAGAAATTTCTCCATCGTTTTCAGAAATAACTTCTAAAAATTCCTGATAATCTTCCATAGATGAAACGCAAATAGTATCTGCATAATTTTTAGCTGCAGCTCTAATTAATGAAATTCCGCCAATATCAATTTTTTCGATAATATCCGCTTCTAAAGCTCCCGAAGAAACCGTCTTTTCAAAAGGATATAAATCTACAATTACTACATCTATTTGAGGAATGTTGTATTCCTTCATTTCTGCAACATCACCTTCATTGTGCTGACGGTTTAATATTCCGCCAAACACTTTTGGATGCAGAGTTTTTACTCTTCCTCCTAAAATGGAAGGGTAATCTGTAACTTGTTCCACAGGAATTACATCAATTCCTAAATTATTTATAAACTGCTGAGTTCCACCTGTTGAATAGATTTTTACATCCAATTCATTTAGTTTTTTTACAATTGGTTCTAAGCCATCTTTATGAAAAACAGAAATTAATGCCGAAGTGATTTTTTTTGAGTTCATGGAAAAGTTTGGGTTTTTGGTCTAACAATCAGACGTTCGCAAAAGTACATAATTAGCAATTAATTTTGTAACATAAGTTATAAGAAAACGTCTTACTTTAGTAAAACTTTTTTGACAGAAAAATTTGTATGAATTTTTAAATGAAAAAGCATAGTAAAACTTCCTACTTTAAAAGGATTTTAATTAATTAAAAAGATGTTAATATACCTTCGCGTATTAAAGGAGAGTTTCAATTTTGCCATCAACGCACTTAAAAATAATAAGTTGCGAACTTTCTTGTCTTTATTGGGAGTTACCATTGGTATTTTTTCGATTATTGCAGTTCTTGCTGCGGTAGATTCTTTAAAAAGAGAAATTGACGATAGTATTAGTTCCCTAGATAACAGCACTATAGTTGTGATGCGTTTTTCATTTGGACCTACGAATATTCCTCGCTGGAAACGCCAACAATTTCCAGATGTGACCTATGACGAGTATCAGTATTTAAGTAGATATATGCCAGATACGGAAGCGGTTTCGTTTGCATTGAATGTGCCTTCAACTTCAATTAAATTTGAAGAAAAATCAATTTCAAATGTTCAAATTGGTGCAATTTCTTATGAATATTATGATATTGAATCATTACAAATTGCTGAAGGACGATTTTTTAATGAATCTGAATCCAATAGCGGTACACCCGTTATTATTTTAGGTGATGAAATTTCAAATACATTATTCCCTTCAACAGATCCAATGGGGAGAAAAGTACGCCTTTATGGAAGGAAATTTGTAGTGATAGGTGTGCTTAAAAAGGAAGGAGCCAGTTTTTTAGGAGACTCTAAAGATACTACAGTTTTTATTCCAGTGAATATGGCACGGAAAATTTTTGGAGATAATAATGGATCAACTTTTCCTCAAATTGTTGTAAAACCCAAAAGTGGTGTTGATAACGCAGGGTATATTGCTTTATTAAAACAAAAAATGCGACTTTCTAGAGGATTAAAACCAGACGATATTGATAACTTTTTTGTAAATCAGATGCAAGGTCTTACTGATTTAATTGATGGAATTACAGGAACCATGAACGGGATAGGATGGTTAATAAGTGGTTTTTCTTTATTAGTTGGTGGCTTCGGAATTGCAAATATAATGTTTGTAAGTGTTAAGGAAAGAACCAACTTAATTGGAATACAAAAATCAATGGGAGCTAAGAATAAATTTATCTTGTTTCAGTTTTTATTTGAAGCAATTATACTTTCTGTAATCGGAGGGTTAATTGGATTGTTTTTAGTGTTTCTAGTTTCGATTGTTGCATCTTCATTTACGGGTGATTTTGACTTTGTGCTTTCTCCTTGGAATATGTTTATTGGTACGGCGATTTCTGCTTTAATAGGTTTGATTGCTGGAATAATTCCTGCAATTTCTGCGTCTAAATTGGATCCAGTAGAAGCGATTAGGACAGGAATGTAAACCTTTATCTTTGTTAAAAAAACTCAATACCTAAGACCTGCTAGGTTTTTAAAACCTAGCAGGTCTGGTGAAAACTTTTATATATGAAGAATACTATAAGATTCGTTGAAAAATCGCTTTTTTTAATATTACTTTTAATACAATTATCTTCCTTTTCTCAAAGTGAAACCAATTGTAATTTGAAACAAAGCAAGAATAATGAGATAAATGCCGTTGATGCAAATGACTTTGTATGTTTAGCAAAAAATACAGAAAAGGATAAAATAATAGTTTTTACTTTTGGTTTGTGGTGTTCGCCTTGCATTGCTCATTTAGATAATGCCATTTCCTTAAAAGAAAATTACAATGTAGATTTTTATGTTTTGTTAGTAGATAATGAAGATGAAAACGAATTAATAAAAAAAACTATAATATTTCTTAGAAAAAAGAGAGAGGATATAAATATCGTTATACTTAAAGATGAATATGGAAAAAGAAGGAATAGAAAATATAAAAATTTCTTAAAAGAGATGACCCCTAATGAATTTGAAAACATAGGAGGGATGTCAAAATATCTAGTTTATAATAATGAAGGTAAAGTTATAATGGTAACAACTTGGAAGGATAGAGAAGGAGATGATTGGAGAGATGATTCTTCAACCTTAAAAAACAAAGTAATTCCATTATTAAAAAAACTATAATTTACTAAACTTGCTAGGTTTTTAAAAGCTAGCAGGTTTATTAAACAAGAAATTACTTTATTAAAAATTATAGTTTTAATGAAACTTGCTCATTCACCCATTCCAAAAAACGTTCGTCTTTTTCGGTAAACGGATTGGAAGTATTGGAATCAACATCTATCTGACCCACATTTTTTCCATCTTTAAATAAGGGTATCACAATCTCCGCTTTTACATTAATATTACAAGCAATATAATTGTCTTGAGCTTGCACGTCTTCCACCACAAAATTGTGGTTAGAAACCGCTACTTGTCCACAAATTCCTTTTCCGAAGGGGATTATAGTATGGTCAGTTTCCTCTCCAGCAAAAGCTTTTAAGTGAAGTGTTTTTTCTTTATGATTGGCAAAATAAAAACCTACCCAGTCGTAATAATCTAAAGAGTTTTGAAGTAGTTCACATATTTCTGTAAGCCGATTATCAATAGATAATTTGTTTTTAGAAATAATCTCATTCACTTTTTGTTGAAGATTTTGGTAAGGCATATTTACTTTTAAAATGCAAAGTTACTAAAGCATTACGAATCCCTTTGTGCTCATTGCGAAAAACTTAGTGTCCTTTGTGGTTAAATTAATGTTTAATTTCTATTTTTGTTGAAAATCAATATTCTTGAAGGCACTTTTCATTAAATATAAATCGGTATTACGTTTTGTGGTATTATTTCTAGGAACTTATTTAGTGCTGAGTATGGCGTATGCTTATTATTTAGACAAATCGCAAGGAGGAAGTTTTTATCCAGATTATTTTACGCAAATTGTAGCAAAACAAAGTAGTGTTTTAATTGAATGGATGGGTTATACTTCAAAAATTGAAAATCATGAATCTGAAGCGAGTCAGAGATTATTCGTTAATAACGAATTTATGGTTCGGATTGTAGAAGGTTGTAATGCGGCAAGTATTATTATTTTATTTATTTCATTTATCATCGCATTTGCTGAAAAATTTAAGAAAACCTTTTTGTTTTTATTAGGAGGCGGATTACTTATTTATTTGGCGAATTTAATTCGGATTGCGATTTTGACAATTATTTATTACGAATATCCGCAATATCAAGAAATGTTGCATAGTGTAGTATTTCCTGCAATTATCTACGGAATGGTTTTTTTACTATGGATGATTTGGGTTCGAATGCTTCCTAAAGATGAAATTGAAGGTGAAATCGAAGGTGAAAATGAATAAGACGGTAAAAATAGTTATGTTAGCTGTATTAGTAATTGGTCTAATACTAGTTAGAATGTTTGAAAATGAATTTTTTTACGATCCTTTGCTTTCATACTTTAAGTCTAACTATTCCAACAATCCATTTCCAGAAATTAATTCCTTTAAATTAGTAGGAAATATTGCATTTCGGTTTTTATTAAACACAATAATATCACTTGGAATATTATGGATTGTTTTTAAAGACAAAGAAATACTTAAATTAGCCTTTTTCTTATTCGGAATACTATTTTGTGTTTTAATGATAGCTTTTAGCTACTTATTATTCTATTCAAATTCAGATAGTTTTTTACCTTTGTTTTATGTGCGAAGGTTTTTAATTCAACCTATATTATTATTGGTGTTATTACCAGCGTTTTATTTTCAGAAGAAGCGATACTAAATTTACGAAATTCCATTATAAAAATTAAATTAAACAGATATGAAAAATAAAGTAATCAACCTTTTTGACAATGCTGCTAAAAATGATGAAGTAAAATATTCAGAGCTATTACATAGTTTTATGAGTCCTTTTGAAAAAGATTTTCCTGATTATTTTGAAATAGAAGATGTTTACGATTTTGCAATTAACGTTTGGAATATTGGAAATATAGCTCAAAATATTTCTCCAAAAGAAAAAAAAGAACTGCTTTTTGATCCAGAAATGCCGAAAGAATTAGTTAAAGTTCATAAGGAATTATTGAATTCAAAATTAGAAAAATTTAGTCAATACCCGAGATTTATTGTAGATTTTTCTATAGAAGAAGATAATGAAATGGGTTTTGATTTGGTAGTATCTACAGGGAATGAAAAGGCGTATGCAAATTCATTGAGAAAGAGATTTGAAGATCAAATAGATGATAATGCAGACTTCGAAGATAGTTATATTGATAGATACGCCGTTGTGTTAATACCAAAACAACCTTTTATTGATTGGATAAATGAAATTTATCCTGATGAAAACACAACTTTAAATTCTAAAGAATCTAACGTTTATTTAGTAAACAATAGTTTTAAAGATATGGAAGCATGGCTTAAAAGAAATTATAAAATGTTTTTTATGATGGAATTAGAAGATTGGAGTTCTGATAAAAAAGATTGGCCTAAAAAACAAACGTATAAAATGTTTCAGCAATGGTTTTCAGTTTCCACTTCCAATTTGGTGTATGACATTGAGCAATACCCTGTTAGTAAGGAGTAATATTGTTTTTGTAAAACAAGCAACCCTTCTAGAATTTTAAACTCTAGAAGGATTACTTGCAAAAAAAATAACGGTATGATTCAAAACCACACCGTCATTAAATAGTATTTATCGACCCAGATTCTGGGTTACATCATTCCTGGCATTCCGCCGCCCATTGGAGGCATAGCTGGAGTATCTTCTTTAATATCAACCAAAGCACATTCGGTAGTAAGAATCATTCCTGCAACCGAAGCTGCATTTTCTAAAGCAACACGAGTTACTTTTTTAGGATCGATGATTCCTGCTTCAAGCATATCTACATATTTGTCTGCTTTTGCATCGTAACCATAGTTTTTCTTTCCTTCCAACACCTTGTTGATTACTACAGAACCTTCGCCTCCAGCATTTTCAACAATGGTACGTAATGGAGCTTCAATTGCTTTTGCTACAATATTAATTCCAGTAGTTTCGTCTAAACTGTCTGAGTTTAATTTATTTAAAACAGAAATAGCTCTTACTAAAGCAACACCACCTCCGGCAACAATTCCTTCTTCAACAGCAGCACGAGTTGCGTTTAAAGCATCGTCCACACGGTCTTTCTTTTCTTTCATCTCTATTTCTGAAGCAGCACCAACATATAAAACAGCAACACCACCAGCTAATTTAGCCAATCGCTCTTGCAGTTTTTCTTTGTCGTAATCGCTTGTAGTAGTCTCAATTTGAGCTTTTATTTGGTTGACTCTTGCTTTAATATCGTTTTTCTTACCAGCACCTTTTACAATGGTTGTATTGTCCTTATCGATAGTTACTGTTTCGGCAGTTCCTAACATTTCTAAAGTTGCATTTTCTAAAGTGAATCCTAATTCTTCAGAAATTACAGTTCCTCCAGTTAAAATAGCAATATCCTCCAACATCGCTTTACGTCTGTCGCCAAAACCTGGTGCTTTTACAGCAGCGATTTTAAGCGAACCTCTTAATTTATTAACTACTAAAGTTGCTAATGCTTCACCATCTACATCTTCAGCGATAATTAATAATGATTTTCCTTGTTGTGCAACAGGTTCTAAAATTGGAAGTAAATCCTTCATGGTTGAAACCTTTTTGTCATATAAAAGGATCATCGGGTTTTCCATTTCGGCTTGCATTTTCTCGCTATCTGTTACAAAGTAAGGAGAAAGATAACCACGATCAAACTGCATTCCTTCTACTACATCTACATAGGTTTCTGTTCCTTTAGATTCTTCTACAGTAATTACTCCTTCTTTACCAACTTTTCCGAAAGCTTTAGAAATTAAATCACCTATTAACTCATCATTATTTGAAGATATGGAAGCTACTTGCTTAATCATATCAGACGAGTTACTTACTTTTTTTGCTTGTTTGTCAAGATCGTTTACAATTGCTTTTACTGCTTTATCGATGCCTAATTTTAAGTCCATCGGGTTTGCACCAGCAGCAACATTTTTTAATCCTTCTTGAACTATTGCTTGCGCTAAAACGGTAGCGGTAGTTGTTCCGTCACCAGCTAAATCGTTGGTTTTTGAAGCCACTTCTTTTACCATTTGAGCACCCATATTTTCTAATGGATCTTCTAATTCAATTTCTTTTGCAACCGTCACACCATCTTTGGTAATTTGTGGACCACCAAACGGTTTTCCAATAATTACATTTCGCCCTTTAGGGCCTAAAGTTACTTTTACTGCGTTTGCTAATGCGTTTACACCACGTTTTATACTATCGCGTGCTTCTACATCAAATTTTATATCTTTTGCCATTGTTTTTAGCTTTGTGCTAAAAGCTGTAAGCTTTATGCTTTATGCTTTAAGCGGGATTATTTAAGTTTTTGTTTTAATGAATATATTTTTTGCTTTATAATGTTGATATCTGAAATTAATTTTTCAAATGAACTTGTATCAATATAGTTTAACTCTTTTGAAAGTATGAGTAAATATTCAGATTCAGAAGCTGAGCCTAATGCTATTGTTAAAAAACGATTGAATTCTGCATCACTATCTCTACCACATCCTTCGCATATATTTGTAGGGATTGATGAAGAAGCTCTTCTAATTTGAGATGTTAAACCATATATCTCTTCTTTTGGGAAGTTTTTAGTAAGGTTATAAACTTCTAAAGTAAAAGAATGGCTTAATGTCCAAATATTATATTTTTTAAAATCTCTCATAGCGAATAGCATATAGCGTAAAGCCTACAGCATAAAGCGTTAAATAATCGCAAGAATATCTTCTTCTCGCATAATAAGGTAATCGGTACCTTCGTGTTTTAATTCGCTTCCAGAATACTTTCCGTAAAGCACAATGTCACCAACTTTTACAGTCATTTTATGATCTTTTTTGCCCTTACCTACGGCGACTACTTTTCCTTGTTGAGGTTTTTCTTTTGCAGAATCTGGGATATAAAGTCCCGAAGCAGTTTTAGTTTCCGCTTCTTGTGGTTCTACAAGAACCCTATCTGAAAGGGGTTGAATTTTTAATGCCATTATTAATTTATTTTAATTGTTAATTATTGTATTTAATTAGGGTTTTATGCTAAAAGTATGCCAGTTGAAGTTTTGTGACAAGTAGCGATAAGAATTGTCAGCTTGTCATAAAAGAAATTGAAACGAGAAGAAAAGGTTAGTTGATATTTTGAGTTCCTATTGGAATACTTATACTTTCTTGATACAAGAAAGCTATAGCAGTAATACCAATAATAATTGTTAATGTTAGTAAACCAGATTTCAGAAAAGAAAATTTATTTTTTTTAATGGTTTTTATTTTAGAAAAAGGGATTTCTGATTGGGTTTCCTTTTTTTGAATACTAACAGTATTGTCGGTTACATTTACAATTATTGCATCTATTGTTGTAGAATCTACTGTTGTTATTTGGTGTTTTTTACCTACAGTTATTTCTGAAGATGTAAGTTCAATGCTTTTATAACCAAAACAACTTGTTAATAGGATGCAAATAGAGAATAAAAAAGTAATTGATTTCATAAAGAATAAAGGTAACTAATCAGTCTGTAAATTGAAACTCAAATTTAGCAATAAGAGATAAGGATTCCAAGACATTCATTCCGTTTTTAATAGTTGTGTCTATTACAGAACGTATTTTGGCGAAGTTTTGTGCAGATT